>NZ_JAZDCU010000005.1:0-371255 GCF_036324085.1 Pseudomonas auratipiscis
GTGGTATGGACGTTGTCAGGCGCAACAAACTCCACCGTACCGGTGCTTTGACCCACTGGAATGGTGATGTGCTGACCGTTGGCCAGGTTAATGACCAGGTCGGAGCCGGTGACTGGGGCGCTAACGGTCGCGGTGTAAGTAATCACGCCGCCTTCACCGATAGTGCCGACATCTGCGGTCAGTTCTACGGTCGAAGTGTCGGTAGTGTCTTTGACTTCGGTAACGGCTGGGGTTTCGTCAACGGCCAGTTTCTCGAAATCACCACCGGTGGTGCTTTCGATCGAGGCTTCAACGGTACCGGCGTCGATATAGACGTCATCCTTCGGCGCATCGAAATCGACCGAGCCAGTGGTTTCCCCGGCGGGGATGTTGATCACGGCGCCGTTACTCAGGGTCACGGTCATTGCCGTGCCAGCCGGATGGGTCAGTGTGGCGGTGTAGGTGATCTGGCCGCCTTCGTCAACGCTGCCAGTGGCGCTCAACGACAGGCCGGTTTCGTTCTGGGTGCCAGGACCGTCAGTAACGGTGACGGTGGTTTCACCCGAGGTTTCGAGCTTCTCGTAGTTACCGCCAGTGGTGCCGGTGATGCTGTTGGTCAGATCCGGGTTGGTGGTATGGACGTTGTCTGGGGCCGTGTATTCAACGGTACCGGTGCTCTGGCCAACCGGAATGGTGATGTGCTGACCGTTGGCCAGGTTGATAACCAGGTCCGAGCCGGTGACAGGCGCACTAACGGTAGCGGTGTAAGTGATCACGCCGCCTTCACCGATAGTGCCGACATCTGCGGTCAGCTCCACGGTCGAAGTGTCGGTGGTGTCTTTGACTTCGGTAACAGCTGGAGTCTCGTCTACGGCCAGCTTCTCGAAATCGCCACCGGTGGTGCTTTCGATGGAGGCTTCAACGGTACCGGCGTCGATATAGACGTCATCCTTCGGCGCATCGAAGTCGACCGAGCCAGTGGTTTCCCCGGCGGGGATGTTGATCACGGCGCCGTTACTCAGGGTCACGGTCATCGCCGTGCCAGCTGGGTGGGTCAGCGTGGCGGTGTAAGTGATCTGACCGCCTTCGTCAACGCTGCCAGTGGCGCTCAACGACAGGCCGGTTTCGTTCTGGGTGCCAGGACCGTCAGTAACGGTGACGGTGGTTTCACCCGAGGTCTCGAGCTCCTCGTAGTTACCGCCAGTAGTGCCGGTGATGCTGTTGGTCAGATCCGGGTTGGTGGTGTGAACGTTGTCCGGTGCAACAAACTCCACCGTACCGGTGCTTTGACCCACTGGAATGGTGATGTGCTGACCGTTAGCCAGGTTGATAACCAGGTCCGAGCCGGTGACAGGCGCGCTAACGGTAGCGGTGTAAGTGATTACACCACCTTCACCAATGGTGCCGACATCTGTGGTCAGTTTCACCGTCGAGGTGTCGATGGTGTCTGCAACGTCGGTAATCGCTGGAGTGTTATCCACAGCCAGCTTCTCGAAATCGCCACCGGAAGTGCCGTCGATCGTGACTTCAACTTTACCGGCATCGAGGTAAACGTCGTCCTTCGGCGCGTCGACGGTAACGGTTCCGGAAGTGCCACCAGCCGCGATGTTGATCACTGCACCGTTGCTCAGGGTCACGGTCATCGCCGTGCCAGCTGGGTGGGTCAGCGTCGCGGTGTAGGTGATCTGGCCACCTTCGTCGACAGAGTCAGTGGCGGTCAGTTTCAAGCCGGTCGTGTCTTGCGAGCCAGGGCCATCGGTAACGGTGGTCACTGGCTTGCCGGCAGTGTCCAGCTTCTCGTAGTTACCGCCAGTGGTACCGGTAATGCTGTTGGTCAGGGCTTCGTTGGTGGTGTGGACGTTGTTCGGTGCGACGAATTCGACGGAGCCAGTGCTCTGGCCGACAGGAATAGTAATTTGCTGCCCATTGGCCAGGGTAATGACCAGCGCCGATCCGGTAACAGGTGCCGTCACCGAAGCGGTGTAGGTAACCACGCCACCTTCAGCGACGCTTGGGGTGGCGGTAAGGGTTACCGTCGAGGTGTCGATGGTGTCGGTAACTTTGGTTACCGCTGGCTCTTTGCTTGCCACCAGGTTTTCGAAGTTGCCGCCTTCGGTCTTGCTGATGGTCGCGCCGACATTGCCAGCATCGATGTACACGTCATCTTTAGGTGCAGCTACGCTGACAGTCCCTTGAGTCTGACCAGCGGCAATATTGATCACCGCACCGTTGCTCAAGGTTACGGTCATCGCGGTGCCGGCCGGGTTGGTCAGCGTCGCGGTGTAAACGATCTGGCCACCTTCGGCCACCGTACCGGTGGCCGTCAGGCTCAGGCCGGTGTTGTCGATCGAGTCGATGATATTGGTGACGGCTGGATTCGGATTAGGTACCAGATTCTCGAAGTTGCCGCCCGTGGCGCCAGTAATGGTCGCGCTGACACTGCTGCCATTGTTGTAAACGTCGTTCGGAGGCGTCTGTACATCAACCGAACCGGTCGTTTGGCCTGCACCGATAGTGATGGTGGTGCCGTTGGACAGGGTGACAGTTACCGGTGTCTGCGCCGGGTTGGTCAGGGTGGCGGTATAGGTGATCACGCCCCCTTCGGTGACGCTCGGATTCGCCGTCAGGTTAACCGTAGTCGTGTCGACAGTATCAGTGATCTGGGTAGTCGCTGGCGTCTTGTCGGGGGTGACAACCAGTCCGCCACCACCTGTGGTACCGGTGATAGTCGCTGAAATCTCGCTACCATCGATGTACACGGTATCGTTTGGCGGGATGACCACGCTGACGCTACCAGAAGTCTGGCCGGCGCTGATGACGATGGTGTGGCCATTGGACAAGGTCACTGTCAGGTCAGTCAGAGGCGGCTGACCGACGGTGGCGGTGTAGATGATCTCCCCGCCCGCTTCGGTGATCGACGGCGTGGCAGTCAAAGTCAGCCCGGTCGCGACGTCCGGGGTAGGAGCCAACGGGTTGTTGCTGTTGTCCAGGCGGCCCAGTTCTTCACGCTCGTCACCGGTGGCAAAACCAATTGGCCCGGTCGGGAAGCCAATGGTCGGGTCGACCGATCCTGCGGTGGCATCAAGCATGACGAAGCTGTGACCGCCACCGGCAGCACCACTGCCTGCTGCCGAGGGGCCGGCAGCGGTGGCTTCAAGTTCGGTAGTCGGGTCAGCACCGGCGGCGATCGCCTGTTGTAGCTCTTCAACCGAGGGCGCAGCCTGAGCTGTGGCCGCTGCGAGGTCGGTGCTGCTGTCCGGCGCATCGGCGCTCCATTGAGTGTCCCGGCCCAAGTCCAGGGTGCGGCCATCGGCCAATTCCAAAGTAACTGCGCCCGCAAGGCCAGTCAGTACCTGATCACCAATGAAAAGGCGGTCACCTTCGATGAGTACGCGCCGAGCCCCTTCGGGAGATACAGCGATAACTTGACCAACAATGCTTTTGACGATGGCAACAACACTGCTCATTGGACTCTCCGGTTTACCAAATCAGTTGGCTTCCATGCCGGCGCGCGTGCGACGCCGTCTTCTTTGGAATGCTTCAAATGTTATTTTGACGCTTATGGCGTCAAAAACTTGTCTATAATTTTTGGCTATTAACTTTATGCCAAACTATTGACCTTCCTGCTGCCATCCTAAACAATCACCACCGTAATGTCACATTGATATTTAAGCGGCTTCCACCCTTCCTACGTACGCTCGAGTACCCATTCGGAAGTTTCCGACAGAACGTCTACTTGGTTGCCATTTTCGAATGCAGCAACGTTCTTTTGCTGTGATCTGGGACAAGAGGTCCCTAGGAAAAAATTCTAATGCGCGCGTTATTGTTCACCGCTGTTCCATTCGCTTTCGCTGCCAGCTTTGTTCAGGCACAGACGCTGCCAGAGGCCATGCAGAAAGCCTTGGAAGTGCATCCGGAAATCCAGGCTGGGGTCAATAGCCGTATCGCTGCTGACTACCAATTGCGTGCTGCCAAGGGCGGCTATCTGCCCAAGGTCGATGTGCTGGCAGGGTACGGCCGCGAAGGGACCGATAGCCCAAGTACCGGCAACCGTTGGGAGACTCTCAACCGGGGTGAATCAAGCGTGCGTCTGCGCCAAATGGTTTTTGACGGTTTCGCTACTTCCAGCGAAGTAGGGCGTCAACAAGCCACCGTTAACTCTCGTGCCTATTCCTTGCTTGGTTCGTCCGAGCGCACGGCATTGACCGTAGCTCAGGTTTATCTCGATGTCCTGACTCGACGCGAAATGGTGCGTCTGGCCGAAGACAACCTGCGCAGTCACGAGCGTATTTATGATCAGATCAAACTGCGTACCACCCGCGGCGTTGGGCGTCTGGCTGACCTCGACCAGGCCGAAGCGCGTCTGGCCCAAGCCAAGAACAACCTGATCACCGAGCAAACCAACCTGGCGGATGCAAAAACCAACTACCTGAGCGTGGTGGGTGAAATGCCCGATGAGTTGAGCGCACCTGCACCGTTTATCGACATGCTGCCAGCCAACCTTGATGAAGCTCGCCATCAGATGGTCGAAAGCAGCCCGATCCTGCGTTCGGCTGAATCCGACATCGCAGCGGCGGAAAAGCAATATGAAGCCGCCAAGTCTACGTTCTATCCACGTTTCGATGCAGAACTCGGACGGACGGCAGATAACGATATTGATGGTGCGAACGGCCACAATAACGAATGGCAGGCTATGCTGCGTATGAGCTTCAACCTGTATTCCGGTGGCAGCAACAAGGCTGACCTGGAATCGAAGTCCTACCTGACCAACCAGGCTCTGGACATCCGCAACAATGCTTTGCGCCAGCTCAATGAAGAACTGGGCCTGTCATGGAATGCTATGGATAACGCCAACGCGCAATTGCCGATTGCCCAGCAATATGTCGATTACAGCAACAACGTGCGCAGTGCGTATCAGAAGCAATTCAGCCTTGGCGAGCGAACTCTGCTCGACTTGCTCGATAGTGAAAACGAACTCTTCACCGCCCAGCGTCGTCTGACTGAGGTGAAGTACATTCAAGTGTTTACTCAGTATCGAATCAAGGCGACCATTGGCCAACTGCTCAAGAGCCAGGGTGTTGTAGCGCCAATGGCAACTGTTGTGCAGAACGATTTGAAGCCCCAAGTGAGCCTGCCAGGCATGAACTGAGGCTCAGTTACCCCCAACCGCATTTACCAAGAGAAGCCGCGTGGAATCAGAAGTTAGTCGAGTTCAACTCAGTCATGATCCACGCAGCCAGCACGATGATCCGTTGCTGGACAGCCTGCTCTCGCTTTGCGTTCTGCATCAAAAGCCTGCCAGCCGGGCGATGTTGACCACCGGTCTACCCTTGCCCGCCCAGCGCCTGAGTCCGGAGCTGCTGCCTCGTGCAGCAGCCCGTGCCGGCCTACAGGGGCGCTTGCTGCAACGCAAGCTTGAGCAGATCCCGAGCATTGCCATGCCGGCCATGCTGCTGCTCAAGGATGGTCGCAGCACGGTGTTGCTCGGGTGGGAGAATGATGACACCGCGCGGCTGTTGCTCAGTGAGAGTGACGGCGGCGAGGTGCATGTCAGCCGTGATGCGTTGCAGGCTGACTACAGCGGTCGGGTGTTCTTCGCTCAACCGCAGCACAAGTTCGACGTTAATCACGGCAACCTGATACCGCGCGCGCGATCCTGGTTCCGTGACACGCTCAAGCGCAGCCGCTGGCTGTACATCGATGCCATCGCTGCAAGCCTGGTGATCAACCTGATTGCTTTGGCCGCACCGCTTTTCGTCATGAACGTGTACGACCGCGTGGTGCCCAACCAGGCGACCTCGACGTTGTGGGTGCTGGCTATCGGCATCGGCGGTGCCTACGTCTTCGACCTGATACTCAAGAGCCTGCGTAGCCTGTGCCTTGACCTTGCGGGGAAGAAGACCGACCTGATCATTTCTGCGACTCTTTTCGAGCGCATCGTCGGCATGGCGATGAAGTTTCGTCCGGCGCGGGTCGGCAGCTTCGCGCAGAACATTCATGAATTTCAGGGCCTGCGCGATTTCCTCGCTTCGCTGACCCTTGCCAGCCTTATTGACCTGCCGTTCACGCTGTTGATCTTGATGGTCATTGCCATCATCGGCGGGCATCTGGTGTGGATTCCGATTATTGCCTTCCCGCTGGCCCTGGGTATCGGCTATGCCCTGCAGAAGCCGTTGGTGGCGACGCTGGAACAGACCATGGCCCTGGCTTCGGAGCGTCAGTCCAGCCTGATCGAAACGCTGGCAAGCCTTGACGCGGTTAAAGTCAACAATGCCGAGAGCGAACGTCAGTACATGTGGGAGCAGACCATCGGCACCCTCAGTCGCTTGGAGATGCGGGTCAAGGTGCTCTCTGGCCTGGCGATGAACATCACGTTGCTTATCCAGCAGTTGGCCGGCGTGGCGCTGATTTGCGCCGGCGTGTACCAGATCATCGCCGGTAACCTCAGCATGGGCGGTCTGATTGCTTGCTACATGCTCAGTGGCCGCGCGCTGGGCCCGATGAGCCAACTGTCTGGTTTGCTTACGCGTTATCAGCAGGCCAAGGTCACCATGGTTTCAACTGACCAGATGATGGAGCTACCCCAGGAACGAAACTTCGAGGAACGTCCGCTGAGCCGTCAGGTTCTGCAGGGCGCAATCGAATTCCGCGGCGTTGACTTCACTTACCCGAACCAGCAAAACCAAGCCCTCAAGGGCGTCAGTCTTACGATTCGCCCGGGTGAAAAAATCGGCATCATCGGTCGCAGCGGCTCGGGTAAAAGTTCGCTGGCCAAGTTGATCGTCGGTCTTTACGAAGCTGATAAAGGGTCGCTACTGATCGATGGCGTGGATATCCGCCAGATCGACGTCAGCGAACTGCGCCACAACATTGGCTACGTCCCCCAGGACATTCAATTGATGGCCGGTACGTTGCGCGACAACCTGGTCAGTGGCGCGCGTTACGTCGAAGACGAGATGGTCCTGCAGGCGGCCGAGCTGTCTGGTGTTCATGAATTTGCACGTTTGCATCCCCAAGGTTATGAACTGCAAGTAGGGGAGCGCGGCCAGAACCTTTCTGGCGGGCAACGTCAGAACGTCGCACTTAGCCGTGCATTGCTGCTCAATCCTCAGATTCTACTGCTCGACGAACCTACCAGTGCGATGGACAACACCGGTGAGGAGCGCCTCAAGCAACGCCTGCAAGCCGTTATCGAAAGCAAGACCGTGGTCCTGGTCACCCACCGGGCATCGTTGTTGTCACTGGTCGATCGCTTGATTGTGGTTGATCGGGGACAGATTGTTGCGGATGGCCCGAAAGCCGCCGTTATGGATGCGCTGAAGAAGGGGCAGATCAGTGTTGCTTAAGATGGATATGGGGCAGTTCAAGGAAAGCCTGCGCAAATATTTCAAAGGCTCGGAATCCCTCAGTGGCCAGCCGCTTCCCGAGGTCAACAAGGCGCTCATCGAAGATGCACCGCGTATCGTGCGCATGACCATCTGGGGGGTGATCGCATTCTTCCTGTTTCTGGGGTTGTGGGCTCACTTTGCAATTATTGACGAAGTCACTCGCGGTGAAGGCAAGGCAATTCCCTCCTCCAAACTGCAAAAAATCCAGAACCTGGAAGGCGGCATCGTTGCGCAGATCTACGCCAAAGAAGGCCAGATTGTCGAAGAAGGTGCGCCATTGCTGCGCCTGGATGACACTCGTTTTGTTTCCAACGTCGGCGAGACCGAGGCTGACCGCCTGGCGATGGCCCTGCGTGTTGAGCGCCTGAGCGCGGAGGTCGAAGACCGTCCGCTGAAAATTGACGAAGAAATTCGCAAAGCTGTCCCCAGCCAGGCAGCCAACGAAGAAGCCTTGTACCAGAGCCGGCGTCAGCAGCTACAGGACGAACTTGGCGGAATGCATGAGCAACTGGTACAGCGTCAACAGGAGCTGCGTGAGTTCAGTTCCAAGCAGGCCCAGTATCGCAACAGCCTGCAGCTCCTGCGCCAGGAAATCAGCATGTCCGAGCCGTTGGTGGCCCAGGGCGCAATTTCTCAAGTTGAAGTATTGCGTTTGAAACGCGCTGAAGTTGAAAACCGCGGCCAGCTCGATGCCACCTCGCTGGCCATTCCGCGAGCCGAGTCGGCGATCAAAGAAGTTGAGCGCAAGATTGACGAGACCCGCGGCAAGTTCCGCAGCGATGCCCTTACCCAACTCAACGAGGCGCGCACCGACCTGAACAAGGCCAAGGCCACAGGCAAGGCGCTGGACGATCGCGTCAATCGAACCCTGGTAACTTCGCCGGTGCGCGGCATCGTCAAGCAAATGTTGGTCAACACCGTCGGTGGCGTTATCCAGCCTGGCAGTGACCTGGTCGAAATCGTACCGCTTGACGACACCCTTCTGGTCGAAGCCCGTGTTCGTCCGCAAGACATTGCGTTCCTGCATCCGGGCCAGGAAGCCATGGTCAAGTTCACGGCCTACGACTTCACCATCTACGGTGGTTTGAAAGCCAAGCTAGAACAGATCGGCGCCGATACCATCACCGATGAAGACAACAACACCTTCTACGTGATCAAACTGCGCACGGAGCGCAGTCACCTGGGTTCAGACGAGAAGCCCTTGTTGATCATCCCTGGCATGGTTGCTTCGGTGGATATCATCACGGGCAAGAAAAGCGTGCTGAGCTACCTGCTCAAACCCATCATCCGCGCCCGCGCCGAGGCCTTGCGCGAGCGCTAAGCCTGCCCCGCGATCTTGGGCAACGCGGCAGTAGTCTGAGCGCTTGTTGAATCAGGCCTGCTGCGCCGCCTGGTACTGGGCGGCCGCGTTACTCAGGGTTTCAGCCATTTGCTGGCGTAGGGTCAGGGGCTGCTCGACGATCAAACCGTCGCCTTGGCTCAGTAGCCACCAGCGCAGTTGCCAGCTGTTGCTCACGGTGGCTCGCAGACAATGACCCTGTTCCAGCTTGACGAGCTGCATATCCGCTGACAGCGGGGTCTCACGTACCAGGCGTGCCAGGTTGTCGCTGATCCAGGCCTGCAACTCGATCTTGTCGGTATCCCCGAACTGCAGAGCATCACTGCGCAAGTAGGCCTGCAGGTCGAAGTCGCGCAAGCCTTCGGTTGCGCTGCCGAGCACGCGCAGATGGCGAAAGCGATGTACTGCGAATTGGCGAATATCACTGTAGGGCGCAGCGGTGGCGATCAGGTAGCTGATCTGGCCACGCTGGATCAATGCCAGTGGATTGAGGGTCAACTCGCTGACCTTATCGGTGTGCGCTGAGTAGTACTGGCAGTGCAACTGGTACTCCTCGAGCAGCGCTTGTTGCAGGGTCTCCAGAATACTGTCCGGCACTTCCGGGGCCTGCATATTCATGTCTGCCCGTACACTGGCGACCTTGTCCAGCCAGCGTGCCGCCTTGTTGGCACCGGAAAGATGTTCAAGCTTCTGCCGAGCATGGCTGAAGCGTGGATCGAGCACCTTGAGCATGCTGCTTGGCAGCAAGGGCCGCACGGCTTCTTCGACCAGCGCCAGGCTTAAAGCCTCGCTGATACTGATGCCGCGCAGTTCGATGCAGGCGTTGGCTGCCCAGTGCCAGCCGTAGGGAATGCTCTTGTCATTACGCTCCAGCGGAAAGATCAGCGACAACTCGTTGAGGTCGCGCTCGATACTGCGTTTGCTGATGGGAAAACCGGCATCTTGCAGGCGAGCTACCAGCTCGGCGCTGGTAATGCCTGGTGAGCGGCTGGGCAGTTGGCGCAGTAACTCCCATTGACGGCTGAGAGTGGCACGGGTGGTTGCGGAGGGCAAAAGATAACGTCCTTGTCTAGGCTTGCGGTTGTAGCATGGTCTCAGTGGCGAGTTATGGCAATTGGCCATTTAACTATTAGATCAAGGATGAAGCCGTTGATTTGCCTCAACCGAATCGTTCGCGACAGGTTTTGTCGTGGCTCTGCGCAGAATCACGCCTCATTACACCCGCCAGCGTTTGGGAGGGTTGTTCAACGAGGATGAACATGTCGGCTGCCAGCAATATTTACCCACTGCTCGAGCGTCTGCTGCCTGAGCGAATCACTCCTGTGTCGGGTCGAACCGGCCAGTTGGAGCGGATGTACGCTGGCGTGGGCATGCCCAGTCAGCGGGCAGCGTTGGGCGAAAGCTTCCTCCTGATCAGTCGCCTCGAAGAAGCCTCGGATCTGCAGGCGCTGTACAGCGATCTGCGCAGCCAGGCGTTGGACGGCAGTGTCGCGGCGCTCAACGATCTGGGCTGGATCTGGCTGAATGGAAAATATTGGCGCGCCGACACCCCACTGGCCGGGCATCTGTTGCGTATGGCGGCATTGCAAGGCAGCGCTGTGGCCTGGTTCAACCTCGGCCAGCAGTATTACTTCGGCAAGGGGGTCGAGGTCGCCTATGCCAGCGCGGCCGAGTACTACCAGCATGCGTTCGAGCGCGGCCTGGAACAGGCGGCTGCGGCCTTGGGTGATCTCTATGAAGAGGAGATCTGCGACGGCGACTTGCAGACCTGGAGCGTTGATCTACAAATGGCGTACAGCTGGTTTTCGCGCGGCGCCCAGAGCGGCGATGCGCGTTGCCGTTTTGAAGTGGGCTATCGGCTGTTGCACGGGCAGAGCGTTGCAGCCGACCACAAGGCTGGCGTGTACTGGTTGGAGCTGGCAGCAGTGGCTGGGGTCATGCAGGCCGCAGAAGAGCTGGCGGTGCACTTCAGTGTTTCTCATGATGCTTTGCGCTATTTGTTTTGGCGTGATCAAGCCATCCATATGGGCAGCTCGCTTGCCTTGACCATGAAGCTGGACGATCAACTTCAGCCCGGAGTTTGACGCCGGTCAGCCGCACTTGACGATGAGGGCGTGGATCGAAGAATATAGATAGTTAGCAAACTATGAATATGCGAAGGCCTTCCCTTCATGACTCTCGATGCACTGCAACGCACTATCAGCAGCGGAATGGTGGTGGCCGGTCGGCACTGGCGGCGGATCTGTCAGGCGACCCTGGCTGGCTACGGTATTTCCGAAGCCTGCGCCATCCCGTTGCTGATGATCGTGCGCCTGGGTGATGGCGTGCATCAGGTGGCGGTGGCCCATGCAGCTGGCCTTGAAAGCCCCTCGTTGGTACGCCTGCTCAATCAACTGTGCAGCGCTGGGCTTATCTGTCGCACTGAAGACCCTGTCGATCGCCGCGCCAAAGCGCTGAGCCTGACTGAAAGTGGCCGCGCCCTGGCCGAAACCATCGAAGATGAGTTGGTGCGACTGCGCCGCGATGTGCTGCAGGGTATCGATGAGGCCGATCTGTTGGCTGCCCTGCGCGTCATTCGTGCCTTCGAACAGGCAGCGCAACGCACGCCGGGCGTGCTGGTGTGAAGGGCTTTTTCAGTTCCCTGCCGCCTGCTCGCGACTGGTTCTATGGTGTGCGTACGTTCGCCGCCTCGATGATTGCGTTGTACATCGCTTTGCTGTTGCAGTTGCCCCGGCCTTATTGGGCCATGGCCACGGTGTATATCGTTTCCAGCCCCTTTGTCGGCCCCACCAGCTCCAAGGCGTTGTACCGCGCAATGGGCACCTTGCTGGGTGCTGCAGGTGCAGTGTTCATGGTCCCGCTGCTGGTACAGACACCACTACTGCTGATTGTGGCCATTGCCTTGTGGACTGGCACCTTGTTGTTTCTCTCGTTGCACCTGCGTACCGCCAACAGCTATGCCTTGATGCTGGCGGGCTACACCTTGCCGATGATTGCCCTGCCCGTAGTCGACGATCCATTGCGGGTGTTCGATATCGCTTCGTCCCGCGCCCAGGAAATCTGTCTGGGCATTGTTTGCGCTGCAGTGGTTGGCGCTATTTTCTGGCCACGGCGTTTAACCCCGGTAGTCGTTGGCGCCACAGGCAACTGGTTCAACGAAGCAATCCGCTACAGCGATACCTTTCTTGCCCGCACCGCGTCCACCGACACGGTCGGCACCTTGCGCGCTTCGATGGTGACCACATTCAACACGCTGGAGCTGATGATCGGGCAACTGTCGCATGAGGGCGCGCGCCCGCAGACGGTGAAGAATGCTCGTGAGCTGCGCGGTCGCATGATTCACCTACTGCCCGTGGTCGACGCCCTGGACGATGCCTTGCTGGCCTTGGAGGCCCGCGCACCGGCCCAGGCCGAGCAGTTGCAGCCGTTACTGGATCAGGCCCGTGAATGGCTGAAAAGCACTTCCAGCGACGCGTCCCCCAGCCGTTGGTCGGCTCTTCGGGCTCAACTTGAACACCTGCAGCCCAGTGTCGCGGACCTCGATGAGCGCCCGGCGTTGTTGCTGTCCAATGCGCTCTACCGCCTGGCCGAATGGGTCGACCTGTGGCAAGACTGCTGCAGCCTGCAACACGCCATTCGCAACGAAGACTTGTCGCCGTGGCGGGCTGTGTACCGACATTGGCGCCTGGGTCGCCTGACGCCGTTCTTCGACCGTGGCCTGATGCTCTATTCAGTGTTTTCCACGGTGACGGCAATTATTGCGGCGACCACGCTATGGATACTCTCAGGCTGGAATGATGGCGGCAGTGCGGTGATTCTCGCTGCCGTCGCTTGCAGCTTTTTTGCGGCGATGGATGACCCTGCACCGCAGATTTACCGGTTTTTCTTCTGGACCGCCCTGTCTGTTGTGTTCGCTAGCCTTTACCTGTTTCTGGTATTGCCCAACCTGCATGACTTTCCGATGCTGGTGCTGGCCTTTGCCATTCCCTTCATTTGCGTCGGAACCCTGACGGTACAACCGCAGTTCTACCTTGGCACCTTGCTGACCATTGTGAACACAGCCTCGTTCATCAGTATCCAGGGCGCTTACGATGCCAACTTCCTGACCTTCATCAACTCCAACCTGGCCGGGCCTGTGGGGTTGCTGTTCGCGTTTATCTGGACGTTGGTGATGCGCCCGTTCGGAGTGGAACTGGCGGCCAAGCGGCTGACGCGCTTCAGTTGGAGGGACATCGTTGGCATGACCCGTCCAGCGACGCTGGCCGAACATCGTTATTTGGGCGTACAGATGCTCGACCGCTTGATGCAACACCTGCCACGTTTAATCCAGACCGGTCAGGACACGGGGTCAGCGTTGCGTGATCTGCGCGTGGGTTTGAACCTGCTCGATTTGCTTGCCTACATGCCTCGGGTTGACGTGGGGCCGCGGCATTTGCTGCAGCAGGTCGTGGAGGAGGTGGGCGAGCACTTTCAGGGTTGTCTGGATGCTCGCCGCCGTCTGCATGCGCCCGAAGTACTGCTGCAGAGCATGGAACGCGCCCGCAGGGCTCTCAATCTCAACGACCTGGCCGACAGTGGCGAAACCCGAATTCACCTGTTGCACGCCTTGAGCGGCTTACGCCTGGCTCTGCTGCCTGGTGTGGAAGTGGTGCTGGAGCCGTCTGATGACAAGCCGCAACTGCCTTATGGCATCGATGGAGCCCCCCTGTGATCGGTGAACTGGATATCAGCGGGGTATTTCTGCCCACGTTGCTGGTGATGATGGTCCTCACCTACCTGTTGTTTCTTGGGGTGCACGCGCTGCTCACCCGTTTGCATTTCTACCGCCTGGTCTGGCACCGGGCGTTGTTCAACGTTGCGCTATACGCCGTGCTGCTCGGCACGGTCGATCACTTTTGCCGAAACCTGATGCTGCCATGAAAAGACCTTTATTGACCTTGGGCCGTGTGGTCCTGACCCTGCTGGTTGTGACACTGGCGACCGTACTGGTCTGGCAGATGGTCATGTACTACATGTTCGCCCCGTGGACACGCGATGGGCATATCCGTGCCGATGTCATCCAGATTGCTCCAGACGTTTCCGGGCTAATCCAACAGGTCGAGGTGCGCGACAACCAGATGATCAAGCGCGGCGACGTGCTTTTCACCATCGACCAGGACCGCTTCAAGCTGGCGCTGCGTCATGCCCAGGCCATCCTGTCTGAACGTAAGGAAACCTTGGCCCAGGCCCAGCGCGAGGCGCGGCGCAACCGTGGTTTGGGCAACTTGGTGGCGCAGGAGCAGCTCGAGGAAAGCCAGTCCCGGGAAGCGCGTGCGCAGGCGGCAATGGCCGAGGCGCAAGTGGCGGTGGACGCCGCTCAACTCAACCTCGATCGCTCGGTAGTGCGCAGTCCGGTGGATGGTTATCTGAATGACCGCGCGCCGCGTGCGCACGAGTTCGTCAGTGCCGGCAAGCCGGTGCTGGCCGTCGTCGACAGCGCTTCCTACCATGTCGATGGCTATTTTGAAGAAACCAAACTGGGAGGCATCAAAATTGGCCAGGCGGTGGACATTCGGGTGATGGGTGACAACACTCGCTTGCGTGGCCATGTGCAGAGCTTTGCTGCCGGTATCGAAGACCGTGACCGCACCAGCGGTGCCAACCTGCTTCCCAACGTCAACCCGGCCTTCAGCTGGGTGCGCCTGGCCCAGCGGATTCCGGTGCGCATTGCCTTCGACGAAGTGCCCGCGGACTTTCGCATGATTGCCGGACGTACCGCCACGGTTTCCATCATCGACGGTAACGCGCAATGAAGTGCCTTCCACTGCTGGGTTTAAGCCTGATGCTGTCGGCCTGCCAGATGGTTGGGCCGGATTATCAACTGCCCAAAGACGCTGCAATCCAGCGTGCTGACCTGCAAGGTAACTTGCGCCAGGACGCCGACAGCGTGGTTTCTGCACCGGTGCCGCAAAACTGGTGGCACCTGTATCACGACCAGCGGCTCAACACCTTGGTCAGTCAAGCACTGACCGCCAATACCGAACTGCGTGTGGCCACGGCCAACATCAGCCGTGCCCGCGCCCAGGTCGAACAGGCCCAGTCCCAGGGCGGGCTCAACGGTGGTGTAAAGCTCGGCGCCCAGCGCTTGCAAGAGTCTGGCGAAGCGTTCTTGCTGCCAGAGAAAGTACCCGTGGCGAACATCGGTGAGGCAATCATCAGTGCCTCATACCAGTTCGACCTGTGGGGCACCCTCAAGCGTGGGGTGGAAGCGGCCCAGGCCAATGCCGATGCAACCCAGGCCGCTGCCGACACTGCACGCATCACCGTGGTGGCCGACGTCGTGCGTGCCTACACCCAGGTCTGTGCGGCCAACGAGGAATACCACATCGCGCGCGAATCTCTGGATTTGCAGGAGCAGAGTGTGACCATGACGCAACGCTTGCGTGACGCCGGACGAGGCGACGAAACCCAAGTGACGCGTTCGCAAACCCAGTTCAAGTCGCTGCGAGCCGAGTTGCCACGCTACCACGCCGCACGCGAAGCGGGTCTGTATACCCTGTCGATGTTGCTGGCCAAGCCGGTGGCGCAGTTGCCAACAGGTACGGCCGAGTGTGCCGAGCTGCCGCATATCGCCCAGGTTCTGCCCGTAGGCGATGGCGCCGCATTGCTCAAGCGTCGCCCAGATATTCGTCAGGCGGAACGCCAATTGGCAGCGTCCACTGCAACCATCGGCGTGGCTACCGGCCAGTTGTACCCGGATATCAGCATCGGAGCGCAAGTTGGCACCATTGGTATCCTGGATAACCTCGGAGAGCCTCAAACCAATCGCTGGGGCTTTGGCCCGCTGCTGACCTGGACTGTGCCAACCAATGGCTCGCGGGCGCGAATCCGTGAGGCTGAAGCCTCCACCCAGGCGGCGCTGGCGCATTTTGACGGCGTGGTGCTCAACGCCATTCGTGAAACCCAGACCAGTCTGGCGCAATACAGTGCATTGCTGCAGCGGCGTGATGCCTTGCTCGAAGCGGAACAATCGGCGCAACAGGCAGCAGAGCAGACACATCGCTTCTACAAGGCCGGTCGCGAATCCTTCCTGGCAGACCTGGAAGCGACACGCACCTACACCGACATGCGCGCACAACTGGCAATGGCCAATACCCAGGTAGCGATGGGCCAAATCCGCCTGTTCCTGGCCTTGGGTGGTGGTTGGTCAGCCGAACCTGGCCGGTAGGCGCGGGCTCGCCCTGCGATCCCGCCCCCACTCACTACTTCTCCTTCTCCACCATCCCTTTAAGCAAGTCGATCGGCAACGGAAAGACGATGGTCGACGACTTGTCCCCGGCAATACTTCCCAGCGTTTGCATGTAACGCAGTTGCATGGCCCCCGGCTGGCGCCCAAGCATTTCTGCTGCCTGCATCAGTTTCTCCGAGGCTTGCAGCTCCCCTTCGGCATGGATCACCTTGGCTCGCCGTTCCCGCTCGGCCTCAGCCTGACGGGCAATGGCACGGATCATCGACTCATTGAGGTCAACATGCTTGATCTCGACATTGGCGACCTTGATGCCCCAGGCATCGGTTTGTGCATCCAGCACCTGGCGGATATCCAGGTTCAGGCGTTCGCGTTCGGCCAGCAGCTCATCCAGCTCATGCTTGCCGAGCACTGCGCGCAGTGTGGTTTGGGCCAGTTGGCTGGTAGCCATGAGAAAGTCTTCGACCTGGATAATCGCCTTCTGCGGGTCGAGCACGCGAAAGTAGATAACGGCGTTGACCTTCACCGATACGTTGTCACGGGTAATCACATCCTGCGGCGGTACATCCAGCACCACGGTACGCAAATCGACCCGGACCATCTGCTGGATACCCGGGATCAGCAGTACCAGCCCCGGCCCCTTGACTCTCCAGAAACGGCCGAGCTGGAAAACCACCCCTCGCTCGTATTCGCGCAGGATGCGAAACGCCGATAGCAACAGCACGGCGGTAAATGCCAGCAGCGCACCAATGCCCAGTTCGAAAAACATAGTCACTCTCCTTGCGCCACAGCTTCAGCTGCTGCACTGACGTCCAAAAGTACGCCCTTGCGTGAGATAACTCGCACGTGTTGCCCCACTTGCAGCGGTGTCTGACTCTGCGCCTGCCACTGCTCACCCTGTGCCTGTACCGAGCCGATGAACGGATCGCTGTCGTTGACCGCCATGACCGTCGCCAGGCTTCCAATCAGCCCGGCATCGCCGCTCACCAGCGCACGTTTTCGAGCCTTCATGGCCGCCCCCAGCACGCCGCCAAGCAGCAAGGCCGAGAATATTGCCAGGAACAGGATCAACGGCAGCGCAATGCCGTAGCCGGGCACATCGGTGTCCATCAGGATCACCGCACCGACGACGAAGGCGACGATGCCTCCAAAGCCGACTACGCCGAAGCTGGGCATGAATGCCTCGGCAATCATGAACGCTACGCCCAGCAGAATCAGACCGGCCCCGGCGTAGCTCACCGGTAGCAACTGCAAGGCGTACAGCGCCAGCAACAGACAGATACCGCCGACAACCCCGCCTACCCCAGTGCCAGGGCTCATGAACTCGAACATCAGACCGTACACACCCATCATGATCAGAATCAGCGCGACGTTGGGATTGGTGATCACGGCCAGCAAGCGTGTGCGCCAGTCTGGCTGGCGCTCGATCAGCGCAGCGTTAGCGGTGTGCAATTGCACGGTCTGGCCAGCGGCCTCCAGTGATTTGCCGTCGAGCTGGCGCATCAAGTCGGGCAGGTCGTTGGCGACGCGGTCGATTACCTTCAGGCGCAAGGCTTCGTTGGCTGGCAGGCTCACGGTCTCGCGCACCGCCTGCTCCGCCCATTCGGCATTGCGTCCACGCAACTGTGCCAGGCTGCGGATATAGGCCGCAGCGTCGTTGACCTGTTTGCGCGTCAAGGTGTCTTGTTCGTTCGGCGCAGGTTGCTTGTCGCCGGTCGGCGTAGCAGGCGGTGCGCCAGGGTCTTTGGGTGCACCGGGCAGGCCGCCAATCTGCACCGGTGTCGCAGCGCCTAGATTGGTGCCGGGGGCCATGGCTGCTATGTGGCTGGCGTAAAGAATATAAGTGCCAGCACTGGCCGCTCGGGCCCCGCCGGGGGCGACGAAGCTGGCCACTGGCACGGGGCTGGCCAGAATGGCTTTGATAACTTCCCGCATCGAGCTGTCCAGCCCGCCTGGCGTGTCGAGGCGGATCACCACAAGCTGGGCCTGCTCGGACCTGGCCTGCGCGAAACCACGTATCAGATAGTCGGCACTGGCCGGACCTATAGCGTCGTTAATACTCAATACCAACACCGGGTTACCGGGCGCAGCTTGTCCGCCAGGCACCGCGCCGAGCAAGAGCAGCAAAAGCAGCTGCCGACACCAGCGAGCGATCACCTGAATTCACCCGAGTTGTGCGTGTCCAATAAGTTTAGTCCGCGGCCCACAGCAGCAGGGCCTAAACTTCATCACTGGGGGAGCTGTATCTGGAGGTGCATCATGCGTATGGCAAAAACCCTGCAGCGCTGCCTCGACACGGCAGGCTGCGATTACGACATCGTTCCTCATGCCCACTCATCCACCAGCCTTGAGTCGGCCCGTATGGCTGGTGTGCCAGCGGAAAGGGTGGCCAAGTCCGTCATGCTCGACGACCGTCACGGCAACTATCTGATGGCCGTGCTACCGGCCAATCGTCACCTCGACATGAGCAAGGTGCAGGCCACCGGTCAGTGGCACATGACCTCGGAAAGCAACCTGCCACACTTGTTCGGCGACTGTGAGCGAGGCGCCATTCCGGCAATGGGAGACGCCTACTCGATCAAGATGCTGGTTGACCCGACGCTCACCCGCCAAGGCGATATCTACGTGGAGGCGGGGGATCACGATCATTTGATCCACATGAACATGTCGCAGTATCTGAAACTGGTGCCGAACGCCGAAGTGCGTGAGGTTTGTTGATGATCAACCCACTGCCAGACCTGGCGTCGTAGACGACCAGCCTGGCTAACAGGAGTGCCCCATGGAAGCACCTAACCACAAGTTCTCGGAACTGTTCAAACAACTTGGGCTACCAGACGACCCCGTTGGAATCGACCAATTCATCACCAGTCACTCACCACTCAAGGGCGATGTAAAACTGGTCGATGCACCGTTCTGGACCCCGGCGCAAAAGGCTTTTCTGCAAGAAAGTGTCATTGAGGACGCCGACTGGGCGGTGCCTTTCGACCAACTGAACGAGGCGCTTCGGCGACCGAAAAAATAAACGCTCAGTGGCACTGATACCGACGTTCGGCGTTGCTATGCTCAGAAAAAAACAACAAGGGGATAGTGCCAATGAAAGATCCCTACACAGTTGGTTTCTGGTGCGCCTTGAGCGCTTTGGGACTGCTGACCGTCGGTTACTTCTATGGTGTCAAAGAGGCCTACCAACTCAATCAGGCACTGGTATTTCTATACGCAGCAGGTGGAGTAATTGGTGCCCTCGCGCTTACGGCCCTAGCCTGGATTGCCTGGCAGCAATTGCGGGTCAGCAGGCGCCAGCTTGCACAGGGTCGCACGCTGGTAGCTATCTGGAATACCAAAGTTGCCCTGCGTCGCGTTGAAACAGTGTTCGACCGTTACTTCTGGGGCAGCTACTGGCAGCCGGGGCGCACTTTCCAGGAGGTTATGGGCGAGCTGGAAGGCACACCGCTGGAGCAAAGTCTTGAAGCCCTGAAGAGTCAGTGCCGGGAGCTGGACAAGGAAACCCACGATCTGCGCCGTCACTGGTTGGACAACGCCCGCGAGCTGTCTACCGTGGCCACCGCCATGGCCCGTGAGCGCTATCAATTGGACCTGTGCGACTCCCAGCAAAGCAGCGGACGCGGTGCGGCGGTGCTTAACCGCGATCTGGAAGTACTGGTGTACACCTGGTCGGCACGCCTGCGCAGCTTCGACCACCAGCTCGATGAGCTGGAGGGCGAGTACCGCTGATCGGTGCCGCGACCCATTAGTCGCCGCGAATGTACTGCTCTAACTGTTGAATCATATTGGCCTGCTCGGCGATGGCCTCTTTTACCAGGTCACCAATCGACAGCAGGCCCAGCAACTCGCCGTTTTCCACTACGGGCAGGTGGCGCAAGTGGCTGTTGGTCATCATGTTCATGCAAAACTCGACGTTCTGGTGCGGATCAACCGTAATCACCGGGGCGCTCATGATCGCGCTGACCGGCGTGCCCACCGACGAGCGGCCTTTGAGCACCATTTTGCGTGCGTAGTCCCGCTCACTGACGATACCCACCACTTGACCTCCCTCGACCACCGGCAGGGCACCGACGTTCTTTTCGGCCATCAACTTCAGCGCATCGAGCACCATGTGATTCGGGCCAATGGTATGAACCTGATGATGCTGCTGGGCTTTGGTTTTCAGGAGCTGTGCCACGGTTTTCATAGAGGCCTCTGCAATGCTGGGAGTTGTTGACGGCAGATACCTACAGAATCGTGTACAGATGGCCGCAGGGCAAGGGAGAAAGCGGCATCGAGGCGATTGAAAAACGTCATTGGTCGGCACACAAACAAAAAAGCGACCCAGGAAAGGCCGCTTTTAGTCGACAAACTGATCATTAAATGATCATGCGATCCCCTTCGGGTTCGGGCCGAAACGGTTGGCGCCCGGGGTGCTGTCCAGGCACAGGAAGACGATATTGACGATTGGCAGCAGCAACCACCAGCCGCTACGGTCGCTGTCATGCATGCGACGAACACCAACGGCGATGCCGGGTATGAACATCGCCAGCGAGTAGACGTTAGAGAGGGTTGCATTCATTCCCAGCAGCGCTTCGACAGTGGCAATACCACAGGCAATCAGAAAGCTGATCAGGAAGAACATCCAGTATTCCTTGCGGCGCGCGCGGCCGGCGAATACGGCGTACTTCTTCAGTACGGCGATGTACCAGTTACCTGTTTGCTCAGGCGCAACTGCTGCTGTCGAAGCCGGCGTACTGCGGTTGAAAGCTTGCGGCGCGCCGCACTGTGGACAGGCGACGGCGCTTTGGTGGATCTCTTTGGCGCAGCCCCGGCAAAAAACCATACTCATTTGTTATCCCTCACGTTAATTAATTGAATATCCAATAAACACAAACAGCGAAATGCCCGACATGACTACGCCGGCAATGCCCATGTTGCTGCCGGGCTGTCGCTGGGCAATGCTGATGACGCCTAAAACCAGACTGGCGATGGCAAACACCGAGAGTCCAGCGACGGTGTCACTGTCCCAGTCAGATATATCGAACAAGGACAGGACGCAAAGAATGCCGAGAATCAGTGAAACAATGCCCATCCACGGCGACACTTCAGTGGCCGCTGAGGTTGGGCCTTGCAGGAACTGAGATGCACCGCATTGAGGGCAGGTGGGCGCCGTTTCATGTATTTCCTTGGCGCAACCGCGACAAAAAACCATTGTCATGACAAATCCTTATGCGGGTTTCTGCTGCGTGTCGGCAGCAGAAATTGGAAGCAAAGTTTACCAATTATTTCCGTGATGTCGAAATAATGGCGATGATAATTCGACGCTCAATTGCAGCCGGACGCGTTTGAAACCTCCAGGCTGGCTTCCTGCAATGCGGCGGCCACGGCGGCGGCATCGTTGGCGGTATACACCCGGCCGCCAGTGTTCTCTGCGGCACAGTTGGAGCCGGTGCTGGCGCTGATGTTGACGATGTTGACCCGCAGGCGTGGTTGCTGCTCAGCAATCTGGCGCGAAACTGCGCACACGCTCTGACCACAGCTGTCGCTACCATCGACGAACATGATGATCACGCCGTCGCGGTCGCGGCCGTTCATGTGGGAAGCAGCGGCTTCCAGACTGGTGCCTAATGCGGTTCCGCCTTGAGGCTGCAACCTGTTGATGCGCTCGATCAGATTGCTGCGTTGGCCGGGGTCGAATACGCCATGGTCCTGAGGCGAGTGGCAACCATCGAAGGTGACCAGGCGCATATCGATTCCCTGCTCCAGATTCTGGATCACGGTGCTCAGTGAGCTTTTGGCCACGTCCATGCGCGTAACTCGCTGCTTGCTGTCATACGGCAGAAACTCTTCGACCAAGGGGACCTTGCGCAGCAATGTGATGTACCACTGTTCGTCTTCACGCTTGACCCTGATCCGTTCATCCATGGAGCCCGACGTGTCGAGTACCACGGTAAATTCCGAAGGCTGAAAGTTCGTTGTCGGGGTGCAGATCTGGTTCTGCGATGAAACTGTCGCCCACAACTGGCGCAAGGAAGGCCACCACAGATACAACGCGAACAGCAGGGCAAGCAGAAGCAACCCCAGCAGCCACGGCCAAAGTACCAACGGTCGACGCGGCGCTGTCGGTCGAGGTGGAGCTGGTGCCGGCCGAGGCGCAGCAACCTTCGGCACGGCCGCCGCAGGCACCGGCTGCGGCTGCCCCCAGCGCACCACCAGCGGTTCACCATTGATGCTGAACAGATTGTTCAAGTCGGGTTCGCCAACCAGCTTGGTCAGCGCTTGAGCGGCTGCAGTCTGCCCACGTCGTTCGAGTTCGTGGGCCAGTTGCTTCACCGCTGCCTGGCGCTCTTCATAGCGCCTGAGCAGTTCGGCCTGCTGCTGGCGCTCAAGGCTGGTATAGAGGTGAGGTTGGCCTTCAAGCTCCGACCACCACTCCAACACACCGTCGCGCGCTTGGCGCGGTATGGCATACAGGTGGGCAATGCTGGGTGGAAAGTGCTGACGAATCAGCGCGACTGTCTGTTCCAGCGCTGCGGCTGCTTCCTGGCTGGCCTGGGTATCACGTATGACTCGCTGCATGTGAGTGCGTCTCTACTCGCAGTTGGTATTGGCGGAAACTTCCTGGCTGGCCTGCTCGATAGCAATGTCCAGTTGTGAAGCGTTGTTCACCGAGTAGACCTGGCCACCTGTACGCTGAGCGACGCAGTCGGCCAGGCTGTTGGTGCTGATGTTGATCAGGTTGATTTTCAGGCGCGGCTGGTCCTGGGCAATGCGCTGCGCGACTTCGCAGATGTTGCGACCGCAGCCATCTTCGCCGTCGGCAAACATGACAATCACCCCATCGCGATCTCGGCCGTTCATGCTGCTGGCAGCCATCTCCAGACTTGCGCTCAGCGCGGTGCCATCGTCGGCCTTAAGACCCTGGATGCCGCGGATCAGCGCAGGTCGCTGGGCTTTGCCGAACACGCCGTGGTCAACGGGGGTACGGCAACCATCGAATGTCACCAGACGCATGTCGATGGCCGGATGCAGGTCCTTGACCATTTGCGTCAGAGACTGCTTGGCCACGTCCATGCGTACAGGCGGTTGAGTGATTCTGGCGAAGATCGCAGGGTCGGCGAAGGGGTTGTCCAGGTTCCTGAAGAACCACCTCTCATCCTTCAACGAGGCATCGACACTGAGGTTCATAGACCCCGAGGTATCAAATACGACCGCCAACTGAGGGGGCTGAGTGTTCGTGTACTTGCGACATACAGCAGGCTTTGCCGGTGCGCTTGCCTCGGCCTGTTTGGGCTTGGCAACCGGCAGCGGCTCAGGCACCACGGGAGGTTCAGGTTCAGGTTCAGGTTCTGGAGTCGGCACAGGCAACTCAGGTGTGGGCGTTATTGCAGATTCGCTGTTGATCACCGGCTGTTCCACTGCGCTCGGTTGTGGGTTATGCCCGAACCATTGGCGCAGGAACGGGCAGTCGAACCATAGCGCTGCCAGGAGCGCCAGCAGCGCCAGCAAGGGCAACAGAAACCACGGCAGCCAGAAAATCCAGCGCCGCCGAGGCGTGGCTGCCGGCACGACCGGTGGCAAGGGTTGCGGTGGAGTGGCTACCACCACAGGCGCATCCCACCGTACCAGCAACGGGTAGCCATTGACGCTGTAGAGGTTATCCAGATTCGCCGGACCGATCAGGCGGCGCAGTGCCGACGCATCGCTGGTTTGCCCGCGCTGCTCCAGTTCAGCGGCCAATTGTCCAATAGCATCCTGGCGCTGCTCGTACACACCCAACAAAGCCGTTTGTTGCTCGGCATTGAGCTCGTGGTACAAGCGTGGCTGTCCTTCCAGCTCCGTCCACCACTCACGCACTCCGTCACGGCCTGCACGGGGCTTGGCGTAAAGTTGGGCAACACTTGCAGGAAAATGCTTGGTAATGATCGCGACTGTCTGGACGAGATCGGCCAAGCCGGAATGGTCCGGCCCGGCATCACGGGTAACCCGCTGCATGATGGAATCCTGAAAAGTACGGCAGCCGAAGCTGCCGATGGGGCTTACTCGTAACCCAAACTCAACTGCAGGCGACTAACCTGCTGCTGCAGGGCTTTGAGTTCTTGCTTGCGGGCTTCGATCTGGGCACTGCTGGCGTTTTTTGCCGGAGCGCCTTGGCCTGCCTTGAGCTGCTTTTCCAGCCCGGCGATCTGCTGTTGCACATCGCTCTTGTTGCCGTGACGCGCCTTGAGGGTGGCCAGCAGTCCATTGAGCGACTTTTGCAGGTTTGCCTGTTGGCGCTGCTGAGTGGCCAGGTCCTGGCGCGTCGAAGCTTGCAGGGCGCTCAGCTCGTCATAGACCTGGTTGAACTGACGATTCTGCTCACGGGCTGCGACCAGATCCTGCTCGCTGTTACGCACTTGCTCGGCGTAACCGCCGCCGTAGTCGCAGTTGAGCTTACTGATCAGGCTGGCGCTGCTGTCAGAGGCCGTGCACTGTGACGCTGTGGTTGCGCAGCCGGCGAGGGTGCCTAGCAGCAGTGCGCAAAAACCGATTCTTACCAACATGCCTTGTCCTCAGCCCAGAGTGATTGCCGAGCGCTGGTCGTAGAGGCCATCGACCTCTTTTTGCAGCGATGCAACCTTGGTGTTCATCTTGGCGATCTCGGATTCGACCTTCTGTACTTCAACCTGGTCGGAACCACTTTCACGCTCGAGCTTGGCGACGTTCTCGAACTCAGTGATGCGGGTTTGCATGTTCTTGACGTCTTTGCGCATCAGATCGAGGTTCTTGTCGATGGTGACGATGCTCTGCTGAGCCTTGGCCTTATCGACAGTCTTGGCCTTGATATCGCGCTGGATGTCGGCGATCTGTTGCTTGTCGTCATTGATAACGCGTTGCAGGGTGTTGGTACGTTCAGCCACCTTGGCAGTTTCTTTCTGCACATCGGCGCTCATCACGTTCAGACGTTGAGTGGTGTCGGCATACTTGGCACGACGATCATCCAGGTAGTAGTTGGCACCCATGGCCACGCCACAAGCGGCCAGTCCCGCAGCCACGGCGCAGACCGCCTTGTTGCCCGAGTTGGACAGCGTGCAAACCAAAATGCCACCTGCAGCGGCTACCGCGCAGGCCTGATAACCGGAGGCGCTGAAGAACTTGGCGTCGTTACCCGACGTCAAGCGCGGGTCGGCGCCGCTGTCGCCGAGCAGTGAGCTGCCTGTGCTGGCGCAGCCGCTCAGCACCAGGCTCAATGCAACCATCAGACCGATCCATACCCGCGAAATACCCGGCTTGTTTGTGTTCACGTTGGCTTTCCTTGTGCGCTGTTGATTAGTGAGTTACGGCCTTGCAGCTCTTGAGCCAGGCGTTGATGTCGATCTTCTGGGTTTTCAGGAACGCCGACTGGTTGGCCCAATGGGTCGTCAGGTAAGGCTTGAGTTCTGAAAGATTCTTGTTGGCCGTCAACACGCCTTCGAGCACCGGCACCTGGGCTTCGAGCAGTGATTGGCCGTAGAGCGAGCCGGAGTCCACCAGTGAGCTGGCGTAGTAACGGCTGAGCTTGTGCAGGCGATCGCTCTGCTCGTCGAGCTTGGATTTGCGCATGCCGCAGGTAGGATCTTCCTCGCCAGCCTTGCAGTTGGCGGCATAGTTTTTCTGCAGGAAGTCCAGATACTGGCCGTCATCGAGCATCTTGGTGCACAGGAAGGCACCCAGGTTCAGGCTGGCGCGAATTGCTTGGTCGCGGGCTTCCTGTTGCTGCTGGTTGCTGGCACGCAGCTGATTTTCTACAGTCTTTAGCTGGTCCTTGAGACCTTGGTCTTCAACGCTCGATGCCAGCTCTTCAAGCGCTTTGACGGTGCCTTTGTCCTTTGGGTCGGCGGACGGCTGATCGTTACCCAGCTTGCTCCAGCTTTTTTCGATGCTGCTGACCCGTTCGCGGGAGGTGAGGGTCGGCGAGACCATGGCCAGGCGCACGCCGTTGGTTTTCTTGGTTACCGGGCCCTGAGCGTTGTAGTAGGGTTCTTCCTGGCGCAGCGCCGTGCGCAACTGACCTTCAGCAGTCAGGAAGTTGCCACCGCGAACGACATAACCGCCGGCTTGGCCATGCTGACGGTCGAGCTTGTTCAGGCGGAAGGGTTCGAACATCATCTCGCTGGCGTTGCCAAGCATGTCGTGCAGACCCAGCGGATTGGGTTTGAGCAAACCACTCAACTGCAACTTGCCGTTGGACGATTGCGCGCCGGCAAACCATTCGTAGGCGTTCAGGCCCTCCGGCATAGGGTAGCGGCCATCACGAAACTCCGCGGTACTCACTTGCAGGCCGCCACGGGCAGCGAATTCCCACTCGGTTTCGGTGGGCAGGCGCAGGAAGCCCTGGGCGCCGTCTTCACTTGGTAGTTTGCTGGCGGCGTTGGTGCGCAACCAGCGGTTGTACTTGTCCGCAGCCTGCAGTGCATCCAGCCAACTGATCGACACCACCGGCAGGCGTAGTTTGTTCGACGGCGTCGGGCAGTTGTCTTCAGTCAAAGCCTGATACTGAAGCTGAGTCATCTCGTACTTGGCCATCAGGTAGTAACGAGACTTTTCGCCCTTGGCCGTGGTGAAACTGCCCGAGATAAAGGCTGGGCGAGTCTGTTCTACATAGCCCCACTCGGCACTGTCCTGACCAATGTTGATCGGGTAGTCATCCAGCGGCCCGGCCAACGGGATCAGCACTTTGCGAAACACCATCGAGCCTTCGCAGGGCATCGGCAGCACCACGTCATCGGCGTCGGGCATCGGGTTGAAATGTTTTTCTTCCCAGGCAGCGGCTGAAGCGTTAAGCAGGTAGCCGAAACTCAGGGGCACAAACAGTAGACGGCAGCAGGCTTTAAAGCTCACGCAGACTCTCCGCAGGTTGAATGTTTATCGCCCGTAGGGCACCGATCAGGGCAACCAGGGCAGCGACAAGGAAGGCAAGGAACAGGGCCACCAGGCCATGCCAGACAGTGATGTGACAAACGAACGTGCCCGTGGCCTGGCTGCTGCCCAGCAGGTGGTCGAACAGCAGGCTGCCGACGAAGTAGCTGGCCAGCCCGCCGAGGTAGCCGACCACACTCAACAACAATGCTTGCAACACCACATAACCGGCCACCGCCGCAGTGCCGAAGCCGAGCAGGCGCAGCACGGCAAGATTGCGGCGCTTGCGATCGATGTTGGCCAGGAAGGCACCCACCAGCGAGGCGATGCAGCCGATCAGCGCAGCGCCGGCAATCACGCCGAAAATCAGCCCCAATACGTGGTTGATCGCTTTGACACTGTCGATTTCGGCCAGGCGGCTGCTGGTCTCGATACGTTGCTCGTTGAGCCAGCGCTCCAGCGGTTCGACGCTATCGATATCACGGGCGTAGAGGCGCGCACGGGCATAGCCGACCTTCACGCCATCCATGGGTTTGCCCGTGACGCCGCCCAGACCTGCGACCTGATAGCCATCCCGGTAATACTCAAGTTCAAGCAGAAGCTGCGGGCTGACGAACGCTGCCGGGCGCGCGAATCGTGCGGGTTCCAGTACCGCCTGCACTTGCAGGGTACGTTCACCGCGCTCGTTGATGCCGTCCATACGCCGGGCCACGCGCAGGCGCACAGTGTCGCCGGCCTTGGCCGCCAGACGCTCGGCAGCACGTGCACTGAGAATCACCTGATTGCCTTGCAATGCGCTCAACGGCGATTTGAGTAGAGGGTCGTTGGCCTGTGTAGGGATAACTTCAACGTTGTCGGCAAAACGGCCTCGCTCACCCAGCAAGTCAGCCTGGGTATTGAGCGAGCGAGTCTGACCGATGGCGAAAGCGACCTGGGGCTGTTGGCGCAGATTATCCAACCATTGATTGTCGTAATGACCGCTGCTGAGCATCTTGATTTCAAGGTTGCGCGGGTCGCTCAGCAACTCTTCCTGCAGTTGGCTGACAACGCCATGTTTGAGGCCGAACAACAGCAGCAGCGGGGCGATCACCGCCACCAGCGACGCAGCCATGCACAATGTAACCTTGCGGTCGTGCCACAGGTCCGCCAGGGATAGCTGGGCCAGCAGGGCAAGGCGCTTATACCAGGGGTTCAAAGCGTGTTTCTCCTTCCCCGTTGACAGCACCCAGACGCGGCAATCCGAAGTGTTCGATCAAGGCCCAGTCGTGCGAAACCACTAATGCGCTCAGGCCCAGCTTACTGACCAGACTGAGCAGCAGCTCGAACAAGCGGCGAGCATTGTTTGGATCAAGGGCAGCCGTCGGCTCATCGGCCAACAGCAGGCGCGGCTCGTGGGCAATCGCGCGGACGCAAGCGACACGCTGGCGCTCACCAATGGACAAAGCCTGGGGCAATTTGTCGAGCAGCGGGCCAAGACGCAGCGCATCGACGGCCATATCCACGGCATCGCTGCGACTGCTCAAGCCGAGCAGGCGTCGAGGCAGACGAATATTGTCGCGCACGTTGAGAAACGGCAGCAGGCCACCATTTTGCAAAACGAACCCTAACTGCCGCGAGCGCACTGCTGCCAGCGCTGGCTGTTGGTCGTCGGCGAGCAACCGCGCCACATCCAGGGCCTCAGGGCCCAATTGATAGCGCTCCAGCGATTGTGGGGCCAGCAGCAGGCCGATAGCTTCGAGCAGGGTGCTCTTGCCACAGCCGCTTTCACCGGTTATTGCGTAGATCTCGCCTTGCTGTAACTGCAACGTCTCAAGTCGCACTTTGTGCGACTGAGGTCCTTGTCCGCGTTCTACCAACAGTCCCTTGATATCTAGCATGGAACTCAGGGCATCATTTCAAGCGGAACAGGGTAGACGTTGTCGCGGCTGTCGCTGCCGGGCGCCAGCGCCACCCAACGATCCACATCAGCGTTGTAGCGCTGGTAGTGGCGAAGCTTGGTGCTCAGGTTGCGAATGAATTTTTCCTGGGCCAGACCATCCAGGCCTTTCCAGGTTTCTTCATCCAGATTGAGCACTTCACTCTGGTAAGGCAGGTCTTCCAGGTACTCACCCAACACGCCGAGGTCCGCGACACGGGTGGTCGAGCCTTGCTTGAGCTGGTTAGGATCGGCACCCATGGTGGCGGCCACCGAACGCAGGCGGGTGAACATTTCGCTCGGCGAGATCATGCCCTCGTTGGCTGCATCGACGATCTGCTTGAGTACATCGCTCAAATCACTGAGCTGGGCCTTGGTCAGCAGAACCCGCACATCGGTGGTCGGCAGGTTCTGTTTGATCAGGTCGCGGTCGCTGATCCAGGCCTGGAATACCGGTGGCGCCTGAGTGCCAGTGGTTTTGCCGAGGTAGGCCAGTTGCATGGCATGTCCGATCAGCGCGGCATCTTCGAGCATCTTCTTCTCGGCGGGATCAACCTTGGCATTGGTTGCGCTGCCAATTGCATCTTCACCCATGTAGGCCGACTTCACTTGTTGAGTGATAGCGGCGGCCAAGCCGTCGACCTTGCGGCCAAACGCTTCCACGTCGCCGGCGTTCACCGGGTAGTAGAGCGAAGTGCTGGTTCCAGGGTAATTGGACAACGCACGATACTGGGCTTCGGCACTGCTGTGGTTCTTCATGCCGCTGGGGGTTTTCAGGTGCAAGGTATAAAGGGCGACGCCAGGGTTGCTGGCTTCGATCTTGACCTGCTCGGCACCCAGGCCGGTCCCCGAAAGCTTGTCGGTGCCATCGATGGCACCAGCGTCGGTGATCAGCACCACGTAGCGGGCGCCGAACTGGCTCCAGTCCACCTTATCCACAGCGTGCATCACGCCCGCGTAGGCATCTTCATCGAAGGTGCTGCTGGAAACTTTGGCCTGCTTGAGGTCAGCGACCTTGGCCATGAAGTCAGCACCGTCGGTTACGGTGTTCGGGTCGGCGTACATCTTGCTGACGTACTCAAGCCCAGGCACGGCCTTGGTGCTGGAACGGTAGGCGACCAGACCGAACTTGACCTGCTTGCCGAGATTTTCCTTCTCGATCTGTGCATACACCCGCTTGATCGCCTCGCGGGTACGATCGATGTAGGGATCCATCGAAATCGTCGAGTCGATGACAAAAACCACGGCTGCGCTGAAGGCCTTCATCTGGGTCTTGGTGGCAGCAGCCGTGTTTGCGGCCGGTGTGCTGGCCGCGTCAGCCTTGCTCACCGAGGCGACGTTGAGAATGCGGGTACGGAAGCCTTCTTCTGTCATGACTTCTTCGCCGCTCAGCACCGGCAGCAGGTAGAAGTTCTTCTGCAGGTCGACGAAGTATTCCGGTTCCTGGGCCAGCACACCTGGCGCATCGACACCCTTCTTGAGCTGGGCACGCAACGGCGCGACTTGGCTGACCGGGTCTGGCGCGTCAAGAATGCCTTCGAGCTGGCTGCGTTCCTTGAAGAACATCAGACGGTCACGGTTGGCCGGGTTGGTGAACGCCAGGGTCAGTTGCATCTTCCATTCGACGGTGCAATCACCTGGCAACCAGCCAATGCTCTTGCCCTGGGTATCAGGGCCGACGCGAAGCCATTCCTGCGCACCAAGCGTGCTGCGTTCGTACACGTAGAAGCGGCTGAAGGCGGGCTGCGCGGTGCCAGCTGCATCACCAGCGGCGGTACCGATTTTGCAGGTGGGCGTGGTCAGCACGCGCTGGAACAGGGTCTTCTTGCCGGCTTGCAGCAACGGCTGATCAGCCGCCTGCAAAACCGGGCTCAGGCTCAAGGCCAGCAGAGCGGCGCTCAGGGTGCGCAAGTGCAAAGCCATTACTTGAGCTCCTCGTAACGCTGCTTGGCGTCGGCGTTGGTTGCATCGAAACCGAGAATGGTCTCGTACCAGTACGCCGCAGTGGCATTGTCTGGCGCCTTGAAGCATTCACTTGGCTGGTGAAACTTGGGGTCGTACTCGTGGGCGTAGGCGGTGGCGATCAGAATATCGCCGCTTTGCGCGCGGTTGGCGTACAGACGCTGAGCCACGTTGCAGTTGTTGTTGGCCTTGGCCACGTTGATCACTTCCAACAGCGCTGCGCTACCTGGGGCCTTCTGAATACAGCTTTGGACAAAGGCCAATTCCTGCAGGCTCTGCATGCTTTCCAAGGAGCACGCTGGTGCTGGCGCCGTTGTCGTCGTATCAGGTTCAGGCGCTGGCGGTAAGCTGGCCACTGGCTCGGGCTGCTGCTTGAACCACCACAGACCAGCAGCAACTGCCAGCAGCACGATCAACAACAGCAGTAGTCCCGGCATCCAGCGACTTTTCTTCGCTGACGCAGCGTTAGCCGACACAGGTTCAGAAATAGGATCTGCAGTGATGGGCGTTTCGATAAGAGGTTCCGGTGCAGCGACAGAGAGCTCCGGCTCCGGTTCGGGAATTGGAGCTGGAGCTGGTGCAGGTGGCGGTGTTAGCTCGGGCTTTTTCGCCCCAGTCGAAGCGATGGAAGCCAGCAAGTGCTTGTCCAAACGCACCATGGTTGCTTCAGTCTGACCCGCGTGATTCAGCGTGATGCGGAAGTTGGCATTGCCGCTGGCAGCCAGCAGCGGGTCGATCAGATCCGGGCCAACCTGAACCTGTAGGGCGTCCGTACCTTCAGCAGGTGTCAGCCCCGGCAGGGCGAACCAATGGGCAACGGTGGTCCACTGCTTGCCTGGCTGCAGAAATTCACGGGACTGGCTGCTTTGCACTGAATACTCCAGCCCTTCGCTGGCGCCTGTCCAACCGCTGAGCCGCAGCCACCCCATGCCCGGCGTGTTGTCGTCCAACGGCAGCACATCAACTTTGATACTCATGCAATCAACTCGCTTCGAATGTGTTCAACAGAACAGCCAGTTGGCGGCGCTGCTCAGTGGTAATTTCGGGGTCGGCGCCGCTTTTGGCGTTTTCCTGAGTGAGCCAAGCCAGGCCCGACAACCAATCCACTTGGTAGCGTTGTTCCTGGTGGGTCGGCTGCTCTGACAATTGCGGCAGGTCGCCCGCCGGTACCGAGCGATAGAAGCTGAACACTGGCGTCCGGTCGCCCAACAGGCTGTTGGGCCGCTCGGCTTCAGGCTTGGCAAGCAAGCCGAACCAGGAAAGGAAGTCACGCATCAACAACTGAACGGACAGCACCTGACGCTGCACCAGTTGGTCACGGTGAATGCCACCTTGCGCACGGCGCGATACCGCAAGATCCAGTTCCGCCATGAAGGCGTTGCTGCGCACAGCACTGATCAGCTCTTCGGTGAGGGCATCGACCAGTTCTTTGCTCATGCGCAGGCTGTTGAGCAGCAGAATGCGTGTGCCGACATCACGCATATGCTTGATCCAGGCCTTCAGCGCGGCGCGGGCGAAGCGTTGCTCAGGTGTCAGGCGCTGGGCCAGGGGTTTCTTCGCGGCTGCGGCAGGCTCAGCCTGAGAGTTGGCAAACATGTTGCCGAAGTTCAACGCAGGTGCCTTGTTGGCGGGCGCCCTGTGTGCCGGCTCTGGTTCAGACTCCGCTTCGGCGTCCAAACCATCAATGTCGTACACGCCACCCAGGTACAGCTCGCGCAGTTGCTCGACAGGCAATTGCAGCGCATGGATCAAATCCCCGATGACATCCGGGTCGGCGCCCAGGTTATCGAGCAGGTATTGGGTTTTCTGGCGTTTCTTGTTCAGCAGTTGCTCGAAGTCCTCTTCGCGCCAGACGTGCATGCCGTGTTCCAGAAGGTCGGTTCGGCACTGATGTAGTTGTTCCTCGATGCGGCTCAATTTGAAGTCAATGTTGGCCACATTCTTGAAGTTGTCACTGAATCGAGTAATGCCGCCGTTGTTCAGGCCCAGCATCGCCGCGAAGGCTTCCTGCGGATCTTTCACATGACGTTGAACGGTAGGGTGGCCGACGAAGGTCTCGGTCAAATCCTGCACGTGCTGTTCACTGTGGAAAGCACATTCATCGCCGTTGGCATCCCTGTCAATGAAGGTGCAGGCGAATCGGGGCTTGCGCACCAGGAAGGTGTTGTTGAACGGCGCACCCGACCAGTCTTTCATCCATTCCAGGTTGCCGAAGCGCTCGATCAGCGTCATGGTCATCATGTTCTGCCAAAGCTCAGGCAGCGCTTGTTTCTTCTTGTCGTGGGTTGTGCCGATGAATACATCGAGCATGGTCAGCGCCCAGATAAGTCCCGGTGCTCGGTGGCTTCGTTCTTTGGGTGTCGCACCTTGAGTGGTTTGAATCCAGCGTGTCAGCACCGGGCCGATGGTGACCACATCCGCCTGTACTTTGGTACTGGTGCACATGACCAGGGCGTTCATCTGCTGGGTGTCGCTGTAGCGCTCGAACAGATAGGCGACCTTGCCACGCAAGAGCAGGTTCGAAACAGGATTGGTTTCCTGGATGCCGGACCCTTGGGCTTCTTCGATTTTCATCAATTGAAAACGGGTGCGGTAACCAGGGAAGTCGAGCAGGTCCGCGTCTTTGAGCAAGTCGGCCTGGGGCTGGTTGGTCAGGCGGAAGGTCATCTCCACCGTTAACGCGGCCAATTGGCCGATGGTTATCCCAACAGGTGCCTGAGGCTTGCCGTCACGCATCGGCAGGATGGTAATCGGATTGTCGCGGCTGGTGCCCAAACGCCCCAGCGTGTCGACGTTCATGATGTTCTGAACCTGAAGGTAGGTTCCGTCCACTTTTTCGACCAGTGCGCTCACTGGGGCGAACACCGTCTGCGGGTGACCCAGTTTGTGCAGCGCGCCAACCAACTGCTCGTAGACTTCAGTCAGCAGCGATTGCTCGCCCCAGAGGATCGAAAACAACTTGGCGCGCTGACGGTAATTCAGACGCGGCGCCAGCTTCAAAACGCGCGGCCAGTAAGTCTCGCCCAGTTTGCGTACCGCCTTCTCATAGTTGCCATTGAGATAGTCCCAAAGCGCAACCACATCGTCAGCGCTTACACCTGGCTGAAGGTTTTCTGTTTCACGCCCCTCGAATCCCGAAAGGGCTGACTGAATACGTTGCTCGTCGAACTCGTAATCGAATTTGTCCTGGTTGAAATCTTCAAACCAGGTGTTGGCGAGCATTTTCGCTACTTCGATTTCGCTGAACAGCTTCAATTCCACGGGATAGTTGGCATCAGGGCTAGGCTGCGCCGAGGAACTGAATCGGGTCACTACACCGGTAGCTTCCTTACCCGAACCTGGAGGGTTGACGTGCTCAAGGAAGTTGAAAGGCTCCCCTGCGAAGTCTGTCGTCAGATTGCCCTCAGTGTCGGCAGCCAGAGAGGAAATCAGGTACGACTTGCCAGCCTGGGACATGCCGAAAAAGCCGATTACCATCGGCGTTTCAGCGGCCTGTTGCAGGTTCTTGGCCAGGTTGCGTGCGCGGTGCAGGCGCAGGCTCAGGCCGTCGGCCTCGGCCTCGACACTGGCGGCGTTGCCACGGACCTGTTCGATCCACGTCAGTGCTTCGCCTGCACCCTTGTGGACGGCGCCCCAAGCGCCGGTCAGTTGTTGCTGCTTTGGCGTTAGTTTGCTCATTTTCCTTTGACGTTCCCGCTGTCGAGCCAATAGTCACTGTCACTCAGGTTGCCGGTAGGCATGGTGTTGAGTGAGAGCTCAAGATCCCGTTCGAAATCGAAGTCGGCATCCTGAATGTTCGATTTCAGATCAGAAATAATCAGCTTGTCGCTGATCAGTCCTTGCTCGAGCAGCAGGTCCGAAGGCTCGTCTACCGCCAGGCGAATGCGCAGCACCGGCGCTTCACCATCCTTGCCAACAGCCTGGGAGAAATTTCGACTGCCACGAGTGGTGAATCGCAGGGTATAGAGCGGCGAAGCTGACCAGCGCTCGGCGGCCAGTTGCCGGTAGCCCAGGTGCATATCGCCACGCATTTCCAGCCATGGCGTACCACGCTCTTCGCCCTCGCCGACAACCGGCAACTCGATGCGGCCGCGGTCAGAGGTAAGGTTGTGATAGAGCACATCGCCATGCTTGATGGTGCCGGCGTTATCGATCTGGCCGAAATGCTTGACGGTCGAGTACGGCTTGAGCGCAGCGGTGCGGAAATAGAAGTTCGGCACACTGTGCTTGGCACACAGCAGGCAAATCATGGCGCCAACCGATGCCGTGCTTTTCGGGTCGTCGATCAGGCCGTTCTTATGGAACGGATACCAGCCACCGGTGCGGTAGTTCTGCAATGGCAGAATGCGTCCCGGAGGCAGGGGCAGGCGTTGGCGAATGAATGCCTGGATACCTGGCAGGCGTGACGGACGCCCGGTCAACAGCAAGACGTCGCACGGATAGTGAGAAATCACCTCGCACAATTCGCTCAACACCTTGGTGATGTTGATCTGCCCGCCAATAAAGGCCAGATGCACCTCTTCAAGGTTCAGCGCGAGCGGCGTACTCAGCAGCTCCAGCGTGCCATCCCGGCCGACTTCACGGCGAACCGCAGCATTGACGAATTCCAGCACACTGTCGTTGACCTTCGCCTCGCCGAGCAGTTGTTGCCAACTTTGTTCGACCACGGGCAAGGGTGTTTCAGGATCATATTGTTCATAGGCCTTGAGCAATGCCAGGCCCAGCGGTACGAACACCTGAAGGTTGAGTTGCTGGCGCAGAACTCGTTCCTGGGCACTGGCTTCGCCGTTACCGCACAGGCGCGACATCAGCGCATCCGGGGCGGGTACACCGGCTTGCTGCAAGGCGCGCTTGAACGAAGGCAGAATGAATTCGCGGATCACATCCAGAAGGATGTCGTCGCCAGCGATCTTGAAACCATCACGAAAGCGTTGATCAGGCACGATGTGCACGTTGGCGCCATTACCGCCATTGGCACCACGATCCAGACGGTAGTCAGTAATCACCACGTCTGTGGTGCCGCCACCGATATCGATGGTCGCCAGGGTTACTTGTTCGCTTTCGGTTTTGTCCGGACGGGCCAGCGTGGCGAAAAACTCTTCCGGGTGACCGGCAAAGTTCTCGCTGATCTCGTTGTACAAGTAGACCAACTGGCCGCAACTGGCCTCGTCCCATTCCACACGGATGCTCGGCAACGGCGTGCGCGGTACGACGCTTTTGTCCTTGAATGGGTTGCTGTCACCTTCATGCCAGCCGAGGCTTTTCCACACCAGGCCGACGGCTTCGAACATCCGATTGCTGAGGATGCTGCGCTCTGCCTGGGGCATGCCTGGCGGTACAGTCAAGGTGATGCTGTTGAGTAAGCGCGGTACCCGGGCATGGCCCTGGCGTGAACGCTGTGCCGGGCTGTTGATTTGCGACAGCGCCTGGGTCACGACTTCGGCAAGCATGAAGGTCATCAGGTTGCTGCGCGAATAATGCGGGGTGAATACCTGCATATCGTTTTTTGGCGGCAGGTACAGGGCCTGGCCGAGGTCGTTGATCAGGTTCGAGAAAGGTGCGGCGATCGCTTCTGGTTCGTCGCTGGCTTTCAAGTAGGCGGTATTGAAACGCCAGCCATGACCGTAGGACTTCTCGTCCCACAAATAGCGTTTCGGGCTGGACAGCCCGGTGGACCCTTCGGTACCGCGACGGCGACTGGCCAGGCGCGCTGCCTCACCACCAACGCGAGCAAAAGTCGGCCACTGGAATGCATCGTGGCGGCCGCTCTTGCTCGACAGTTGGTCATTGCCGAAAGAGGCACGAGTGAATTCGACCCGGCTTTCGAACGCCTGGTTATAAATATGGTGTGGCTCGGTCAGATCGCGCAGTTCCAGCACATAGTTGTTGCGCATACCTGCACCGGCCTGGCCGTGGTCCTCAATCAGGATGCCGCAGGTCCGCGAGTTGCCGACGTCCAGCACCAAGTCAACCTTGATCGGCAGTACGATACCCTGGGCATCGTTGGCGACTACTTTGACTTCCGGGATCTCGACCTTGGGCTTCTCGGTGCTTTGTTCGGCCGGGGTAGGGCGACGTAGCAGGCTCAGCAGGTTGAGGTAGTGGGCGATGTGACGGTTGCCTTGCAGCTCTCGGTCCAGGCGCTCACGCGTCCATTCGGCGCGAGCGTCGGTGTACAGTTCGGTCAACCATTCACGGATCCAGCTATTGGTCAGAAACCAGCCATACTCGCGTGCGCTGCAAGCCACCTTGAAGGCCACACCGGAGCGTACGTCTTCTTCGCTTGGCGCCAGGTAGGCGGCGCCTTCGACGTTCTTCATGATGCGGCAGTCGAAGGCCAGGGTCAGGCGGTGGGTATTACCGTCGAGGTCAGGCTCAGGCAACTTGACCAGCCGCATCCGCGACCAGTTGTTCGGCCCTTCGTCATAACGGTATGGCGGCATGAAGCGCAAGAAGGGAACCGGTAGCCAGATGCCGTCGAACAGCTTAAGGCTCTCTTCCATGCTCAAGCGGAAATGGTTTTCTTCGGTGGAGTCGAACTCCACCTGAACCACTTTGTCGGGCTCGGGCTCGTAGAAGTCCTTGTATTCCTTGGACCACAACAGGCGGGTCGGAACCATGCCATTGTTGAGCTGAACGAACTTGCCAGCCTGTTCATCGGGCCCCAGGTACAAGGCGAAGTCCATGAACTGAATTCCGGTATCGCTGACCAGCGTGACCGTTTCTTCGAACTGAGTGATTTCAGGCAACATCGTATGCGCTTCTCGTGTTATTGGCCGGCTTGTTCCATCAGCATGTCGAACTCGCTCGCACCGTAGTTACCGGTGCAGCCGGCGATGCTGTTGGCGCCTGGTTTGCAATTCACTTGGGGGAGGTCGTAGCTGCTGCCGTCAGCACAAGCTGCTTGCGCTTCACTGGTAATCGACAAGTTGCCGCCATTCATTGCCGCTACTACCGGAGCATTGCAGCGCACGCCGTCGGGGCGTTTTACCGTGGCCTGGCCCTTGCCGTTCTGGAAGTCGTACTTGAGGCTCAGCGGCTTGCCGGTGCCCACTTCCTGAATGCCGGCACCGTTGTAGTTGCCGTTAAGGAAATCTGCAGCGCCGTTGCCTGCATTGGGCGGAATGGTCAACTGTGCCGACTGAGGTTGCGGCTCGTCTGGTAGCTCAGGTGGTGTTTGAGGTTGTTGGTCTTCAGCAATTTGTGGCGGCGTGGGCGCTTTGTCCTCCGGGAGTTGAGGCGCGTCGGTTTTCGAAGCGTCGGCCTGCGGGTCACCCGTTTCCGGGTTATTGGACTCAGGCGCTTGAAGTACGCCGGGCTCAGGAGCAGATTCGATGCGTCCAGCGTCACCTTGGCCTTGAATCAGACCCGTATCGGTATTGGTACCTATTACCGCGCCCGGCACTTGTTGGCCATTGACTGAAGGCTCGATTGTTTTTCCGCTGGGAATGTTTACCTCGTGTTTAGGCAGCTCGGCCAGCGGCAACCCGCCAAAGCCCAAGCCTGGCCAGCAACCACGTAGGCCGAAAAGCAAGGCCAGCAACAGCAACAGCGCCAACAGCCAGAGCAAATACCGCCACCAGGGGCGTTTGGCGACTTCGTTGATAACCGGAGCGACTTCGGGCTGTAGGGGTGGCACTACGGGTGGCACCACGGGCGGTACTGGCGGCGGCGAAACAGGCTCGACGACTTTGGCTGTTTTTGGATAGAGGCAGTGCAGGGGCTCTCGGCTGCGTTCGGCGCCAGCGTGAATAAAACCCCAGAAAGTCAGAACAGGCTTGCCATCGACCAGGTAAACGAAATTTTCGTCAGGGAAGGGCACTACACAGGTCAGCAGCTTGCCGAACACCGTCCGGTCACCTTGAGCGCCAGGTTTGGTCCCCGGTTTAGGCTGACCATTGGCGTCCAGACCCAGCAGGTCGTTGCTCAGGTCGATAATTTTGCTTTGCAGCAGTTCCAGCTGTGCACGAGCCGGTGCGCGTTCTTCTTCGGTCGCGCTGCTCCAGGGAATAACATCGCCAAGGCGATCGCTGTACCAATCGATCTTGCTGCCAAGCTCGTCGGTTTGAGGGATTGCAAGGTGCTCGATCAGCTCGGGATGGTCGGGGTTTTTACGCCGAATCGCTTCACGAAGTTGTAGCGCAGCCCGGTAGACCGGTTGACCCGTTTCTCCCAGTGCAGTGAATTGTTCACTTTTACCGCTGCGTAGCAGTACTCCGCGCATCCTTGTCCTACCCTTTCGCTCTTCCAATAAGCATCGGGCGCCCCCTGTGAGAGAGGCGCCCGAAATGTTGAGCAACACTAACGACATGCGCAGAAGTCGTCAATTCAAATGGATGGCAAATTGCTATGTGTTCCGTATGGCAGGCCTTGCACCGTGATCCGGGGTAAACAAGCAATCAAACCTGGCTGTCTGGTGGGGGTAGAAGCAGCGCGCATTCAGGTTATACGTCTGCTGCGCAGCCGACCGCGGAGCAGGGCCCGCGCCTGCCGGTCATGGATTGTTAAGGTTACTGCAGGCCCGCTCTTCTATGCCATCAAGCAAGGCTTCAACCAGCCCTTTGGCCATCTCCACTGAATGCAGGGTCGACCAGAGGAAGTTCTTGTTGGCCGGATCGATGTCGTCGAAGGCTTTGTAGCCGGTGTCGTAAGCGCAGCTCAGGTACAGCGAAGCATGCACCAGCGCATCATGGGCAGCGATGCCGGAGCAGACGGCGAACAGGGGAGAGTGTCCCGCCTGGCAACTGCCAAAGATGGTGTTGGCGGTGGCGACGGAATGACCCAAAGGTGGGTCGGGGACGATTTTTTTCATGTCAGTACTCGCTAGTTGGAGCTGACACCATCACCCGTTACCACACGAATGGGTGGCAGCTGTACACGGAGTGGTAAACCGGGTGCGAGCTCCCAGCAGGCCCGAAGGCCTCCCGCGTACAGCCGCCATAGACTGCACAAGAAATCGCAAACCCGGGTTACCACACCCGATCACCGAGTTTTCGGTGACGGATTGGAGCCTAGAGGGACGAGTTCCTAGGGACAATCAGACGGACATCGACAGACCGAGTAGGGTATTTCCTAGGACGGCCAAACAGCCAGTAATTTCGAGCGTTCGAAATAAAATCTGACATTCATGCATCAACAGCAAAGAAAACTTACGGCTTGTAGGTAGACTCTCTGGCGCAGCGCCGTGCGCGCCTGTTCATTGATGAAGCGTTGAGAGGATAGAGAATGAGTCTCTGGGATGACCTGAAAAAGAAAGCCGTCGACGCCAACCCCGAACTGGCTGCCAAAGCAGCTCAGGCACTGACCAAAGCCAAGGAGCTTGCAGTCGAGGCGGGCCAGAAGGCGGCGCCGGTATTAAAGGAAGCCAGCGAGAAGGCCGCCGCCTACGCCAGTGAAAAGACCCCCATCCTCAAGGCCCAGGCACTCAAGGCGATAGATGATGCCAAGGTGCATCGCGCCGAGCTCAAGGAGCGTGCCAAGCACGACAAGGCCGCACGCGATGAAATGATTCGCACTATGTACGACGTCAGCCTGTCGGCCGAAGACCCCAACTTCATCGATGAGCCGTTCAACCACTTCGACCGCCAATTGCACTTCTTCGTGCTCAGCGGGCAAGTGCTCGATAGCCAGAAACGCAACCAGACGCACATGAGTGCCAGCCATTCGCACAGTTCCGGTGGCGGCTACATGATCAATGGTTATGGCTCGGTGGGTGGCAGTTCGTCATCGATGCATGTCAGCAGTCACAACATTCAGGAGCACGAGTTCTGGGTTCGCCTGCAGGACGACCGGGAAGCGTGTTTCCAGTTCAGCAACAGTGACGTGCGCATTCGTGAAGGGCAGTACATCAGTATGTTGTTTGCGCGCCCGGCCGATAGCCAGACCGGCACCATGGTTGCGCTCTACAACCACAATGCCGAACGCAATTTCAGCATCTTCTCGCCGGCCGAGATCAACCAGAAGTTCAACCTGTACACGGTGGAGCCGGGGCTATTCAACAGAACGGAAGTAACCAGCACCCGCAACCGTCTGCTGCAGGCGTTGGACTTGCGCCTGGGCCAGTTGGCGAGGTATTCGGCGGTGCACGGCAATGTTCCGACGCAGGGCCAGTTGATCGAGGGCGAGACACAAGCCTGATCAGGGTGTTGCAGGCACAAAAAAAGGCCCAGGTTTTCACCTGGGCCTTTCATATATATGGCGCACTCGGCGGGATTCGAACCCACGACCCCTGCCTTCGAAGTCCTAAAAGTCTGGTTGAAGCAGGAACAGCGCAACGGCTTTGGATTCATCACGCTCAACTGAACGGCCTCACACTGGAAAAACGCAGCACCGTCGTCGGCAGATAATGACGGTCCCGTAGCAAGCATCCATGCACTCTTGTCTATGTATCACGTTAGAGGGGCTTGAGACGGTCGCCTCTGACACTTACTTGCTGGCCGATCTGGAATTTGCCATTTGGCGAGCGCACAGTTCGCTCGTGCCCCTGCTCATCGCGCACAACATACGCACGGCCGCTGGCACCGGTCACCTCTTGAACCTCAGCACCGCCCAAGGCCCCGATCCCTGCACCGACCAGAGCGCCAATTGGCCCTCCAAGCGCCCCTCCAAGTAACACTCCTGACCCGGCGCCGAAACCACCACCTACAGTATTGTCGGGTACCTCAGAAATAACTTCGTCAGCCAATGCCGACGCACATAGCAACATGCAGCTGAACGCAATCACATAACGCATAGGTTTCTCCAATGGACTCTAAGAAGCAGATTAGGCTTCTCAAAAACCATGCCAGAGTAAAAACCCTTTTAAATCAATGCATAGATTGGTGCTGGGTACAATTTACCCTCATCAGTCGAGGTTAAATTGACCATAAAAAGGTACTAACAACCCGACCTGGTAATCGCCTCATCACGGTAGCGGGCAAAATCGGAAGAGGTGAGGGTTGCGACGCCTCGACTCGAGAGACAAAGATGTCTCGGTCGATTTCGCTTTCGCCATTCCCGCCACGCTTGAGTGTGGCAAATTTGTGGCAAAAACGACTTTCAGGACTAGGACTGGTTTTCGGCAGAAGCGCCAACCCCTTGGAACCAAAGGGAAAGAAGATGGCGCACTCGGCGGGATTCGAACCCACGACCCCTGCCTTCGGAGGGCAGTACTCTATCCAGCTGAGCTACGAGTGCAACGCGGGCGCCATGATACCCATCTAGACTGGCGGCGTCCATCGCCGTAACGGGCTGTGTTCGATTTTGCACACGCTAGGGCTTAAAGGTAACGTTGATCTGAAAAAGGTCGCCATGTAGCGCTTTTTGTTCTTTTTTTCGAACACCCTATTGTCCTTTTCCCCCGTTGCTCCTAGGATTCGTTTGAGATTTCAAACGCTCTCCTTTTTCTACAATCAATAATTCGCGCCGTGTCTGTACGGTGCCGTTAAGGAAGCCGACATGCAGCTTAAAGACGCCCAGTTGTTCCGCCAGCAAGCCTTCATCGATGGCGTGTGGTTGGACGCGGACAACGGTCAGACCATCAAGGTTAATAACCCGGCTACCGGCGAGATCATCGGCACTGTGCCGAAGATGGGCGCTGCCGAAACCCGTCGCGCCATCGAGGCCGCCGACAAGGCGCTGCCGGCCTGGCGTGCGCTGACCGCCAAAGAACGTGCTGGCAAGCTGCGTCGTTGGTTCGAATTGATGATCGAGCACCAGGAAGACCTGGCCCGCCTGATGACCACCGAGCAAGGCAAGCCACTGGCCGAAGCCAAGGGCGAAATCGTCTACGCCGCTTCCTTTATCGAGTGGTTCGCTGAAGAAGCCAAGCGCGTTTACGGTGACACCATTCCTGGCCATCAGCCAGACAAGCGCCTGATCGTTATCAAGCAGCCAATCGGTGTGACCGCAGCGATCACGCCGTGGAACTTCCCGGCGGCAATGATCACCCGTAAAGCCGGCCCGGCCCTGGCCGCTGGCTGCACCATGGTGCTCAAGCCTGCGTCGCAAACGCCGTACTCCGCCCTGGCCCTGGTTGAGCTGGCCCACCGTGCCGGTATCCCGGCTGGCGTGCTGAGCGTGGTGACCGGTAGCGCTGGCGATATCGGCAGCGAGCTGACTGGCAACCCGATTGTGCGCAAGCTGTCCTTCACCGGTTCGACCGAAATCGGTCGCCAACTGATGGCCGAATGCGCCAAGGACATCAAGAAAGTTTCCCTGGAGCTGGGCGGTAACGCACCGTTCATTGTGTTCGACGACGCTGACCTGGATAAGGCCGTTGAAGGCGCGATCATCTCCAAGTACCGCAACAACGGCCAGACTTGCGTCTGCGCCAACCGTATCTACGTTCAGGACGGCGTCTACGATGCTTTCGCCGAGAAGCTCAAGGCTGCTGTGGCCAAGCTGAAAATCGGTAACGGCCTGGAAGACGGCACCACCACCGGTCCGCTGATCGATGGCAAGGCTGTTGCCAAGGTCCAGGAACACATTGCCGACGCCGTTGGCAAAGGCGCCCAGGTACTGACCGGCGGCAAGCTGATCGACGGTAACTTCTTCGAGCCAACCGTTTTGATCAACGTGCCGAACAACGCCGCAGTCGCCAAGGAAGAAACCTTTGGCCCGCTGGCACCCCTGTTCCGTTTCAAGGACGAGGCTGAAGTTATTGCCATGTCCAACGACACCGAGTTTGGTCTGGCCTCGTACTTCTACGCCCGTGACATGAGCCGTGTGTTCCGTGTCGCTGAAGCGCTGGAGTACGGCATGGTCGGCATCAACACCGGTCTGATCTCCAACGAAGTCTCGCCGTTCGGCGGTATCAAGGCCTCGGGCCTGGGCCGCGAAGGTTCCAAGTACGGCATCGAGGACTACCTGGAAATCAAATACCTGTGCATCAGCATCTGATCGCAGCGTAAGGCTTTACCTCTGCCAGCGGGGCGCGAGAGCGACGTCCCGCTGGCCTTTTTACACCGTACACCCAGTGGTCTGGGCCCCTGCAGCAGTCGATCAACGCATGCTGTCTGCAGTTGAATACCGACCACCCTGACTTGAATCGCGCCACCCTGCGTGTGGCGAATTGAGGACATTATGAGCAAGACCAACGAATCTTTGATGCAACGTCGTGTCGCCGCTGTTCCACGTGGTGTTGGCCAGATCCACCCGATCTTCGCCGAGTCGGCAAAAAACGCCACCGTCACTGACGTCGAAGGCCGTGAGTTCATCGACTTTGCCGGCGGCATCGCGGTACTGAACACCGGTCACGTGCACCCGAAGGTCATCGCTGCCGTTGAAGCCCAACTGCACAAGCTGACTCACACCTGCTTCCAGGTGCTGGCCTACGAGCCTTACGTTGAACTGTGCGAAAAGATCAACGCCAAGGTGCCAGGCGACTTTGCCAAGAAAACCCTGCTGGTTACCACCGGTTCCGAAGCTGTTGAAAACGCCATCAAGATCGCTCGCGCCGCTACTGGCCGTGCCGGCGTGATCGCCTTCACTGGCGCTTACCACGGTCGCACCATGATGACCTTGGGCCTGACCGGTAAAGTCGTTCCTTACTCGGCTGGCATGGGTCTGATGCCAGGCGGCATCTTCCGTGCTCTGTACCCGAACGAACTGCACGGTGTCAGCGTTGATGACTCGATCGCTTCGATCGAGCGCATCTTCAAGAACGACGCCGAAGCGCGCGACATCGCCGCAATCATCCTCGAGCCAGTACAGGGCGAAGGTGGTTTCTACGTCGCGCCTAAAGAGTTCATGAAGCGTCTGCGCGCACTGTGCGACCAGCACGGCATTCTGCTGATCGCTGACGAAGTGCAGACTGGCGCTGGCCGTACCGGCACCTTCTTTGCCATGGAGCAAATGGGTGTTGCTCCAGACCTGACTACCTTCGCCAAATCCATCGCTGGTGGCTTCCCACTGGCCGGTGTCTGCGGCAAGGCCGAGTACATGGACGCTATCGCTCCAGGCGGCCTGGGTGGCACCTACGCGGGTAGCCCGATCGCTTGCGCCGCGGCCCTGGCTGTCATGGAAGTGTTCGAGGAAGAAAAGCTGCTGGAACGCAGCCAGGCTGTTGGCGAGCGCCTGGTCGCTGGCCTGAAGAAGATTCAGGACAAGCACCCAATCATTGGTGAAGTGCGCGCCCTGGGCTCGATGATCGCCATTGAAGTGGTCGAAAAAGCCGGTACCCTGACCCCTAACGCTGCTGCAGTTGCCTCGGTTGTAGCCAAGGCTCGCGACAAGGGTCTGATCCTGCTGTCGTGCGGCACCTATGGCAACGTCCTGCGTATTCTGGTTCCACTGACCTCGCCTGATGAGCAACTGGACAAAGGTCTGGCAATCATCGAAGAGTGCTTTGCTGAACTCGCGTAAACTGTGACGCAGTAGAAGAAAAGCCCGCTTCGGCGGGTTTTTTTTCGCCCAAAGGAATGCAAGGAAGCTAAGGTTGCTTGCAAGGAGACACCCTGGAAGGTGCGCTGGATTGCGTGTAGAGAATTATTGGAGAGTTGAGTATGAGCGTTGCCACCCCCCCCACGGCACCGTGTGTGCTAATTGCCGAAGGCGACCCCTGGGTGCGGGAGATGTTGAGTCAGATGCTCTTGAGTGTGCGCTGTGATGCGCGCTTACAGGTGTGTGCCGACGGCTCGCAAGCATTGGCAGCGCTATCCTGCCAACCTGACTTGATTATTGCCGCGCGCGAGTTGCCCGGTGGCGATGGCCTCGACCTGCTGCGCAACGTGCGAGCAAAAGGTCGGCAACCGGCATTGCCGTTCATTCTCATGAGCAACCGTAGCGACAGCGCCAGCGTGCGCGAGGCGTTGCCGTTCGCGCCCACGGCTTACCTGAGCAAGCCGCTGAATATGGACTCCTTGCGCCATCGGCTGGAAGAGCTGTTGATCAAGGTGGGGGAGCAAATCGCCTGTCCGGTACCACCGTTGCAGCCGGGCATGACCTTGCCACGCTTTCTCGAAGGGCGCCGGGCTACGGCCGATGGTGGACCATTGCTGGCGGACGTGCAGCAGGCAATCAAGCGCAGCTTGAACCCGCAGGGGCTCAACCTGAAAACGCTGGAAGAAGAAATCCGCAATGACCCGCAAATAACCGCGGTACTGATCGCGGCAGCCAACAGCGCCGCGCTGCACCGTGATGGCGCCGTGCAGACGTTGTTGCAGGCACTGAACAAGCTGGGCACCACCCAGAGCATGAACCTGATCCTGGGGCTGGCACTCAAGCGCAGTGCCAAGCTCAGCGACCCTTTGCTGTCGCAACACGCCGAGCACTTCTGGGCGCTGTCATTGCACGCTGCCGAATACGCACGCACCCTGGCACGCATGCTTGAGCTGGACCAGGAACGTTGCTACTGCGCAGGCCTGTTGCATTGCCTGGGGGATCTGGCGTTGCTGCGTTGCCTGCAGGAGTGGCGGTTGTCCGGCGGGGAGCTGGATGAGGATGGTATCGAGTTGTCGCTCAATGAATACGGGGCGGCTTTTGGCTCGGCGCTTCGTACTCGCTGGCGCTTGCCGCTGGAGCTGCGTGAGTTGATCGCTGCGATCTACCAACTGGGCGGCGGTGTGTATTCGCGCGAAGCCTTGGTGATGAACCTGGCTGGGCAGTTGGCGCGCTTGCCGGCAGATCAGGGCCTGGAGGCGTTGGCTGAAAGCAGGACGGCGCGGCTGTTGAAGGTAGGAATGCCGGAGCTGATGCGCCTGCGCAAAGGTTGAGCGGCCGCCTGCGCCGGGAGTGCGTTGTTCAGCGTGGAGTTAGCCAATCACGATCTGATTCTTGCCCTGCCGCTTGGCTTGATACATCGCCGCATCCGCCCGGGCAAAGAGGCTGTCCAGTGACGCGTCTGGGCCGGTGATGCCCGTCAGCCCCTGGCTAACCGTCACGCCGAACGCCTGGTCTTCATAACTGAAGCTCAAGCGCTGAATCTCTCGCTGCAAACGCTCGGCAATCTGTTGGGCGATTTGCGGACCGCAACCAGGAAACACCGCCGCAAACTCTTCTCCACCAATGCGCCCAAACAGGTCGCCACGGCGCAGCACCGCTTTGCCAATGTCGGCGATGCGTTGAAGCACTGCATCGCCTTCCTGATGGCCATAGGAGTCGTTGATTTGCTTGAAGTCATCGATATCCAGCAACAGGAACGACAACGGTGTTTGCTCCCGACGAGCGGTTTCGAAGGCTTGCCCGGCACAGTCAAAGAAGTGTCGGCGGTTGCTGCTTTGGGTCAGCACGTCGGTGGTGGCCATGCGCTGCAGTTCGCCTTCGAGTAACTTTTTCTCGGTAATGTCTTCAGCCATGCCAACCACGATCAGTCGATCATTGTTGTCTGACTGTTGATTGATAAAGCACTTGTCACTGATCCAGCGCACACGACCTTCAGCATCGATGATGCGGTACTCGCGATCTTCCACGGCGCCTTTGACCAGCACCTCGGCCAGGCTGCGTTCTGCGTAGTCGAGGTCGTCAGGGTAGATGCTGTCGCGCCATTCGTTGAAATCAGCCAGCAACAGGCCCGCCGAGCGACCAAAAATTCGTTCGTACGCGGGGCTTACGTAAAGCACCTGGCGCAATTCCCAGTCGAACGCCCAGAGCACGGCATTGACACTATCGAGCAGCGAGCTGAAGAGTTGTTCTCGCTCGCTCAGGCGCGCCACTTCGCCTTGCGCATGCATGAGTGCCAGGAGGGTCTGGGCGAACTCAGGGGGTGTGCTGTGGGGTTGAGACAACGGTTTCTTATTGACCATTTGCGCGGAACTTCTCACACAGAGGCGGGCGGCCATCACCTGGCCCGCCACAGGGGCGTAGTGCCAGTCAGAGTGAAAATAAGCGGTGAAGTTCCGACAGGCGCGCCCCCCAATGGGGCGCGCCGATCAACGGCGTCAGCTCAAGGCCGGGCGCAGGGAGTAGGTTTTGAGCTGGTCGGCGAAGTCGCGCAGCGATTGGATACCGCTGGCTTCGGCCTCGTGTACCCAGTCTTTCATGGCCGCCAGCATGTCGTGGCCGTTGGCGCTGGTGCGCAGCCAGATTTGCTGCAGGGCCAGGCGTTTCTCATAGATGGTCTTGAGTGCCTGGCTGTGCTCGAGCATGGTTTGGATGCGGGCGTGATGACGGTCTTCCAGCAGACTGGTCTCCCGTGACAACAGACGCTTGGCGCGGCGGAATTGATGGCGAACCGAATCATCGACACGCGCCAGTTCCTGTTTGACCAAGGGCGCGATGACCAGCTTGCGGTACTGGGCCATGATCTGGAAACGGTTGTTGAGGATCGCCATTGCCGTGTCCATGTCCAACTGACCCTTGCCTTCGACGCGGTGGGCGATAGGGGCAACGCGCTGCACCTTGGCCAGGCGCAGGAAGCAGAACAGCTTGATCCATGCCCAACCCATGTCGAACTCCCAGCGTCTGACCGACAGCTTGGCCGAGTTCGGGTAGGTATGGTGATTGTTGTGCAGCTCTTCGCCACCGACGATGATGCCCCAGGGCACCAGATTGGTGGCGGCGTCGCGGCACTCGAAGTTGCGGTAGCCGACGGCATGGCCAAGGCCATTGATGACGCCGGCTGCCCAGAATGGAATCCACATCATCTGCACCGCCCAGATGGTGATGCCGATGGTGCCGAACAACAGCAAGTCGATAACCGCCATCAAGCCAATGCCGCCCAGCTTGTAGCGCGAGTAGAGGTTGCGCTCGATCCAGTCCTCAGGGCAGTTCTTGCCGTAGATACGCAGGGTTTCCGGGTTGGTCGCTTCTTTGCGATACAGTTCGGCACCCTTGCGCAGCACGGTGGACAGCCCCAGGATCACCGGGCTGTGCGGATCGTCAACGGTTTCGCACTTGGCGTGGTGCTTGCGGTGGATGGCAGTCCACTCGCGAGTGTTCTGCGCGGTGGTCAACCACAGCCAGAAGCGGAAAAAGTGCTTGAGCCCGGCGTTCAACTCCAGCGAACGGTGGGCTGAGTATCGGTGCAGGTAGACCGTGACACTGACGATGGTCACATGGGTCATGACCAGGGTAACTGCCAGCAGTTGCCAAGCCGACAAGTTGAGCAAACCTTGGTACCACATAGGCGATTGGGCCCTCGAAAACTTAGGGAACAGCGCAAGCATTATCCCTGCACGGACAAATAAAACCAGTCGGCCTTTTAGATAGGAGGTCACGGGATGTTTCTACCCTATAATCCCCCATTATTTTTTGTGGGCTTGTCAGGATCTTATGTCTGCTTCCGTTCGAGACGCCATGCGCATGGCTGCGCTTTATCTGGTGTTGTCCGTGCTCTGGCTGGCGCTTTCTGATCAGCTGTTGGTCAGCCTGATCAATAACCCGGAGCAACTGGCGCGTTGGCAGTTGTTCAGTTCTCACCTTTGGGTGCTGTGCAGTGCGTTGTTGATCTTCTCTTCCCGTGCGCGTTTGTTGAGTTTCATTGGTCTTGGTGCGCGCTTGCGTCGCGAAGACCGGGAGCGGCTGCGCATGGCCGCTGCGGTTTTCGACAGTACCCTCGAAGGTGTACTGGTAACTGATCGGCAAGGTGTGATCGTGCATGTGAATCGCGCGTTCATGCGCATTACCGGCTACGAAAAGGACGAGGTTCTCGGTCAGCGACCGAGCAAGTTCAAATCAGGCCGCCATGCTCCGGAGTTTTACCAAGAGATCTATTCGACGCTGGCTGAAAAAGGCGAGTGGAGCGGAGAGATCTGGAACCGGCGCAAGAGCGGTGAGGTGTACCCGCAATGGCAGACCATCTGCGCCATTCACGACGACAGCGGAGAACTCAGTCACTACGTGGCGGTGTTCAGTGACATCAGCGCGATCAAGCACTCTGAGCGGGAGCTGGCTTACCTGGCTCATCACGACCCGCTTACCGATTTGCCCAACCGCATGTTGTTCAACGATCGCGCCGAGCAGGCGCTGGCCGCAGCGCAGGCCAACAAGCGCGGGTGTGCCTTGCTGCTGCTGGATCTGGACCACTTCCAGAGCATCAACGATGGCCTTGGACACAATGTAGGTGACCAGTTGCTCAAGCTGGTAGGTGAGCGCCTCAGGACGCTGCTGGGGAGCGGCGTGACCCTGGCGCGCCTGGGGGGCGACGAGTTTGCCGTGCTTACCGAGCAATGCCCGCAGGTCGGACAGGCTGCAGCATTGGCGCAAAGCATAATCGATGTGATGAAGCAGCCCTTCGAGGTCGAAAACCAGAGCCTGTTCGTCAGTGTCAGTATCGGCATCAGTCTGTTCCCAAGCGATGCCCTGAGCGCAGAACAGCTTTTGCGCAATGCCGACTCGGCGTTGTTCAAGGCCAAGGCCAGTGGTCGCGCCGACTATGCCTTGTATACCGAAGAACTGACCGCCCATGCCCAACAGCGCGTCGAAACTGCTGGCGAACTGCGCCGGGCACTGGAGCAGGAAGAACTGCGCGTGTATTACCAGCCCGTGCACGAGTTGAGCAGCGGCGCAATGATCGGCGTTGAGGCCTTGGTGCGCTGGCAGCACCCGCAGCGCGGATTGGTGGCGCCGGGTGAGTTCATACCGATTGCCGAGCGCACAGGGCTGATTGCCGAAATCGATACCTGGGTGCTGCAACAGGCTTGTTTGCAGATGGTGCAGTGGCAGGCCAGCGGGCAGCCAATGCAATTTGTCGCAGTGAACATTTCCAGCCGCCTCTTTGGCCATCGAGACCTGTATCAGCAAGTGGCCAGGGTGCTGCATGAAACCGGTCTGGACCCCGCCATGCTGGAGCTGGAAGTAACTGAAAGCGCGGTAATGGAAAACCCCGAGGTCGCTCTGGAGCAGTTGCATCGCTTGCGTGAACTGGGGCTGCGCTTGGCCATCGATGACTTCGGTACCGGTTACTCGTCATTGCTGCGGCTCAAGCGTTTGCCGGTACAGAAACTCAAGATCGACCAGGGCTTTGTGGCGGGCTTGCCCTGCGATGAGGATGATGCGGCGATTGTCCGGGTGATCATCGCACTGGGCAACAGCATGGGTATGCAAGTACTTGCCGAAGGTATTGAGCAGGCCGAGCAAGCGCAGTTCTTGCTGGAGCATCAATGCCTGCTGGGGCAAGGCTACTGGTTTGGACGACCGGTTCCAGCGCAGCAATTGCGTTGGCAATGACCGGCCTGATGGCGGGGCCACGTCCCGCCAAAAGGTTTTTTGGTTATATAAAAATTCTTAAATAGTATTTTTAAGAATAATCAAGCCCCCCTAAGATTGCCCTCAAGCCAGGCGCAGTCGCCTTCTGTTACGCAACTGCACGGGTCCCTTTATTCATAGGAGCACGAGCATGAGCGCATCTCTGCGTAGCGTTGACGGTCAGGACGAAGCCACCATCCTGCGCGAAATTCAGAGCGCGCTGCGCGACCTGCGCTTTGGCGCGGTAGAAATTACCGTGCACAACGCCCAGGTCGTGCAGATAGAACGTAAGGAAAAGTTCCGCCTGCAGAACCCCGGCAACAAGCCCAGCTGATACCGGTGGGAGCGGGCATGCCCCGCGATGAATGCGCCGCCTAATTAGAAAAATACGCCAATCGGGAGCTTCACCATGTCAATCCGCCGTTATGCCCTGGCAGCACTCGCCAGCGCCGTTTTTGCCGGTTCCGCTATCGCCAAGGATTACGAGTTGTTGAACGTTTCCTACGATCCGACCCGTGAGCTGTACCAGGAGTACAACGCCGAGTTCATCAAGCACTGGCAACAGGCTCACCCGGGCGACAAGGTGAAGATCCAGCAGTCCCACGGCGGTTCGGGCAAGCAGGCTCGAGCGGTGATCGATGGGCTGCGTGCCGACGTGGTGACCCTGGCGCTGGCCGGTGACATCGACGAAGTGGCCAAGCTGGGCAAGGCCCTGCCAGACAGCTGGCAGAACCGCCTGCCTGATGCCAGCACTCCATACACCTCGACCATCGTGTTCCTGGTGCGCAAGGGCAACCCCAAGGGCATCAAGGACTGGGGTGATCTGATCAAGAAAGACGTGTCGGTGATTACCCCTAATCCGAAAACATCCGGCGGCGCTCGCTGGAATTTCCTCGCCGCCTGGGCCTATGGCCTGAAAGCCGGCGGTAGCGAAGCCAAGGCCCAGGAATACGTGAAGCAGTTGTTCCAGCACGTACCGGTACTGGACACCGGTGCTCGTGGCTCAACCATCACCTTCGTCAACAATGGTCAGGGCGACGTGTTGCTGGCCTGGGAAAACGAAGCCTTCCTGGCGCTCAAGGAAGACGGCGGCGCTGACAAGTTCGACATCGTTGTACCGTCGCTTTCGATTCTCGCCGAGCCACCTGTGGCCGTAGTCGACAAGAACGCCGAGAAGAAGGGCAACGAGAAAATTGCCGAGGAATACCTCAAGCATCTGTACAGCCCAGCCGGGCAGACCATCGCCGCAAAGAACTTCTATCGTCCGCGTGATGAGAAAGTCGCCGCCGAATACGCCAAGCAGTTCCCGAAACTGGACCTGGTAACTATCGACAAAGACTTCGGCGGCTGGAAAACTGCCCAGCCCAAGTTTTTCAATGATGGTGGCGTGTTCGACCAGATCTACACCGCGCAGTGAAACGTGGCCGATAGGATAGTCGCCGTTCAGTAGCCAGCATGGGCCCGGGATCTGTCCCGGGCTTCGTGCGTTCAACCAGGGACCTTTATGTCACGTCGTATCTCCCCCGTCATACCCGGCTTCGGGCTGACGCTGGGCTACACCTTGGTGTACCTCAGTCTGATTGTGCTCATACCGCTGGGGGCCATGTTTGTGCATGCCGCCCAGCTCACCTGGGAGCAGTTCTGGGCCATCATCAGTGCGCCGCGAGTAATCGCTGCTCTCAAGCTGAGCTTTGGTACTGCCCTCTTCGCCGCCATCATCAACGGCATCATCGGTACGTTGCTGGCTTGGGTTCTGGTGCGGTACACCTTCCCGGGCCGCAAGATCATCGAGGCGATGATCGACTTGCCGTTTGCACTGCCGACTGCCGTAGCCGGTATCGCCCTGACGGCGTTGTATGCCCCAGCGGGGCTGGTCGGCCAGTTCGCCACCGATCTGGGTTTCAAGATTGCCTACACCCCATTGGGCATCACCCTGGCATTGACCTTTGTGACCTTGCCGTTCGTGGTGCGCACGGTGCAGCCGGTACTCGCTGACATTCCTCGGGAAGTCGAAGAAGCTGCTGCCTGCCTGGGCGCCAAGCCGTTGCAGGTGTTTCGCTATGTGCTACTGCCGGCACTGTTGCCCGCCTGGCTGACCGGCTTTGCCCTGGCGTTTGCACGCGGTGTCGGCGAGTACGGCTCGGTGATTTTCATCGCCGGTAACATGCCGATGAAAACCGAGATTTTGCCGCTGCTGATCATGGTCAAACTTGACCAGTACGACTACACCGGCGCTACCGCCATCGGCGTGATGATGCTGGTGGTTTCCTTCATTCTGTTGCTGCTGATCAACTTGCTGCAGCGGCGCATCGAAACCCCTTGAAGGAGGCCTCGTCCATGTCTGCATCTACCCTTGGCGCGGCCGCTTCGGCCAATGCCGCTCGCCGTGGCAGTTCCACCTCACGGCGCATTTTGATCAGCCTTGGTTGGTTGATCTTTGCTCTGTTCCTGCTGCTGCCGCTGGTTATCGTGGTGTCTCAAGGCCTGAAAATGGGCCTGGGTACATTTTTTGAAGCGATCTTCGAGCCTGACGCATTGTCAGCCTTGAAACTGACGCTGATTGCCGTGGCCATCTCGGTGCCGTTGAACCTGGTGTTCGGCGTCAGCGCTGCCTGGTGCGTGAGCAAATACACCTTTCGCGGCAAGAGCATCCTGGTAACGCTGATCGATTTACCCTTCTCGGTATCGCCGGTCATTGCCGGTCTGGTCTATGTGTTGATGTTTGGTGCCCAGGGCTTTTTCGGGCCATGGCTGCAAGACCATGACATCCAGATCGTGTTTGCCTTGCCGGGCATCGTGCTGGCAACCATCTTTGTCACCGTGCCCTTCGTTGCCCGTGAACTGATCCCGCTGATGCAGGAGCAGGGAACCCAGGAAGAAGAGGCTGCGCGCCTGCTGGGGGCCAATGGCTGGCAGATGTTCTGGCATGTAACGCTGCCTAACATCAAATGGGGCCTGATCTATGGCGTGGTGCTTTGTACTGCGCGGGCAATGGGTGAGTTCGGTGCCGTGTCGGTGGTCTCCGGCCACATTCGCGGGGTGACCAACACCTTGCCGCTGCATGTCGAGATCCTTTACAACGAATACAACCATGTCGCGGCCTTCAGCGTGGCCAGCCTGTTGCTGATCCTGGCGCTCTTCATCCTGCTGCTCAAGCAGTGGAGCGAGTCCCGCATTAACCGCCTGCGCCATAGCGCCGCGGAGGAATAATTCATGTCGATCGAAGTTCGTAATGTCAGCAAGCGCTTCAACGCTTTCCAGGCCCTGGACAGCATCAACCTGGATATCCACAGTGGCGAGCTGGTGGCGTTGCTTGGTCCTTCGGGCTGCGGCAAAACCACGTTGCTGCGGATCATCGCCGGGCTGGAAACCCCGGATCAGGGCAGCATCGTGTTCCATGGTGAAGATGTCTCCGGGCACGACGTGCGAGATCGTAATGTCGGCTTCGTGTTCCAGCATTACGCGTTGTTCCGCCACATGAGCGTGTTCGACAACGTTGCTTTTGGTCTGCGCATGAAGCCCAAGGGGGAGCGTCCGAGCGAGAGCAAAATTGCCGAGAAGGTTCACGAGTTGCTGAACATGGTCCAGTTGGACTGGCTCAGCGATCGTTACCCTGAACAGCTTTCCGGTGGCCAGCGCCAACGTATCGCCCTGGCACGCGCGCTGGCGGTAGAGCCCAAAGTACTGCTGCTCGACGAACCTTTCGGTGCGCTCGACGCCAAGGTACGTAAAGAGCTGCGCCGCTGGCTGGCGCGCCTGCACGAAGACATCAACCTGACCTCAGTGTTCGTGACCCACGACCAGGAAGAGGCCATGGAAGTCGCCGACCGTATCGTGGTGATGAACAAGGGTGTAATCGAACAGATCGGTTCACCGGGTGATGTCTACGAGAACCCGGCCAGTGATTTCGTTTATCACTTCCTTGGTGATTCCAACCGCTTGCACCTGAGTGAAGGCAACCACGTTTTGTTCCGGCCCCACGAAGTGTCGCTGTCGCGCCATGAAGTCGAAGGTCATCACGCAGCTGAAGTGCGTGATATCCGCCCATTGGGCGCAACGACTCGGGTGACGTTGAAAGTCGAAGGGCAGAGCGAGCTGATCGAAGCCGAGGTGGTCAAGGATCATGACAGCCTGAGTGGCTTGGCGCGTGGCGAGACGTTGTTCTTCAAGCCTAAGGTCTAGCAGAAAGTCGCCAACATCTAACACCCTCTCTGCGAGAAATATACAGGAGCTGGTCTTGCCAGCGATCCAGACACCGCGCACCTGAAACTGCGCGGATCTGATCGCCAGCAAGGCTGGCTCCTGCGTCTTTTCTGCGCGACAAAACCTTCCTGTTTAGACACTCGACGCCTCGGTCTTCGAGCGCGTTCGTGCGCCTGTCTGCCATGCATTTTGCACATGAAAAATATCGGCCAAAGGCATTTGCCCCGCCCGTGTCGGACTCCTTATAAAGGCACTCTCTTATTCGAAATAACTATTTAAATCCATAAGTAAATAGCTGTCAGGAATATACATTTCTGGCCAGGAGCCGCCCATGAGCCCGTCCCATCGCCTTGTACCGCTTTCGTCACGACGGCTTCAGCACCTGCCCCTTGCACTGCTGCTGGCCAGTAGCGCGCACTGGTTGCCGGCCCAGGCCGCCGAGACGCAAACCACCGCCGTGAAAGCCAGTGACAGCCAGCTCCAGACTGTTACCGTAACCGCCCGGCGCCGCGAAGAAAGCGCCCAGGACGTGCCGACACCCATGAGTGTTCTCGACGGCCAGGCGTTGGAAAGCCAGCGTGTCTACCGTATTCAGGATTTGCAGCAACTGGTGCCGAGCGTCAACGTCGCCTACATGCATGCTCGCCAGTCCAGCGTGTCGATTCGCGGCCTGGGCAACAATCCTGCAAGCGATGGCCTGGAAGGCAGCGTGGGCCTGTACCTGGACAACGTTTACCTCGGTCGCCCGGGCATGGCGGTGTTCGACCTCATGGACATCGAGCAGCTTGAGGTACTGCGGGGCCCACAAGGCACCTTGTTCGGCAAGAACACCACCGCGGGGGTCATCAACATCAGTACTCGTGCACCCAGCTTCACGCCTGAGCGCAGCATCGAAACTTCGGTGGGCGAGGATGGTTACTTCCAGACCAAGGGCACCTTGTCCGGGCCATTGAGTGATGAGCTGGCCGGACGAATCTCGGCTTACCGCACCCGCAGCGATGGCGACATCAAGAACGAATATGACGGCCACACTCTCAATGGCGGCTCACGCCAGGGCTTTCGTGGTCAGTTGCTGTACAAGCCCAACGAGCAGTTCAACCTGCGCTGGATTGGCGATTACAACGAAGAAGACTCCAGTGCCGGCACCCGCTTGCTGTACAGCACCGGGCCGACCATCAATGGCGTCAACCGTTACGAAACGCGGGCCAAGGCGGCAGGTGCAACGCTGATCGACGGCAGCAAGCGCAAGGTCAACCTCGACAGTGACCAGCAGGTAACCGTGTTCCAGGGCGGCACTTCCTTGGAAGCCAACTGGACCCTGGACAACGACTTCACCCTGACCTCGGTCAGTTCCTACCGTTGGTGGGATTTCACCCCGCGCAACGACGAAGGCCTGAATGTGCCTGCCGCTTACAACTCCGGGGTGTCCGTTCGCGACAAGCAGTACTCGCAGGAATTTCGCCTGGCGTCGCCCACCGGCGGCTTCTTCGACTATGTACTGGGCGCGTATTACTTCGGCTCCGATCTGGATAACAACTCCTTTGTCTATTACGGGCCGCAAGCCGACATCTGGAACGGTACCCCGGCAGGTGCCCTGGCCAATGTCACCACCCTCGGCAAGGGACATATCAAGACCGGCAGCTTTGCCTTGTTCGCTCAGGGCACCTGGCACCTTACCGAGCGCCTGGACTTTACCGCTGGCGTACGTGGCACGTACGAAGAAAAAAGCGCCTGGGTCAATCGTGACGCACCTGTGGGTGGCGCTGATGTGAGCGGTGCGGCGGCAGCTGCCCGCCAGGGCCGGGTGGGTGCTTATAACTCGGGCGATCTCAACCAGTACAGCTCAAGCCCATCGGGGCTGTTGAACCTGAGTTATCGCTTTACCGAGGATCTTCTCGGCTACGCCACCTTGTCCCATGGCGAGAAGTCCGGTGGGGTCAACCTGGCGGTAGCGACCGCGCCGGTGGCAGGCGCCGATTCGCTGCTGGTCGGTACCGAGCGCGCCAACAATGCCGAGCTCGGCCTCAAGAGCACCCTCTGGGATCGCCGCCTGCAACTTAACGCCAACCTGTTCTGGACCGAGGTACATGGCTACCAGACCAACGCCTACGACGAAGCCAACCGCGTGCAATACCTGACCAACGCAGGCTCGGTGCGCTCGCGGGGGGTAGAAGTGGAAAGTACCTTGGTACCGATTCGTGGCCTGACGCTGAACCTGAACGGCTCCTACAACGATGTTCGGTACCTCTCCTACAAGGACGCTCCATGCGCGCCGGAGGTCGCCCTGCAGCCAGGCGCTCCTGCCGCCTGTGATTTGTCCGGCCATCAGGTAGTCGGCGCCTCGAAGTGGATCGGCAATGCCAACGGCCAGTACCAGTGGGACCTGGATAACGGCCTGCAGCCCTACGTCACTGCCAGCTATGCATTCCGCTCCAAGGCAGTGGGCACGGTCGAGGACTCCGATTTCGCGCAGATTCCCAGCTACGCCGTCGTCAATTTCTCTACCGGTTTGCGTGGCGACGTCGGTCAGGGGCAGTGGGATGTTTCGCTGTGGCTGAAAAACGCCTTTGACAAGACTTACTACACCACCCTCTGGAGCGCTGCCAATGGCGGTTATGAGGGCTTGGCGGGTACACCGAGAACCCTTGGGGTGACCGGACGCTACGACTTCTGAGCACGTTTTCCGATGCCTGCCGCGAATACTTTCAATGCGTGGCAGGCATGACCCAATCGATGGCTAAGGCAAAGCCTTGAACGGCGGGGCGTTGGGGTAAGTAGTACATTCATATATGCATTTTAAGTCTAATTATTTAAATAAAAGTTACTTTAAGAAATAAGCATTGGGCAGTGATGATTCGCCCAACGAAGGCAGTCGAGCTGCCATCGGTGAAACACACAGAGATTCCAGGAGCTGATCAATGGGTAATGTCCAGACCGCCGCCACGCTTGATGTGCTTTGGCGCCAGACGCCAAGCGGCGAGCTGGTCGACCTCGGCCGACCACACCGTGTACCTCTGGCTTACCAGCGTTTGCAGCGGCCGCCAAAAAGCACCTTGGGTCGTCGAGAAAAAGTGCTCTTGGGCGTTTTTGCTCTGGCGCTGCACGGCGCAGTGGCCTATTGGCTCAGCCAGGCACCTACGCCGGAGCTGCCCGTGGTGCCGCCGGAAATTCCGCCGATGACCATCGAGTTTTCGCAACCGGCGCCGCCTGTGGCCGAGCCACCACCGCCTGCGCCTGCGCAACCGGTGGTGGAGCCACCGCCACCAGTGGTCGATGAGCAGGCGACCAAACCTGCACCTAAGCCGGTGCCTAAACCCAAGCCCAAGCCGGTTGTTAAACCTCAACCCAAGCCTGCACCCACGCCTGCACCGAAGGCCGTCGAGCAACCGCCCGCGCCGCCACAACCGCCAGCACCACCGGCACCTGCACCGGTGACGCCGGCCTCAGCCAACGCGGGTTACTTGAAGAATCCGGCACCGGAATATCCGCCACTGGCGCACCGACGGGGTTGGGAAGGCACGGTTCTATTGCGGGTGCATGTGCTGGCCAGCGGCAAGCCCGGGGACATTCAACTGCAAAAAAGCAGCGGTCGCCAGCAGCTCGACGAGGCGGCATTGCAAGCGGTCAAACGCTGGAGTTTTGTTCCGGCCAAGCAGGGGGACGTGGCCCTCGATGGCTGGGTGAGCGTGCCCATCGAATTCAAGATCCACTAATTCGCGCTAATAGAGAGAGTATTGATCATGACGTTATTGGCATCCCCCCTCGAATCCATCGAAAGCGCGGTGATCTGGCTGCTGGTGGGCTTTTCTGTCGTCACTTGGGCCCTGGCCCTGGTCAAGGGCGTGCAGTTTGTACGCTTGAAAAACCAGGACAAGCGCTTTCACAAGCAATTCTGGGCCGCTTCCAGCCTGGACGCGGCGGCAGAGCTGAGTGAAAACCAGCCCGGCGCCGCCGCTCGAGTAGCACAGGCAGGCTACGCGGCGATTGCCGTTGGTGAGCCTGGTCAAGCCAGTGACTTGAGCCAGGCCATCAACCATCAGGACCGTCTGGAGCGTGCCTTGCGCCAGCAGATCGTGCGTGAGCGACGCTCCCTGGAAACTGGCCTGGCCGTGGTCGCCAGTATCGGCAGCACCTCACCGTTCATCGGCCTGTTCGGGACGGTGTGGGGCATCATGGAAGCACTGAAGGGTATCAGCGCGGCAGGCTCTGCCAGCCTCGAAACCGTTGCCGGTCCGATTGGTGCGGCGCTGGTCGCCACGGGTGTGGGCATCGCCGTCGCCGTTCCGGCCGTGCTGGTTTACAACTACTTTCTGCGCCGCTTGAAGCTCACCGCTGCCGATCTCGATGACTTCGCCCATGACTTCTACAGCCTGGCGCAGAAGAGCGCTTTCCGGGTTCTGGTTCACCCAGCCGCCTACAAGCCAGCCAACGCCAGCCCGCAAAAAGTGAAGGAGGCCTCCTGATATGGCTTTCTCAACCCAGGACAGTGACGAAGTACTCAGTGAGATTAACGTAACGCCGCTGGTAGACGTGATGCTGGTGTTGCTGGTGGTGTTTATCGTAACCGCGCCACTGCTCACCAACGCCATTCCCATCAACCTGCCAAAAACCGAGGCGGTGGCCCCGGTCGAACAGAAGGACCCGTTGGTGGTGAGTATCGATGGCGCAGGCAAGTTGTTCATCAACAAGGACGAAACTCAGCCGGACCTACTGGAAATCAGTCTGCAGACCGCCAAGGCCAAAGATCCGGAGCTGCGCGTGCAACTGCAGGCAGACGACGGCGTGAACTATGGCGAAGTGGCGCGAGCCATGGCCTCGATCGAACGTGCGGGCATCACCAAGCTGTCGGTGATCACTGCCCGCTAAGCAACATATTTCAGGCAAGTCTTCAGGGGCCATTCCTCGGCAGGGGATGGTCTCTTTTTTTTAGCTATACGCTTCGAGGGGCAAAAGTAGGGTTATACGTATGATTTTGGTTATTAATAAATAGCTTCTTATTCCTTTACTGATATAACCACGGCCCTATACTTAGCCTCAAGCAAGCGAAACCCTGCAGGAGGCGCCCCATGCGCAACACCTCTATCCGTTACCTGATTGTGCCGGGCTGGCAAGGATCGCCAGAAGACCATTGGCAGAGTCACTGGCAGCAGGTCCTGCCCAACAGTGCGCGGGTCGAGCAGCACGACTGGTTTACTCCGCAGCGTCAGGATTGGGTTGCTGCACTTGAGCACGCCGTGGCCGCGGAGGATTCGCCGGTCATTCTGATTGCCCATAGCTTGGGCTGCATCACGGTTGCGCATTGGGCCGCACAGGCCAGCGTCAGCTTGCTGCGTCGGGTGCGCGGGGCGTTGTTGGTAGCACCAGCGGATGTCGAGCGTCCGACCTGTGCACCGGCGTTGCGCAACTTTGCACCGATTTCGCAGCAGGTATTGCCGTTTCCAAGCCAGGTGGTCAGTTCCGACAACGACCCGGCAATCAGCGCCCCGCGAGCGATGCAGTTAGCGCGTGCCTGGGGCGCCGAAGTTGGCTTTCTTGCTGGCGCCGGGCATATCAATGTGAAGTCCGGGCACCGTCGCTGGGCGCAGGGTTTTGCCTATCTGTATCGCCTGCAGAATCGCCTGGAGCAGCACGCGCTGCGCCGCGCCTGATTCGCGCCCTGTCATTTCTCCAGATTCAACGCCCGGCCCCAGATGCTGACGGCGGGAGCTTGCCATGAGTAGTCACGACACCTTCGGTCAGCCGCTGCTGACCTTTCCCGAGTTGGACAAAAGCCCGCTGAGCATTCGCGCCAAGGCGCTGGTGTTTGTCGATCAGCGTTCGCGGCAATTGCGTGAGGAGCTTGAACGGCTCGCGCCATTGGCGCTACCCGTGCTGATTCGCGGCGAGACGGGCACTGGCAAGGAGTTGTTGGCCCGGCAGATTCACCGTGCCAGTGATCGGGGCGGCTTGTTCGTATCGGTCAGTTGTGCGGCGATCAGCCCGACCTATGCCGATGCCGAGCTGTTCGGTTACACCGCCGGCACCCATGGCGGTACGGCCAGCAGCAGGGCTGGATGGTTTGGCTCGGCCAACGGCGGCACCTTGTACCTGGACGAAATAGCCGATTTGCCGCTAGCGATTCAGACCAAGCTCCTCGCCGCCCTGGAAAACCGCGAAGTTACCCGCGTGGGTGCCCAGCAACCGAACCCTGTGGATGTACGTCTGGTGGCTGCGTCGAGCATCGATCTGGATGAAGCGGTCAGTGCTGGCAAGTTTCATGACCGTCTGTATCACTATTTGCGCGAGGGCCATCTGGAGCTGCCGGCGCTGCGTGAGCGAGTCGGCGATATTCTGCCGCTGGCGGAGTACTTCGTGGGCATCTACAGCCCGCGGCTGAACCTTGCGGTGCCGTTGATCAGCGAAGCGGCCCAGCGCGTGCTGGAGTTGCACAGCTGGCCCGGCAACACCCGGGAGCTGGAAAACGTCATTCACTTCGCCTTGCTGGTGCACAGTGGCGAGGAGATTTTGCCGCAACACCTGAACCTGCCAACGCCGCTGCAAACCCTGGCCAGCCAGCTCGACCAATTGTGCAATCGAGCGCTGGCAGGTGAGCGCCATGCCTTGCAGACCTTGCTGGAGCAGGCGTTGTCGCGATTAACCAACGGTGCGGTGTAAGTCTTGCCGAGCAAACATGCTCGATCAATGCTTATTTGGAATAAGCGCTGAATTAAAAGATATTGTTCTGGTATAAAAATTATCGGTATTGTCCGCATCACGCCAGCTATCAAAATACTGGCAACCTATTTTTTGCCGTCGAACGATGGCGCTGTATTCGAATAAGGACTGCGCATGAAAAAGGCTCTGTTGTTCACTGCTCTGGCGGCCGCTCTGTCGGTTGCAGGTTTTGCCCATGCTGGCGAAAAACTGGTGGTCGCTGCTACCCCTGTACCGCATGCCGAGATCCTTGAGCTGATCAAACCGACCCTGGCAAAAGAAGGTGTCGACCTTGAGATCAAGGTATTCACCGACTACGTGCAGCCAAACGTTCAAGTTGATCAGAAGCGCCTGGACGCCAACTACTTCCAGACCTTGCCCTACCTGAAGAACTTCAACGAAGGTAAAGGCACGCACCTGGAAACAGTGATCGGCGTTCATGTCGAACCTTTCGGTGGTTACTCGAAGAAGGTCAAGAGCCTGAGCGAGTTGAAGGACGGCGCCACGGTTGCCATTCCTAACGAAGGCAGCAACAGTGGCCGCGCCCTGCTGCTGTTGCAAAAGGCTGGCCTGATCACCTTGAAAGATCCAAAGAATGCCTTGGCAACGCCAAAAGACATCGCTGAGAACCCGAAGAAGCTGAAGTTCCGCGAACTTGAGTCGGCCATGCTGCCGCGGGTACTGGATCAGGTCGACCTGGACATGATCAACACCAACTATGCGCTGGAAGCTGGCCTGAACCCTGCCAAGGACGCGCTGGTAATTGAAGGTGCCGACTCGCCATACGTGAACTTCCTGGTAGCGCGTCCGGACAACAAGGACAGCGATGCCATCCAGAAACTGGCCAAGGCGTTGACCAGCCCGGAAGTGAAAACCTTCATCGAGAAGAAGTACAGCGGCGCGGTATTGCCGGCGTTCTGATTGCCATCCGAGCCAACGACTGGACCTTCTCTATGAAAGCGGGCTTGCTCCGCAGTGCGGTGTGATTGACACGCTGCGATCGAGTTGGCGTTGCATGGTATGTAAACCGAGGCCCTATTGATCGGACCTCGGTTTTTCCATGTTCTATTTACCGGGCAACAACCGCAAGGTGCTCTGCGCCGGAATCACCCCCGTCTGCGCCTTGTGGTATTTCCCTGCAATATAGTCCTTGGCTTGATCGGCATAGTGCGGGTCGAACAACACGCCGCTTTGTCCGACCGGGTTGATGGTCAGTGCTTGACCTACATCGGCGAAGTCGATCAGGCGCCGAGTCGAGGGGCCATAGGTGACTGGCCAGGGCGCTGGGCCTATTTTAGCCGAAAGGTTGTTCGGCACTTCATGGCTGCCCGGTGCGGCAAAGGGGCCGACGTTGAACAGCAGGTTCAGCGGTTTCTGCGAGCCTAGCGGGTGATTGTGGGTCAAGGTGTGCGCTTTGCCCCATTGCCAATTGGCCGAGTCCTGACCAAGCGTTTCGCGCAGATGCGCAAGGCTCGCCTGCCATGCCCGTTTCACTGTCGTGGTGCGATCGCCATGCTCGCTGCTGCCATGTTGCCCCCACCAGGGCGATTGAGCGTCTGCGGCAAGGCGTGGCATGGCCGCATCAATGACGCGAGTGTTAATCATGGTCTGGAACCAGGCATCACCGAGTTCGTCACGCAGGGCTGCGTAAGCCAGGTCGTAGAGGAACTGGTTGAATAAGGTGGCACTGACCGAATCCAGCGGATAATCGCCATTCCAGCTCGCCAACTGCTCGACCAACTCCTTCTCCTGCTCGCCAGAGGCTATTTCGCGCAAGGTGCCCAACAGCGGCGCCAAGGTACGTCGTCCGTAGTCGGTAGAGGTATCGAGCTGCAGCGCTTGGCTGTTCTGTGTATCCCACTTGGTCAGTGGATCCGCCAGATGGCGGTCCAGTTGTTGACCGCGGTCGGGCATGTTGTAGTAACCCGGAATCGGCATGGCCGCAGGTGGCTGATAGTTGGCCGAGACGATATAGCCGCTAGTTGGGTTTTCCTGCTGCGGGTTGGCGCTGAAGGGATAGAAACCGAGCTTGTCAGCCTCTGGTGTACTGCCGTCAAGAATGAACGCCGGGTTGACGCCATCCGGGCGAATCGGAAGCTGCGCTGCTGCCCACCATCCAATGTCGCCTAGGGCGTTGGCCCAAACCAGATTGAGTCCGGGGGCTTGAACCTTTGTTGCGGCGGCGCGCATCTTGTCCAGTGTGTCGGCGCGGTTGATCTGGTAAAAGCCGTCGAGCAGCGGATTCTCGCTTTCGAGGAACGCCCACCACATGGCAATCGGCGTGGGTCCGGCATTTTCGCCTAGCACATTGTTGACGATGGGACCGTGGGGCGAGCGGCGTAACGTGATGGTTACCGGATCTTCACCCTTTACCGCGATTTGCTCATGGGTGACGGCCAGGGTCTGCCACTGACCATTGATACGCACCTGATCGGGGTTGGCCGGGTTGACCTGTTCTGCGATCAGGTCGACATCGTCGTTCTGGAACATGGTCAGGCTCCAACCGAATTCACGGTTGTGTCCCAACAACGCGAAGGGGTTGAGCGCCTGGTGATAACCGTAAAGATTGAAGCCGGGTGCCGACAGTTCGGCTTCATACCAGACTGCGGGCACAGCAAAGCTGATATGCGGATCGCCAGCCAGCAACGGCCTGCCACTGCGGGTACGGCTGCCGGATACAGCCCAGGCGTTGCTGCCCTCGTACTGGGGAATACCTGCTTCGCTCAGGGCTTGCTGACTGACCCGAGCCAACTGCTCCAGACTTTTCCAGTCGGCAGCGGCCAGCGGTGGGCGGTTGTGCAGAGCACCTTCGGGATTCCAGTCGAGGTCGAAGATTTTCAGGTACTCGCCACCCAATTGGTCGCGCACGAAGGTCAACGCCGGTTCAGTACGGAAAGCCGCCGCAAAGCTGTAGGCCAAATACCCGGCAATACTGACGGTGTCCTGGGCGGTGAAGGGGCGTGGGGAAATGCCTAGTACATCGAATTCCATGGGTTTCGGGTGACTGGCCTGCCAAGCGTTGACGCCGTCGAGGTAGGCCTGCAGGGCGAGCCAGGCAGGTGCTTGTTTGTCCTGGCGCTCGACATAGCGTTCGGCTTGTTCGCGAATGCGCAAGCTACGGAACAGCGTGTCGGTGGGCAGTAGTTTGCTGCCGAGCACTTCGGCCAGCTCGCCACGCGCAAGGCGGCGGATGATTTCCATCTGGAACAGCCGATCCTGAGCATGCACGTAACCCAGGGCGCGATACATGTCGATTTCGTTGGCGGCCTGGATGTGGGGTACGCCTCGGGTGTCGTAACGTACACTGACAGGAGCTTGAAGGCTGGCCAGAGTCGCCTGGCCATCGCGCTGCGGCAGCTTGCCGTGTACATACCAGTAACCACCACCGGCTGCCGCGGCAATGACCACAGCGAGAACAGTCAGGCTGCGTTTCATCAGAACTCCTTGTACTTTTTAGCGGATTTTGTGGTCCGATCATCGGGGTAAACCTGGACAGAAGATAGCCCGAAAGGAGGCAAGATGAAGCTCAGCGAAAAACAGAAGATGCTCACCGGTCAGCTCTATCACGCAAATTGTCCAGAGCTGCAGGCCGAACAGGTTGCCAACAAGCACTGGATGCAGCGCTACAACACCAGCGTCGATCTACTCAACGAACAGCGCCATGCATTGTTGGAGGAGCATTTCAACGTGGTCGGCGAAGGTGTGGTGATTCGTCCACCGTTCTATTGCGACTACGGCTACAACATCAGTATTGGCAGTAACGTGTTCATGAACTTCAACTGTGTTGTGCTCGACGTTTGCCCGATCAGCATCGGTGATGATTGCCAGATTGGTCCGGCAGTGCAGATCTATGCCGCCGATCACCCACTAGACCCCAAGGTCCGCCGTAGCGGCCTGGAGAGTGGGCGTGCGGTGAAGATCGGCAACAATGTGTGGATTGGTGGCGGGGCGATCATCCTGCCCGGGGTGACTGTCGGCGACAACGCTGTGATCGGTGCGGGTAGCGTGGTGACGCGCGATGTACCCGCCAGGGCAACGGTGGTGGGTAACCCGGCGCGCTTGCGCTAATTGCTCCACGGGCAGTAGCAACCCACCGCCAGGGTATGGGTGGCGCTGACCGCCCGGCCTTGGCTCAAGGCCAGCAGAATCGGCTCGATGAAACTGTTGCTCGAATTGCAGGTGGCCCCCTCGCTGTACGGGCCAAAATAGGCAAGGTTGCCCTGGCGGTCCCAGATAGCAACGGCGGGGCTGGCAGGCAAGTGCTCGGCTCCAGGCAGTGCTGCTAGTGGCTTGAGTGCACTCAGTGTGCTCGGTAACTGTCCACGACTGCCGGGCTTCTGCACCGCATAGAATTCCACACCCTGCGCCGCAAAGTGCTCGATCAATTCGGCCAGGTGCTGCTGGTTACCGACGTTGCACGGGCAGGACGGGTCCCAGAAATGCACCAGGCGGATTGCGCCAGGCCCGGCGATGGCCGGGGGTAGCTGCAGGCGGTCGCCAGAAAACAGTGCGGTGTGGTTGTCGAAGGTGCGCAGGTAGCGACTCTGGAAGTTGTCGTAGGCCCACCACAAACCAGCGGCGCAGATCGCCGCGATTATCAGGCTGAGCAGTGTGCGTTTTCGGGCGGCGCGCATGAGGGCAGGTTCCATAAGAAGTCGCCTAGCTTGCCATGCCGCTGGCGACAGCTGAATATCACAGGTCAATATCCCGCTTCTGCTGTCTGGAAATTCACTATGCCTGCGTCATTTCAACCCGACTCGTTACGCGCCAGCCTGCTCCCGCTGAGTGCGCGCCAGCCGTTGTCGACCCAGGCTCAGGCCTATCAGCGTTTCTATGGGTTGGATCTGCCGGCTCGCAAGGAGGCACCGCAGCGCTGGCTTGGCCGCTTCGAGGCCGCCGGTTACCAGCTGGTGGGGCAGGTCTGGCAGCCAGCGGCGCCGGTGGCAACACTGGTGTTGCTGCATGGTTTCTACGACCACATGGGTTTGTACCGTCACGTAATCGACTGGGCCCTGGATCAGGACTACGCGGTCATTGCCTGTGACCTGCCTGGGCATGGTCTGTCTGGCGGCGAGCGCGCCAGCATCGGTGATTTCGCAGATTATCAACAGGTGCTGCTGGCACTGTTCGAGCAGGGGCGTGCGCTTGATCTGCCGCAACCTTGGCATCTATGCGGGCAAAGCACGGGTGGGGCGATTGTCATTGATCATCTGCTTTACGGCGGAGGGCAAAGCCCGGCTCAAGGCAAGGTGATTCTGCTGGCACCTTTGGTGCGGCCTCGCGCCTGGCGGTGGTCGAAACTCAGTTATCGACTGTTGCGCCCGTTCGTCAACGGCATCGCCCGGCGCTTCAGTGAAAACAGCAACGATCCGACCTTCTTGCCATTTTTACAGGCGGACCCGTTGCAGCCACGGCGTTTGCCAACGGCATGGGTGGGGGCGTTGGTGGAGTGGGTAAAACGTATAGAAGCGGCGCCGGCCAGTATGCGTTGTCCGTTGATTATCCAGGGGCAGTCAGACATGACCGTGGACTGGCCGCACAACCTCAAGGTACTCCAGGAGAAATTCGCCGCGCCGCAGATTCTGCTGATTCCTGAAGCGCGCCATCATCTGGTCAACGAGTTGCCAGCAATCCGCCAACGCTATTTCGACTTTATCGATCAGCGCCTGGGCTGATCACTTCAGTTCGGAGGTGCTCTGGCCGACCGCCAGGCCCGCACGAATGGCAGCCAGCGCGGCTTTGTAGTAAGCCTGGCCCTCAGCCGATTCGGCAAAGGTGGCGAACTCGTCCAGCTCTTCATCCGACAGGTCGCGATACACATACAGCAGAGTATTGTTCAGCTCGCTGCCGATCTGTTGCATCAAGCGCTGGCGTTGACCATCCAGCAGCCCTTGCGCCTGGCCACCGCCGAGCAGACCGGGGATCATCTGGCTGAGGCTGTCTGCCGCCACCCCGGCAATCGCCAGGCTGACTTCGGCACCCGCTTCACGGGCAGGCAGGGCCTGGGCGAGGTGGCCAATGATCAGCAGGCGATTGTCGCTGGCTTCGATCTTGGGCAAGCCCTTGGCATTTTTGGCCAATTGATCGCGGCGAGTGGCCAGCAGCTCGGCGGCGACGATCTTGCGTCCCAGTGGCGACTGGAAGAACGCCAGCGCCGGGGAGGGGTTGCTGAGGTTGGCGCGCAGTTGAGTCTGCGCACGCTTGTCCACCGCCTGGGCCTGGAAGCGCTGGTTGCTATTGTTGACCAAGGCTTGGTAAACGGCAGGCGGCAGGCTATTGCGATAGCGCTGCTGGGCGGCATCGAGGGCATCGGTAAAGTGGGCGCGCTGCTCGGGCCAGCCGGCGACCTTGTAGAGTTGGTCGAGGCTGTCTGCCCAGACAGGCGTGGTGCTGATCATTACAAGCAGAAAAAACAAACGGCGCATTCAGGACTCCTGTCGGCAGGGCGCTATTGTCTTGGCGTTGCCGGGCTTTGTCGAGAAGCCATTGCATACTCTCAGCTAAGTGGCGCTGTCGGTTTTCGCAGCAGATGGATACTATGCGCGGCATGCCTCTATCTCCTGAACACCCGCTGCTGTTGCGCATTGTCGACGACCTGGCCACCCATGGCTGGTCTCAGCAGGACATCTTTCTTCCAGCGTCCCTGACCCTGGCGCTGGCGGCTGAATGTCGTACCCGCGCTGCGGAGGGCGAGTTGGCACCTGCAGCGGTAGGGCGAGGGGCTACCCAGGAGGTTCGCGAGGGAATTCGAGGCGATCATATCCAGTGGCTGGAACCGGGTCAGGCCGAGTCGTGCGACCAGTACCTGGAACTGATGGATGGCCTGCGCGAAGCCCTCAATCGTGGGTTGTTCCTGGGCCTTGAGGATTTCGAATGTCACTTTGCCCTGTACCCGCCAGGCGCGTTTTACCGCAAGCACCTGGACCGCTTCCGAGATGACGATAGACGCACGGTATCGGCGGTCATCTATTTGAATGCCGAAGATTGGACGCCCGACGATGGCGGTCAGTTGCGCATGAGTCTCAAGGGCGGCGAGGAACACGATGTGCAGCCCATCGGTGGTTGCCTGGTGGTGTTCCTCTCGGGTGACATTCCGCATGAAGTGCTGCCGGCCCGGCGCGAGCGCTTGTCGGTCACCGGGTGGTTTCGCCGTCGTGGCAATGAGCCGTTCTGAAGTGCCCAAGGTTTTGGTCAGCGCTTGCCTGCTGGGCCAGCCGGTACGCTATGACGGCCGCAGCAGCGGTCACCCGGACCTGCTGCAGCGTTGGCAGAGCGAAGGCCGCGTCGTGCCTTTGTGCCCGGAAGTGGCAGGTGGTCTAGCAACACCACGAGCGCCGGCTGAAATTCCCGGCGGCCAGGGCAGTGCCGTGCTCGATGGCGACACGCAGGTAATCACGGTCGATGGCGAAAATGTCAGTGCGCAATTTCTGGCCGGTGCACAGCGGGCGCTGGAACTGGTTCGTCGTCACCGCATAGGCATCGCCGTGCTCAAGTCGGGAAGCCCGTCGTGCGGGAATGTGCAGACCTACGATGGCACGTTCAGTGGTAGCAAAGTGAGCGGTGAAGGGGTGACCACAGCGCTTTTACGACGCGAAGGCGTGCTGGTATTCAGCGAGCTTGAACTTGAGGCGGCAGAGCTGGCATTGAAGCAGCTCTGAGGCTTGAGTTCTCGCGGGACAAGCCTGCTTCCACAGGTTGATCAGGCCTTGCCCCGGGAAAATCACTTCGGCGGCTTGCTGGCGTCCAGGCCAAACCATTTCTGCGACATCGCAGCAAGCCGGCCATCAGCCTTGATGCGTTGCAGGGCGTTGTCCACGGCGCTGTGGAATGCGGGATTGCCTTTCTGGAAAGGGATTGCCAAGCTCAGGATCGGCCCGACAGTTGCACCTTCGGTAACGGCTTGCTGACTGTCGCGGATGGCATATGGCACTAGCAGGCGGTCGCTGATGGCAGCATCGATCTGGTCGTTGGCCACGTCCTTGATTGGCTGGGTGGCATCTGGATAGCTGCGCAGGTCAACGCCCTCGACCCCACGGGCTTGTTCGGCGAACTGACTGCCCTGAACTACGCCCAGGCTGTGCCCCTTGAGCGCTTCGAGGTTGCTTAACGGGCGTTTCTCTTCCTTGCGCACGATCAGTTGCGCGCTGGAATAACTATAGGGCTCGCTGAAATCCAGGCGATCCTTGAGCTCGGGAGTGGCGGCAATCTGGTTCATGGCAATGTCGTACTTGCCGCTTTCGACACCTTGGAGCAAGTCGTCGCGAGTGGTCACCACAAATTCTGCGCGAATATCCAGTTCACTTGCCAAGGCCTGGCCAAGTTCGATTTCAAAGCCCGCGAGCTTGCCGTCATCTTTGAAGTTGAATGGCGGCATGTTGGCTTCAACGGCAATGCGAAGTTCGCCACGGTCGTTCACATCATCGATCAGTTCAGCGTGTGCCCAGGGGCTGAACAGGGCGGCAACTAGTATCCCTATGGTTAAACGCATTTAAATCCCTTGAATTCATTGGCAGTGAAAAAATCGCCGGAGCTTTATGATGATGCCACGGTCGAACGCAGCTTAGGACAGCATCGGCGCTTGGATGTTAGGCCCGCGGATAAAAAATTTCTGTGCGAAATTTCGGATATGTCCTGAATCAATTGATCTATGGTTACAAGCCATTGCCTTTTGTTTCACTGGCAAAGGTTATTAAAAGCTACTGAAGAAAAGAATCACAGGAGAAGTGAATGAAAAGCCTCGTATCGCGTGCAGCCGTTGTCGGCCTGTTGATGGGAGTTTCGGCGTTCGCCGCAGCAGCCGAAGGCCTGAAGAGCCAGGAGCCGCCGAAAGACGCCAAGGTCTACATCGTTTCCCCGGCTGATGGCGCAACGGTCGACAAGACGTTTACCGTCAAATTCGGCATCGAGGGCATGGCGCTCAAGCCTGCGGGTGATCAGACCCCGCATAGCGGTCATCACCACTTGCTGGTAGATGTGGACAAAGAGCCTGCTGCAGACCAAGTCCTGCCAACCAGCCTGCTGCCGGAAAACAAGGGCGCATTGCCTGCCGGTCCGCAAGTGCTGCACTTTGGCAAGGCTCAAACCGAAGTTGAGCTGACCCTGACCCCAGGCAAACACACCTTGCAACTGGTACTGGGCGACAAGTTCCATGTGCCATTCAAGCCAAGCGTCGAATCGAAGAAAATCACCGTTACTGTCAAGTAAGGGCTGAAACGATCGCGGGGCAAGCCCGCTCCCACAAGGTTTAACCAACCTGTGGAAGCGGGCTTGCCCCGCGATGTCACGCTAGAGGAACTTAGAACAGTACGCGAGAACGGATAGTGCCCTTGACGTGTTGCAGTTTCTCTTGCGCCAGGTCCGAGTACTCGGCGTCAACGTCGATTACCACATAACCAACTTTCTCGTTGGTCTGCAGGAACTGACCGGAGATGTTGATACCGTTTTCGGCGAAGACTTTGTTGATTTCGCTGAGCACGCCAGGAATGTTTTCGTGGATGTGCAGAAGGCGGTGTTTGCCTGGGTGCGCCGGCAGGGCAACTTCAGGGAAGTTGACCGACGATACGGACGTACCGTTGTCGCTGTACTTGACCAGTTTCTCGGCAACTTCCAGACCGATGTTGGCCTGCGCTTCGGCGGTGGAACCACCGATGTGCGGTGTCAGGATCACGTTGTCCAGGCCGCGCAGCGGGCTTTCGAACTGTTCGTCGTTGGAGCGAGGCTCTACCGGGAACACGTCGATGGCGGCGCCGATCAGGTGCTTGTCCTTGATCGCGGCGGCCAGGTGATCCAGCTCTACCACAGTGCCGCGAGCGGCGTTGATCAGGATCGAGCCCTTCTTCATCGCGCGAATTTCTTTCTCACCGATCATCCATTGAGTGGACGGCAGCTCAGGCACGTGCAGCGAAACGATGTCGGCCATTCCCAACAGTTCGTTCAGGCTGGTGACCTGGGTGGCGTTGCCCAGCGGCAGCTTGGTCAGTGGATCGTAGAAAAACACCTGCATGCCCAGGCTTTCAGCCAGGACCGACAGTTGAGTACCGATCGAGCCGTAGCCGACGATGCCCAGTTTCTTGCCGCGAATCTCGAAGGAGTTGGCCGCGCTCTTGATCCAGCCACCACGATGGCAGGAAGCGTTTTTCTCCGGGATGCCGCGCAGCAGCAGGATCGCTTCGGCCAGTACCAGTTCGGCAACCGAACGGGTGTTGGAGTACGGGGCGTTGAACACGGCAATGCCGCGCTCGCGGGCCGCGTCCAGGTCGACCTGGTTGGTACCGATGCAGAAACAGCCGACAGCGACCAGTTTCTTGGCGCAGTCGAAAACCTCTTCGGTCAGTTGGGTGCGCGAGCGGATGCCGATGAAGTGGGCATCAGCGATCTTTTCTTTCAGTTCGGCGTCGGGCAGAGAACCGGTGAGGTACTCGATGTTGGTATACCCGGCGGCCTTGAGGACGTCCACGGCGGATTGGTGGACGCCTTCGAGTAGAAGGAACTTGATCTTGCTCTTATCGAGAGAAGTCTTGCTCATCTGCGTAAACCTGTGTCCCGGAGAAAAATGGCAGGGAAGTGAAGCTCTCGCAGCATCGGCCTAAAGCACGATCAGCGGGGGCGTATGCTAGCATGAGTACCCCCTTATACGCCCAGCCCCTGGCACGTGAAGTGTGCTCAGGGTGACTATGAATTGTTCGAGAGTTCTGTCGATGACCGATTCTGCATTGCTTGATGAGCTGGTGACCCTGGTAGCGCCTGGCAAGGTGTTGACCGATGCCGCATCCCTCGAGACGTACGGTAAGGATTGGACCAAGCATTTCGCCCCGGCGCCGCGGGCAATCGTGTTCCCCAAGAGTATCGAGCAGGTTCAGGCCATTGTCCGCTGGGCCAACCAGCACAAGGTTGCGCTGGTGCCTTCGGGCGGGCGTACGGGACTCTCGGCGGCAGCGGTGGCAGCCAACGGCGAAGTAGTCGTGTCTTTCGACTATATGAACCAGATCCTGGCTTTCGATGAGTTCGACCGCACTGTGGTTTGCCAGCCGGGGGTGATTACCGAGCAATTGCAGAATTTCGCCGAAGACAAGGGCTTGTACTATCCAGTGGACTTCGCCTCGGCAGGTTCCAGCCAGATTGGCGGCAATATCGGCACCAATGCCGGCGGAATCAAGGTGATTCGCTACGGCATGACCCGTAACTGGGTCGCGGGCCTGAAGGTTGTAACCGGTGCCGGTGACGTGCTGGAACTGAACAAAGACCTGATCAAGAACGCTACCGGCTATGACCTGCGCCAGTTGTTCATCGGTGCCGAAGGAACACTGGGCCTGGTGGTCGAAGCGACCATGCGTCTGGATCGCGCTCCGAACAACCTCACGGCCATGGTGCTGGGAACCCCGGACTTCGATTCGATCATGCCGGTACTGCATGCCTTCCGTGACAAGCTCGATCTGACCGCTTTCGAGTTCTTTTCCGACAAGGCGTTGGCTAAGATCATGGGCCGCGGCGATGTGCCTGCGCCATTCGACACGCCGTGTCCGTTCTATGCACTGCTGGAGTTCGAAGCCAGCACTGAAGAGGTCGCCAATGCTGCGTTGGCCACCTTCGAGCACTGCGTGGAGCAGGGCTGGGTGCTCGATGGTGTGATGAGCCAGAGCGAGCAGCAGTTGCAGAACCTTTGGAAGCTGCGCGAGTACATATCCGAAACCATCTCGCACTGGACACCGTACAAGAACGATATTTCGGTCACTGTATCGAAAGTGCCGGCATTTCTACGGGATATCGATGCGATCGTCGAAGAAAACTACCCAGACTTTGAAGTGGTCTGGTACGGCCACATTGGTGACGGTAACCTGCACCTGAACATTCTCAAGCCCGATACCTTGAGCAAGGATGAGTTCTTTGCCAAGTGCGCTACGGTGAACAAATGGGTGTTTGAGATCGTCCAGCGGTATAACGGTTCGATTTCCGCCGAGCATGGTGTAGGCATGACCAAACGTGATTACCTCACCTACAGCCGTTCGCCTGTGGAAATTCAATACATGAAAGCGGTGAAGGCGGTGTTCGATCCGAACGGGATCATGAACCCGGGCAAAATTTTCGCTGTCGAGTAAGTCAAAGGCAATAAGAGCTTCCAATAGCGCCAGGAGTCGGTAATGAGCTATCAGCACCAGTATGTAGACGGCACGCGTATTCACTTTCCCCTGGGCAAGGTGGTGTGCATCGGGCGCAACTATGCCGAGCACGCCAAAGAGTTGGACAATCCAATCCCCAGCGAGCCGCTGCTGTTCATCAAGCCAGGCAGCTGCGTGGTGCCGCTGGAGGGCGGTTTTAAAATTCCCACCGAGCGTGGCTCGGTGCACTACGAGGCGGAAATCGCCGTGTTGCTGGGCAAGTCGTTGTCTCCCGACCCTAGCGAAGAAGAAGTACTCGACGCCATTTCCGGTTTCGCCCCGGCACTCGACTTGACCCTGCGCGACCTCCAGGCCGAACTCAAAGCCAAGGGGCTGCCGTGGGAGCGCGCCAAGTGTTTTGACGGTGCTTGTGTGCTGCCGCCTTTCGTTTCTGGCAGTACCTTCGAAGACCTCGCTGACGTCGGTATTCGCCTGACCATTAACGGTGAGGTGCGTCAGGATGGGAACAGTGCCCTGATGCTTAACCCGATCGTGCCTATGATCCAGCATATGGCCTCGCAGTTCAGCCTGCAGGCGGGAGATGTGATTCTCACCGGTACGCCAGTTGGCGTTGGCCCCCTCAATCCGGGCGACGAACTGGTCCTGGAATTACCGGATGCGTGCCGCTTCGAAAGCAAAGTGTTGTAGTCCTTCGCGGCAGCCAGTCACGCTGGCTGCCCACGCTCTGTCAGCTTTTGGCATTTTTTTCACAATCAATCCGGATAATGCTCGCCGGTCTGGCTCTACGAAGTGCCAGTAATGTGATATTAACTGGCAAAAAGAGCATAGATCCCATGGCCACTCCCCTCCCTTCCGGTAAATCGGTGCCGTCTGCACGAAAGCGCGGGCTCGCCTTGCGTTGGTCGACCTGGTTGGCTGCGGCAGCCGTCATTGGCTACGGCGTGGCAATTGCCATGCACTGGGATGATCGCGGGCTGCTGTGGTTGCAAGAGGGTTTCGAGAGTCCTGTCGAGCAAAAAGCCAGCATTTGGTTACCGGACTATAAGGTCGACATCGATGCCAAGGTGTTGCCTGGCATGGAAGATGATGAAGCTTCCGATCTGACCTATAACCCGGTCAGCAAGACCTTGTACGCGGTGATGGGCAAGAACCCCTTCCTGGTCGAACTGACTCTCGACGGCGATGTACTGCGCAAAATACCCTTGGTTGGCTGGAGCAATCCCGAAGGTGTTGCTGCGCTCGAGGGTGGGCGCTTGGCGATTGTCGACGAACGTGATCACAAAATGACCGTCGTTACCTTGAACGCCGATACCCATTCGCTGAATATTGCTGACTTCCCGCAATATGACCTGGGACCGTCGGAAAACCAGAACAAGGCTTTCGAGGCAGTGGCCTGGGACCCGCGCCAGCAGCGCATTGTGCTTGGTGAAGAGCGCCCGCCAGCCTTGTTTACCTGGAACAGCGACGGACACAGCCCGTTAACGGGGGATAAGAAGCCGCTGCCAAACGACGAGTTGGACCTGCGCAACCTTTCGGCCCTGGGCATTGATCCGCGTACCGGGCACATGCTGGTGCTGTCTGCCGACTCCAATATGCTGCTGGAATTGAACGAGGCGGGCGAGCAAGTCAGCTTCATGACCCTGCTGGGCGGTTTCAATGGTCTGAACAAGCGTATTCCGCGCGCTGAAGGCGTGGCCATGGACGATCAGGGCACCCTGTACATCGTCAGCGAGCCAGACTTGTTCTATCGTTTCAAGAAGCCCTGATCAGGATTTAAGCTTGGCTTCAGTTGCATGTGGTTAGATTCAGGCAGTCATCTACAGAGTCCCCCTGAATGCGCCGCTACATCCGTCTACCGCTGATTTTCCTGGTTGCCAGTCTGTTGGCTTTGCTCGTGCTTGCGCTTGCGGGCCAACAGTACCGTTTGTTCGAACGTGGCTGGTTCAACCTCAAGACCTGGTGGCAGCCATTCGAGCAGAGTATTGGCCTGGACCAGTACCGCGTGATCATCGAAGCACAGACCGTTGAAGGTCTGGATGACGATATTTCCGCACTGACCTTCGATCCCGACCGCAAAAGTCTGTTTACCGTAACCAACAAGCGTTCAGAGCTGATCGAGCTGTCGCTGGACGGGCGCATTCTGCGCCGTGTGCCGTTGACCGGCTTTGGTGATCCGGAGGCGGTGGAGTATGTCGGCCCCGGCAGTTACGTGATCACGGACGAGCGTGAGCAGCGCCTGATACGCGTCCATCTGAGCGAAAACACCTTGTTTCTGGATGCCAAGGATGCCGAGCAACTCACGTTGGGTATCGGCCTGAACGGTAATAAAGGATTCGAGGGGCTGGCCTACGACTCGGCGGGCAAGCGTCTGTTCGTAGCCAAGGAGCGCGACCCGATGTTGATCTACGAGGTGCATGGATTCCCCCATGACAACCCGGAGCAGCCTTACGCCGTGCATGTAGTGCAGGACCAGAAACGGGACTCGCGGCTGTTTGTGCGCGACCTGTCGAGCCTGCAGTTCGACGAGCGCAGCGGGCATTTGCTGGCGCTGTCGGATGAGTCGCAGTTGGTGCTGGAGCTCGATGTGAAGGGTAAACCCTTGAGCACACTGTCGCTGCGCAAGGGCTTCCAGGGCTTGAAACGCAGCGTGCCGCAAGCCGAAGGCATCGCCATGGACGATGCCGGGACCATTTACCTGGTCAGCGAACCGAACCTGTTTTACGTGTTCAAGAAGCCGACCGAGTAACGAATCTTTGGCTCGACCCTCAGGCTTTGAGGGTCTTGACGCCTTCTGCGGTGCCGAGCAGCAACAGGTCGGCTGGGCGGGCGGCGAACAAGCCGTTGGTGACCACGCCGACAATGGCATTGATCTGGCTTTCCAGCTCTACCGGGTTGGTGATCTGCATGTTAAAGACGTCGAGAATGATGTTGCCGTTATCGGTGACTACACCTTCGCGATACACCGGGTCGCCCCCCAGCTTGACCAACTGGCGCGCCACATGGCTGCGGGCCATTGGGATGACCTCGACCGGCAGCGGGAAAGCGCCAAGTACCGGTACCAGCTTACTGGCGTCGGCGATGCAGATGAAGGTCTTGGCCACTGCCGCGACGATTTTCTCGCGGGTCAGGGCCGCGCCGCCGCCCTTGATCAGGTTCAGGTGCTCGTCGCTCTCGTCAGCGCCGTCGACATAGAACTCCAGGTCGCTGACAGTGTTCAGCTCGTAGACCGGAATACCATGGCCCTTCAGGCGCGCGGCGGTGGCTTCGGAACTGGCAACCGCACCATCGAAGGCTGTCTTGTGTTTGGCCAGGGCGTCGATGAAGCAATTGGCGGTCGAGCCAGTGCCAACGCCGACGACGCTCTTGTCGTCGAGCTTGGGCAAAATGAAATCGACAGCGGCCTGGGCGACAGCCTGTTTGAGTTGGTCCTGGGTCATGCGGGCTCCGAAGCGGGGAGGAGTATCGTGAAGGCGCGTAGTATAGCGGCTAAAACCCCGGACTTGCTGTGGTCGCCCGACAGGGCGCTGGGGTAGACTCGCAAACCCCGCCCAACCGCCCAGTGATGCTTTCCCGATGCTCGAACAGTACGTCAAGAAGATCCTCACCTCGCGCGTTTACGACGTTGCCGTCGAAACCCCATTGCACACCGCCGGCCAACTGAGCAAGCGTCTGGGCAACAACATATTGCTCAAGCGCGAAGACTTGCAGCCAGTGTTCTCGTTCAAGATTCGGGGTGCTTACAACAAGCTGGCGCAGCTTTCTCCTGAAGAGCTGGCCCGTGGTGTGGTCACCGCTTCGGCTGGCAATCACGCCCAGGGTGTAGCCCTCGCGGCGCGGGAGTTGGGGATCAAAGCGACCATCGTCATGCCCAAGACCACCCCTGAGATCAAGATCGAAGGCGTCCGTTCCCGCGGTGGCAAGGTAGTGCTGCATGGCGACTCGTTCCCTGAGGCGCTGGCTTACTCGCTCAAGCTGGTGGACGAGAAGGGCTTTGTCTACATCCATCCCTATGACGACCCGCACACCATTGCCGGCCAGGGTACGGTGGCCATGGAAATCCTGCGCCAGCACCCAGGCCAACTGGATGCGATCTTCGTTCCGGTAGGCGGCGGCGGCTTGATTGCCGGTATTGCCGCTTATGTGAAATACCTGCGTCCTGAAATCAAAGTCATCGGTGTCGAGCCAGATGATTCCAACTGCCTGCAAGCCGCCATGGCTTCCGGTGAGCGCGTAATTCTGCCGCAGGTCGGGCTGTTTGCCGATGGCGTGGCGGTGGCCCAGATCGGTCAGCACACCTTCGACATCTGCAAATCCTATGTCGATGAAGTAATCACTGTCAGCACAGACGAGATCTGCGCCGCCATCAAGGATATCTACGACGATACCCGCTCGATCACCGAACCTGCCGGTGCTTTGGGCGTGGCTGGGATCAAAAAATACGTCGAGCTCAACGGCAGCACTGGCCAGACCCTGGTGGCGATCGACTCCGGCGCCAACGTCAACTTCGATCGCTTGCGTCATGTCGCCGAGCGTGCCGAGTTGGGGGAAGGTCGCGAAGCGATCATTGCGGTGACCATCCCCGAGCAGCCGGGCAGTTTCAAGGCGTTCTGCGAGGCCATCGGCAAGCGCCAGATCACCGAATTCAACTACCGTTACCACGCCGATGGCGAGGCGCACATCTTTGTCGGCGTGCAAACCCACCCAGACACCGACCCGCGCAGCGCCCTGATCCAAAGCCTGACCGAGCAAGGCTTCCCGGTACTCGACCTGACCGATAACGAACTGGCTAAACTGCATATCCGCCATATGGTCGGTGGCCATGCGGCGCGGGTCAGTGATGAACTGGTACTGCGTTTCGAGTTCCCTGAGCGCCCAGGCGCCTTGTTTAACTTCCTCAACAAGCTGGGCGGGCGCTGGAATATTTCGATGTTCCATTATCGCAACCATGGCGCGGCCGATGGTCGCGTGGTCGCCGGCCTGCAAGTTCCGGATGATGAGCGCCACCTGGTCCCAGCCGCCCTGGCCAAGATCGGCTACCCGTATTGGGACGAAACTGATAACCCTGCGTACCGGCTGTTCCTGGGCTGAGCGGCTACGCTCAGAACAGCCCACAAGGAAGCAATGACATGGAATACCTGACGACTCTCAAGGCCCTGCACGTCGCGGCCACCGTGCTGCTGCTGGGCAGTGCCCTTGGCTTGGCGATATGGACGTGGCTTGCGCGCCGAAAAGGCGACACCGCAGCCGCGAGCCGGCTGATGCAGCGCCCGCTGGTGTTTGTCTGGCTGTTGATGGGCATCTGCCTGGTGAGCATGCCGTTCACTGGCTGGTGGCTGGTTCACCTGATCGGCTGGCCATTGGGCCAGACCTGGGTACTGGGCTCCAGCGTGATCTATACCTTCGGCGCCTTCAGCTGGTTCTGGCTGCTGGCCCGGGTCAATCGCTTGCGCACTGCGCCGACTGCGGGTAACCCGAAGTTCACCGTAGCCTTGGCAGTGTTCAGCGGTGTTTGCTTCATTGCCATCGCCGGTCTGATGGGCGCCAAGCCGGTCTGATCAGGTAACCCGGTAGACACAGGCTTGCCGCGCGAAAAGGCTTTCACTGCCTGAACACATCGCGGGGCAAGCCTGCTTCTGCGGTGTGATCAATCGCGCAGGCTGATCACCGGCCATCCGCGTTTTTCGGCTTCCGCCCGCAGGTTGGGATCTGGATCGACGGCAACCGGGTTGGCGACCTGCTCCAGTAGCGGCAGGTCGTTCATCGAGTCGCTGTAGAAGTAGCTGCCCTCAAGGTTCAGGTCATTTTCCTTCAGCCAGCGATTGAGCCGGGTAACCTTGCCTTCACGGAAGCACGGCACGTCGGTGCTGCGGCCGGTGTAGCGACCGTCTGCCATCTCACATTCGGTTGCCAGCAGGGTTTCCACGTCCAGGCGTTTGGCAATCGGCCCGGTAATGAAACGGTTGGTGGCGGTGATGATGACCAGCTTGTCGCCTGCATCACGGTGCTTTTTCAGCAGGGCCAGGGCTTTGGGCTGGACGATCGGCTCGACGCAGTCGCGCATGAAGTCGCGATGCCATTCGTCGAGTTGGGCCATTTCGGTATTGGCCAGGATCTCCAGGGTAAATTCCAGGTAGGCATTGAGGTCCAGCTTGCCGGCCAGGTAGTCCTGATAGAACTCGTCATTACGATTCTTGTAGGCCACCGGGTCGAGAATGCCGCGCTCGCACAGATAGTCGCCCCAGGCGTGGTCGCTGTCGCCGCCAAGTAGGGTGTTGTCCAGATCGAATAAAGCCAGGCGCATTTAAGTCACTCGCATAACATCTGAAAAGTCCCACAGAATACGGACTTTTCACATCGGTGCACATAAGGTAAACAGGCGCGTTGCTGGCCTTGTGACCTTTGTGGAACAATGCCGTGACATGCGTTTACGAGGTTGCTGCCGTGATCGACCCCGATGGTTTTCGCCCCAATGTCGGGATCATTCTGACGAATGATCTTGGACAGGTGCTATGGGCTCGGCGGATCAACCAGGATGCCTGGCAGTTTCCCCAGGGTGGAATCAACCCTGAAGAGACGCCGGAAGATGCCTTGTACCGCGAGCTGAACGAAGAAGTAGGGCTTGAGCGAGATGATGTTGAAATTCTTGCCTGCACCCGCGGCTGGTTGCGTTATCGTTTACCCCAACGTCTGGTCCGTACTCACAGCCAACCGCTGTGTATTGGCCAGAAGCAGAAATGGTTTCTCCTGCGCCTGGTCTCCAATGAGCAGCGGGTGCGGATGGACCTGACCGGGAAGCCGGAGTTCGATGGCTGGCGCTGGGTCAGCTATTGGTATCCGCTGGGCCAGGTGGTGACATTCAAGCGCGAGGTTTACCGCCGCGCTCTCAAAGAGCTTGCCCCGCGCCTGTTGGCGCGCGACTGACCACGGAGTTCGACCCCGAGCCATGCTCAATACGCTGCGCAAGATCGTCCAGGAAGTTAACTCCGCCAAGGATCTCAAGACGGCGTTGGGGATCATTGTGTTGCGCGTCAAAGAAGCCATGGGTAGTCAGGTCTGTTCGGTGTACCTGCTCGACCCCGAAACCAATCGTTTCGTGTTGATGGCAACCGAGGGCTTGAACAAGCGCTCCATCGGCAAGGTCAGCATGGCCCCCAACGAGGGTCTGGTCGGTCTGGTCGGCACGCGCGAAGAGCCGCTCAACCTGGAGAACGCCGCCGACCACCCGCGTTACCGCTACTTCGCCGAAACCGGTGAAGAGCGGTTTGCCTCGTTTCTTGGTGCACCGATCATCCACCACCGGCGTGTGGTTGGGGTTCTGGTCATTCAGCAAAAAGAGCGGCGTCAGTTCGATGAGGGCGAAGAAGCCTTCCTGGTAACCATGAGCGCGCAGTTGGCCGGGGTAATTGCCCATGCCGAAGCTACCGGCTCTATCCGCGGCCTGGGTCGTCAGGGCAAGGGTATTCAGGAAGCAAAGTTTGTCGGTGTGCCCGGTTCGCCCGGCGCCGCCGTAGGGAAGGCGGTGGTCATGCTGCCACCGGCCGATCTGGACGTGGTGCCGGACAAAACCGTCGAAGATATCGACGCCGAACTCAAGCTCTTCAATAACGCCCTGGAAGGGGTGCGCGCCGATATGCGCAACCTCTCCGCCAAACTTGCCACACAGTTGCGCCCCGAAGAGCGTGCGCTGTTCGACGTCTACCTGATGATGCTCGAAGACGCGGCCCTGGGCGGCGAAGTGGTGCAGGTGATCAAGACCGGCCAATGGGCCCAGGGCGCTTTGCGCCAGGTGGTGGGCGAGCACGTCAACCGTTTCGAATTGATGGATGACGCCTACCTGCGCGAGAGGGCTTCCGATGTGAAGGATCTGGGCCGGCGTCTGCTGGCCTACCTCCAGGAAGCAAGGCAGCAGACGCTGGTCTATCCCGACAACACCATTCTTATCAGTGAAGAACTGACCCCGGCGATGCTTGGCGAAGTGCCGGAAGGCAAGCTGGTGGGTCTGGTTTCGGTTCTGGGTTCGGGTAACTCCCATGTGGCGATCCTGGCTCGGGCCATGGGTATCCCCACCGTAATGGGCTTGGTCGATCTGCCGTATTCGAAGGTCGACGGCATCGACATGATCGTCGATGGCTACAAGGGCGATGTCTACACCAACCCCAGCGACGTGCTGCGCAAGCAGTATGCTGAAGTCGTCGAAGAAGAACGCCAGCTTGCCCAGGGTCTTGATGCCTTGCGCGAACTGCCGTGCATTACCCTCGATGGGCACCGCATGCCGCTTTGGGTGAACACTGGCCTGCTCGCCGATGTGGCCCGCGCTCAGCAGCGTGGCGCCGAGGGCGTCGGCCTGTACCGTACCGAAGTGCCGTTCATGATCAACCAGCGCTTCCCCAGTGAAAAGGAGCAGCTGGCGATTTACCGCGAGCAACTCGCGGCCTTCCATCCTTTGCCGGTGACCATGCGTAGCCTGGACATCGGTGGCGACAAGGCACTTTCCTATTTCCCTATCAAGGAAGACAACCCCTTCCTTGGCTGGCGGGGTATCCGGGTAACCCTGGATCACCCGGAAATCTTCCTGGTGCAGACCCGCGCCATGCTCAAGGCCAGTGAAGGCTTGAACAACCTGCGCATTCTGCTGCCGATGATTTCCGGTATTCATGAACTCGAAGAAGCCCTGCACCTTATCCACCGCGCCTGGGGTGAAGTGCGTGATGAAGGCACTGACGTGCCAATGCCGCCTGTTGGGGTGATGATCGAAATTCCGGCTGCGGTGTATCAGACCCGTGAGCTGGCCCGCCAGGTGGATTTCCTCTCCGTCGGCTCCAACGACCTGACCCAGTATCTGCTGGCGGTCGATCGCAACAACCCGCGTGTTGCCGACCTCTACGACTATCTGCATCCGGCTGTGCTACAAGCCTTGCAGTCTGTGGTGCGCGATGCTCATGCCGAAGGCAAGCCTGTGAGCATCTGTGGCGAAATGGCCGGTGATCCGGCGGCTGCAGTGCTGCTCATGGCGATGGGCTTTGACAGCTTGTCGATGAACGCCACCAACCTGCCGAAGGTCAAGTGGATGCTGCGCCAGGTGAGCCTGAGCAAATCCAGGGAATTGCTGGCCCAGGCCATGGGTATCGACAACCCGCAAGTTATCCACAGCTCATTGCAACTGGCCCTGAAAAACCTGGGGCTGGCGCGGATGATCAATCCGGGGTCGGCGAAGAGCCTTTGAGATGCTAGCGCGGGGCAAGTCCCGCGATAGCATTACACCTGCAGATCCACCTCTCCCAAATGCCCTCCAAACGGCCCGAAACTGCGCTCCACCAGGCGCCGTCGACCGTCCGCCTCGACGATCAACACCGTGCTGGCCCGCGTCCCGTAGTTCTGACTGGCAATAAACACGCTCGACAGTAAACGCTCGGTGCCGAGCCCTACACCGGTTTCAGGCAGGTCACCGTCTGTTGCTTGCACGTTGTCGCCGAGCAATCCCAGCAGTGGCTCCGGTTGTGGATCTGCAAGGTGCTGCTGCAGGCCGGCACGCGCCTTGACCAGCTTCGGCCAGGCCGTGTCCAGCCCGGCGTTGGACAAACCGTAGACGCCGGCCTCCAGCAGTTGTACCTGCGCCTCACGGGCATTGAGGTAGCCCAGTGTGGTGTTATCGCCGACCAGCAGGTTGAACCCCGAGTATTGCTGGCTGCGGCTGGCCACCTGATCCAGGTAGGCCGCAACACCCAGCTCACCGCGCAGGAAGGCAGCCACCAGTTCTCCCCTCGAGCGTGTGCCCAGGGCGGCCTGCGGGTCGCGAATATTGGTCAGCGCGGCAAACCGCCCGGATGGACCGACGCCCAGCCAGGTACCGCCGGCTTCCAGATCGCGCCCGGCATACACCCCTGGCGCATCGTCCCAGGCGGCCAGCATGCGGCTGGGGCGGGCGTAGAACTCATCGCGGTTGGCCGCGACAATCAGCGGCTGGGCATGCCCAGGCCGCCAGGCGAAGACGATCAAGCACATAGGTTGTCCTCTGTGTTTTTGTTCACTCTACCGATAGCGCCAGCGCTGATCCATCTTCCAAATGTGTCTTCACTAGAGCCATAGGCCTCCCTTCCGTTACCATGCCGGACTGAATTGACGGGGGCGACAATGGAATTCGTACTCTATTTACTGCTGGGAGCCTGTGCGGGCGTGTTGGCCGGGCTATTTGGGGTGGGTGGCGGCATCATCATCGTGCCGGTGCTGGTGTTCAGTTTCACGCTGCAGGGTTTCGATGCCTCGGTGCTGACTCACCTGGCGGTGGGTACGTCGCTGGCAACCATTGTCTTTACCTCGATCAATGCCATCCGCGAGCATCATCGCAAGGGTGCGGTGCAGTGGCCGATTTTTGTCTGGATGACACTGGGAATCCTGGTCGGCGCCGGTATCGGCGCCAAGACAGCTTCGCTGATCCAGGGACCGATGTTGCAGAAGATCATTGGTGTGTTTGCCCTGGTGATCGCCGTGCAAATGGCCCTGGACCTCAAACCCAAAGCCAGCCGCGGTGTTCCCGGCAAGGTCGGACTGACCGCCGCCGGTAGCGTGGTGGGCTGGGCGTCGGCTATTTTCGGTATTGGCGGTGGTTCATTGACCGTGCCGTTTCTCACTTGGCGAAGCCTGCCCATGCAGCAAGCTGTGGCAACCTCGTCGGCCTGTGGTTTTCCGATTGCAGCGGCCAGCGCCCTGAGTTTTATCTGGCTGGGCTGGCACGACCCGCACTTGCCCGCGCATAGCGTGGGCTTTGTCTACCTGCCCGCACTGCTCGGGATCGCCCTGACCAGTATGTTTTTTGCCCGCTTCGGCGCGCGTCTGGCGCACAAACTGTCGCCACGCTTGCTCAAGCGGCTGTTCGCTGCGCTGCTGTTCTGCGTCGGCTTAAGCTTTTTGCTTTAACGAGAGGAGTCACCATGCTGCCTTACCCGCAGATTGATCCCGTGGCCGTTGCCCTGGGACCGCTGAAAATCCATTGGTATGGGTTGATGTACCTGATCGGCATCGGCGGCGCCTGGCTGCTGGCCTCGCGTCGGTTGAACCGTTTCGATCCAACCTGGAGCCGTGAAAAGCTTTCGGACCTGGTGTTCTGGCTGTCCATGGGTGTGATCGTTGGTGGGCGCCTGGGCTATGTGTTGTTCTATGACCTGCATGCCTACCTCGCCAATCCGACACTGATCTTTGAAGTGTGGAAGGGCGGCATGTCGTTCCACGGCGGCTTTATCGGGGTGATGCTTGCGGCCTTGTGGTTCGGCAAGCGCAACAACAAGTCGTTTTTCGAACTCATGGACTTCGTCGCACCGCTGGTGCCGATTGGCCTTGGAGCAGGGCGTATCGGCAACTTCATCAACGCCGAACTGTGGGGCAAGGCTACCGATGTGCCGTGGGCCATGGTCTTTCCGCCATTCAGTGATCCGGCGCAGTTGCCGCGTCACCCGTCGCAGCTCTACCAGTTCGCCCTGGAAGGTGTGGCATTATTCCTGATTCTTTGGCTGTACTCGCGCAAGCCGCGCCCGACCATGGCCGTATCCGGCATGTTCGCGCTGTTCTACGGGATCTTCCGCTTCATCGTGGAGTTCGTGCGGGTACCCGATGCCCAGCTTGGCTACATTGCCTTCGGCTGGTTGACCATGGGTCAGTTGCTCTGCGTGCCGATGATTGTCGGTGGCATCTTCCTGATCTGGTGGGCCTACAACCGTAAACCCTCGGCCAAGGCCGCCGTTTGATTTTCCACGGCAGGGCAATCCCCTGCCGTCTTTGCTACAGGTAAGCCATGAAACAGTATCTAGATCTGGTCCGCGACGTGATCGAAAACGGCACCCTGCAGGGTAACCGTACCGGTATCCGCACCATCAGCCTGCCCGGCGCCATGCTGCGCTTCGACCTGCAGAAAGGCTTTCCGGCTATTACCACCCGCAAGCTGGCATTCAAGTCGGCGGTCGGTGAAATGGTCGGCTTCCTGCGTGGCGTGAAGAATGCTGGTGAGTTCCGTGAACTGGGCTGCAAGGTCTGGGACCAGAACGCCAACGAAAACGCCCAATGGTTGGCCAACCCGTTCCGCCAGGGGCATGACGACCTTGGCGAGATCTACGGTGTGCAATGGCGCCAATGGCCGGCCTACAAGCGTATCCCGCTGAGCAACCCTGCAGCAATCGAACTGGCGCAGAGCCAGGGCTTCGAGAAAATCGCCGAATCTGAAGAAGATGGCGAAGCCTTTGTGGTGCTGTACAAAGCCATCGACCAGATTCGCCAGTGCATCGACACCATCCATAAGGACCCAGGCAGCCGCCGCATTCTGTTCCACGGCTGGAACTGCGCCCAGCTGGATGAAATGGCCTTGCCGCCGTGCCACTTGCTGTACCAGTTCCACCCGAACGTGGAGACCAAGGAAATTTCCCTGACCCTCTACATTCGTTCCAACGACCTGGGCCTGGGCACGCCTTTCAACCTGACCGAAGGCGCTGCATTGCTGTCGCTGGTTGGCCGCCTGACGGGCTACACACCGTGCTGGTTCACCTACTTCATCGGCGATGCGCACGTCTACGAGAACCATCTGGACATGCTCAACGAGCAGCTCAAGCGCGAGCCGTTGGCCGCGCCGAAGCTGGTGATCAATGACCGCGTACCGGAATACGCCAAGACTGGCGTGTATGAGCCGGAGTGGCTGGAGAAGGTCGAACCGAGCGACTTCACCCTTGAAGGCTACGAACACCACGCGCCAATGACTGCGCCGATGGCGGTCTGATCGGCATTGTTGGCGGGCGCAGCGCGATGAAAACTACGGCGGCGGGCCTTGCTTGCCCCACGATCTGCAGCTCCGCGCCCGTTAATCCCGGTGACTCAGTGACCGTGGCTCCTGCCGACATGTGAGTGCTCCGCTTCCGGAGCAGTCACCGCGCCATTGACCTCCAGATGCTGCAGGATCGAGCATTGCACTTCCTTGGGTAGGCAATGCTGGCGCAGGTCCAGCAGTTGGGCCTGCAAAGCCTGCAGGCCTTCGATACGTGCACTGACATGCTGGATATGTTCGTCGATCAGGGCGTTGACGCTTACGCACTGGTCGTCCGGGCTGTCGCGCAGGCGCAGCAGGCTACGGATCTCTTCGAGGGTCATGTCCAGGGTGCGGCAGTTGCGGATGAAGGTCAGGCGCTCGACGTGGGCCTGGGTGTACATCCGGTAGTTGCCCTCGCTGCGCGCAGGCTCTGGCAGCAGGTTTTCCCGCTCGTAATAACGGATGGTCTCTACCGCGCAGTCGGTGGCTTTGGCCAGTTCTCCGATCTTCATCTGAAAATACCTCGGCAGGTTGCTTGACCCTATAGTGGCTACAGGGTGTTCACTTGGCAACAGGACATTTAAGGATGAGCCCATGAACCAGCCTGTAAGCCACAAACCGGGTGAAGACACCCATGATCACGCCAGCCACGACCACGCCGAACACGCTCATAGCTGCTGCTCCCATGAGGCGGCGCCGTCTCTGGTGCAACTGAGTGAAGCGGCCAGCGGCGATGCGCGCCTGAGTCGTTTTCGGATCGACGCAATGGATTGCCCGACCGAGCAGACCCTTATCCAGAACAAACTGGGCAAGCTTGCGGGTGTCGAGCAACTGGAATTCAACCTGATCAACCGCGTCCTCGGGGTTCGCCATACCCATGCCGACACCTCGGCGATCGAGCAGGCGGTAGCCTCGCTGGGGATGCAGGCCGAACCGCTGGCCGAGTCCAGCGAGGACGCGGTCGCCGCACCGGCACCGGTCAAGAAGCACTGGTGGCCGTTGGCGCTGTCGGGTGTCGCGGCATTGGCTGCCGAGGGCATTCACTTTGCCGCGCTGGGGCCAGACTGGGTTGTAGCATTAGTGGCGTTGGTATCGATTCTGAGCTGTGGCCTGGGCACCTACAAAAAAGGCTGGATTGCCCTGAAGAACCGCAACCTGAACATCAACGCGCTGATGAGTATCGCCGTGACGGGTGCGGTGCTGATTGGCCAATGGCCGGAAGCGGCCATGGTGATGTTCCTCTTTACGGTCGCCGAGCTGATCGAGGCACGCTCGCTGGATCGCGCGCGCAACGCCATTGGCGGCTTGATGCAACTGAGCCCGGACATGGCCACGGTGCAACAAGCCGATGGTCAATGGCACGAAGTCGAGGTCAAGCAGGTGGCGCTGGGTGCGCTGGTGCGGGTGCGTCCCGGTGAGCGCATTGGTCTGGATGGCGAAGTGGTCAGTGGCCAGTCGAGCATCGACCAGGCACCGATTACTGGTGAAAGTCTGCCGGTGGAGAAAGGTCCGGGCGACAAGGTCTTCGCTGGCACCATCAACCAGGCGGGTGCCCTCGAGTATCGGGTGACGGCGGCGGCCGGGCAATCCACTCTGGCGCGCATCATCAAGGCGGTGGAGGAGGCGCAAGGCGCCCGTGCGCCGACCCAGCGTTTCGTCGACCAGTTTTCGCGGATCTACACCCCGGCTGTGTTTGCCATTGCTCTGGCGGTGGCAGTGATTCCGCCGCTGTTCATGGCCGGCGCCTGGTTCGACTGGATCTATCGCGCCCTGGTGCTGCTGGTGGTTGCGTGTCCTTGTGCGCTGGTGATTTCCACCCCGGTGACGATTGTCAGTGGCCTGGCTGCAGCTGCGCGCAAAGGCATTCTGGTCAAGGGTGGTGTTTACCTTGAGGGTGGACGCAAGCTCGACTTCCTGGCACTGGACAAGACCGGCACCATTACCCACGGCAAGCCGGTACAGACCGATCATGTCGTGCTCGATCCATTGTTCGAGGGCCGCGCGCAAGCACTGGCTGCCAGTCTTGGTGACCGCTCCGATCACCCGGTGTCGCGTGCCATTGCCGTCTACGCCGCTGAAAAGCAGCTGGCCCTGAAGGATGTAGCGGCGTTCGAAGCCTTGGGCGGGCGTGGTGTACGTGGCGAAATCGAGGGCGAGTTGTATCACCTGGGCAACCACCGTCTGGTCGAAGAGCTTGGCCTGTGCTCGCCGCAGCTTGAGGCGCAACTCGATGCGCTTGAGCGTCAGGGTAAGACCGTGGTGCTGTTGCTCGACAAGTCTGGTCCGCTGGCCCTGTTTGCCGTGGCCGATACCGTCAAGGACAGCAGCCGCGAAGCGATCGCCGAGTTGCATGAGCTGGGTATCAAGACTGTCATGCTCACTGGGGACAATCCTCACACCGCGCGAGCCATTGCCGCCCAGGTGGGTATCGATGAGGCCTATGGCAATCTGTTGCCCGCCGACAAGCTCAAGACCATTGAAGAGCTGTACGCCAAAGGGCACCGGGTCGGCATGGTTGGTGACGGCATCAACGACGCCCCAGCCTTGGCGCGCTCGGAGATTGGTTTTGCCATGGCCGCCGCCGGTACCGACACGGCCATCGAAACTGCCGACGTTGCGTTGATGGATGACGACTTGCGCAAAATTCCAGCCTTCGTCAGGCTCTCACGTCAGACCGCGGCGATCCTCACCCAGAACATTGTGCTGGCCCTGGCGATCAAGGCGATCTTTCTGGCGATTACTTTCGCCGGTATGGCAACCATGTGGATGGCGGTGTTCGCCGACATGGGCGTAAGTTTGTTGGTGGTCTTCAACGGCCTGCGTCTGTTGAGAAAATAGAGGATGTATGTTGAGTTCCGAGTTGAAAGCCTTCTACATGGTCGCCCGCCTGGGCAGCATTACCCTGGCGGCAAAGAAACTCGGGCTCAGCCAACCGACGGTGACGACGCAGATCCGTAACCTGGAAAGCCAGTATTCAGTCGAGCTTTTTTTTCGCGGCGGCCGGCGCCTGACACTTAGCGATGACGGCGCGCGTCTGCTGCCGATGGTAAAGACACTGTTGCAGCAAGAGGCCGATATCGAGTTCTTCCTGCGCAACAGTGGCCAAGGCCAGGGCAGCCTGCGGATCGCGGCGACGGCGCCGTACTACATTCTCGATCTGGTGAAGATTTTCCGCGAGCGTCTGCCACAGGTCGAGGTGTCGGTAGAAATTGGCAACTCCCAGCAAGTGCTGGAACTGCTGGAGGACTACCGGGTTGATCTTGCCGCGTCCTCGCAACTGCTCGAAGACGCACGACTAGTGCGACGGGTGCTGGGCACTGACCCGCTGGTGGTGGCTGTACACCGTAACCACCCCCTGGCCAGCCGTGAGTCACTGCCGCTGTCGGCCTTGGCCGGGCACTGTTTGCTGGTACGCGAACAGGGGTCGAGCACACGTAAACTGACCGAGCAGATGCTTGTCGAGGCTGGGATCAAGGTCGGTTCGATGTTGGAAATAGGCAGTCGCGAGTCGATTCGTGAAGCGGTGTTGCGCAATATCGGCATCAGCATCATTGCCCGTCATGAAGTACCGCATAACCCTGAGCTGCGGGTGTTGAGCCTGGAGAATGCCCCGGTCATGCATGAGTACCTGTATTGCTTGAAAGAGCGGCGCCAGGCGCGCTTGCCTGCGGCGTTCCTGGGATTGGCGCAGGAAGCGGTCGGCGCCGGCTTGTCCCGCGACGGGGGATAACCGCCAGGCCGCAATCGCAGGGCAAGCCCGCTGGCGCAACACCAAAATTTGCCTATATCACTATCACCATCTTTTGCTTAGCCGCCACAGAACCTTCGCATTGCGCCCCTAGCATGGCCCTCATTCGTTCAATGAGGTCTTGCCATGAACACTCCAGTCGCAACCCCAGGCGCACAAATGAAAGTGCGCGGCATCCACAAGCGCTTTGGTGCCTTCACCGCCCTGCAGGATGTTTCGCTCGACATCGCCGCCGGCGAGTTGGTGTGTCTGTTGGGCCCTTCCGGTTGTGGCAAGACCACGTTGCTGCGGTGCATCGCAGGCCTGGAGCGACAGGATCGCGGCACGTTGTATATCGGCGATCGTGATATCTCCGAATTGCCGCCGCAGGCTCGCGACTACGGCATTCTGTTTCAGTCCTATGCGTTGTTCCCGAATCTCACCGTCGAAGCCAACATTGCCTACGGCCTGGCAGGCAGCGGGCGCGAGGAAGTGCGTCAGCGTGTAAACCAGATGCTTGAGCTGGTGGGCTTGGCCGGCAGTGAAAAGAAATACCCGGGTCAGCTTTCCGGCGGTCAGCAGCAGCGGGTGGCCCTGGCTCGCGCCTTGGCCCCGGCGCCCTCGTTGCTGCTGCTCGATGAACCCATGTCGGCCCTCGATGCGCGGGTGCGCGAGCATCTGTGTACCGAGCTGCGCCAGCTGCAACGCCAGCTGGGCATCACCACCCTGATGGTGACCCACAATCAGGACGAGGCCATGCTCATGGCCGACCGTATCGCCGTGATGAACAACGGGCAGGTCGAGCAGTATGCGACGCCTCAGGAAATCTACGACAAGCCGGCTACCCCGTTCGTGGCTGAGTTCGTGGGGCAGGGCAACTGGTTGCCGTTCCAGCGTCAAAGCGCCAGTCATGCTCAGGTCGGTGCCCTGAACATGCGTCTGGCCGAGGGTGCCAGCCAGGCGTACAGCGGACGCTTGTTCTGCCGTCCGGAAGCCATCAGCGTCAACCCGCCGGTGCATGAAGAAAACCTGTTTCCGGCGCGGGTACGTGAAATCACCTTTCTGGGTAACCGCTGCCGGATGAGTTTCGAGCTGAACGAATTGCCCGGTCACGCTTTGCTCGCTGAAGTTGCGCCTGAGTCGATGCCGCGCCTGGGCTCGCAGGATATCTGGGTAGCGTTGCCACCGCGCAGCCTGCAGGTGTTTGCCTGAGATGGCCGCGCCAATGGCCATGCCGATCGCACAGGCGAAGGCAGCACAGCGCTCCGGCGCATCCCTGGGTGATCGACTGTTTGTAGTGGGCGGCAAATGGCTGTTGCTGCTTCTGCTGAGCATTGCGGTGTTGATGCCGCTGCTGGCGATCTTCTGGCGCGGCTTCAGCGGTGATGCCGGGCAGGGTGGCGGGCTGGTCGCTGCACGTGAGCTGTTTGCCAGTGCCAACTTTCACTGGCTGCTGGGCAATAGCCTGAAAGTGTCGGTGAGCGTCGCGGCCATCGTCGTACCCTTGGCTTATCTGTTTGCCTATGCCCTGCAGCGCACGCTGATTCCTGGCAAGCGCATCTGGCGCGGCATCTCCTTGCTACCTTTACTCGCGCCCTCCATGCTGCCGGCCATTGCCCTTGTGTACCTGTTCGGCAACCAGGGCCTGTTGCGCGGGCTGCTCAGCGACAACATCTACGGTTTCTGGGGCATCGTCCTGGGTGAAGCCATCTACACCTTTCCGCACGCCTTGATGATCTTGCTGTCGGCATTGTCGCTAGCCGATGCCCGTCTGTTCGATGCTGCTTCAAGCATGGGGGCGGGGCCGTGGCGCGCCTTCCACAGCATCACCTGGCCCGCCACGCGCCAGGCTGTGTTCGCCGCTTTCTGTCTGGTGTTCACCCTGACTATCACCGACTTTGGCGTGCCGGTCGTCGTCGGCGGTGACTACCAGGTACTGGCTCTGGAAGCCTACAAGGCCGTGGTCGGCCAGCAGCAATTCGGTCGCGGTGCGTTGATTGGCATGGTCCTGTTGGTACCGGCCCTGCTCAGCTTTGGCGTCGATGCCTGGTTGCGCCGTCGTCAGGGCGATTCGATGAGTGGCCGTGCCCAAGTGTTTGTGCCGCAGCCGTCGCGTCGACGTGATGCCTGGTTCCTGGCGGTGGTGGTAGTGGTCTGCGCCGTGCTTTTGTTGGTGGTGGGCATGGCGGTGTACTCGTCGCTGGTCACCTTCTGGCCGTACAACATGACCTTGTCGCTCAAACACTATCAGTTCGATGAAACCGCAGGTGGAGGATGGCTGGCGTACCGCAACAGCCTGACCATGGCACTGGCCACAGCATTGATCGGCAGTGCGGTGATTTTCACTGGCGCCTACCTGATGGAGAAAACCAAGGGCCAACGCGCGCTGAATCTGGTGCTGCGCTTGCTCAGTTTTATTCCGATGGCGGTGCCGGGTTTGGTTCTGGGCCTGGGCTATGTGTTTTTCTTCAATCTGGCCAGCAACCCCCTGCATGTGTTCTACGGCAGCATGGCGCTGCTGGTGGTGTGCACTATTGCTCACTATTTGACCACTGCACAGATGACCGCGACCACTGCGTTGCGCCAGCTCGACGGCGAGTTCGAAGCCGCTGCGCTGTCACTCAAGGCGCCGCTGTACCGGCACTTTTTGCGGGTGACGGTACCGATCTGTCTGCCGGCACTGCTGGACATCGTTCGCTATCTGTTTGTCTCGGGGATGACCACCGTGTCGGCGGCGATCTTCCTCTACAGCCCGGACACCATTCTCGCCGCCGTCGCCGTGTTGAACATGGACGATGCCGGCAATGTTGGCGGCGCTGCCGCTATGTCGACCCTGATCCTGCTCACCAGCGCCACCGTATCACTGCTGCTGGCCTGGGCTTCGCGGGGCCTGCTGCAACGTTCACAAGCCTGGCGCCAGCGTGCCCCGGGTAATTGATTGCCCTACCCAACCCTCGTACCGTTCAAAGGAACCGCATCATGTTCAAGCCACTTGCTCTTGCCGCTGCCGTCCTCACTGCGTTCAGCCTGCAGGCGACTGCTGCCGAGACTCAGCTGACGGTCTACACCGCACTCGAAGCTGAACAACTGAAGAGCTACAAGCAGGCCTTCGAAAAAGCCAACCCGGATATCGAGATCAAGTGGGTACGTGATTCAACCGGCATCATCACCGCCAAGCTGTTGGCTGAAAAAGACCGTCCACAGGCTGATGCAGTGTGGGGATTGGCCGCTTCCAGCCTTGCGATCCTCGATCAACAAGGCATGCTGCAAACCTATGCCCCCAAGGATCTGGACAAGATCGGCGGCAACTACCGCGACGCTGCCAACCCACCGGCTTGGGTTGGCATGGATGTCTGGGCAGCGACTATCTGCTTCAACACCATCGAAGCCGAAAAGCAGGGCCTGACCAAACCGGTGAGCTGGCAGGACCTGACCAAGCCCGAGTACAAGGGCAAGATTGTGATGCCTAACCCAGCGTCTTCCGGCACTGGCTTCCTGGATGTCAGCGCCTGGTTGCAGACCTTTGGTGAAGCGCAAGGCTGGGCCTACATGGATGGTCTGCACCAGAACATCGGCCAGTATGTTCACTCCGGATCCAAGCCATGCAAGCTGGCTGCGGCGGGTGAATTCCCTATCGGTATTTCGTTCGAGTACCCGGCTGTACAGCTCAAGCGTCAGGGCGCACCGCTGGACATCGTGCTGCCGAAGGAAGGCCTGGGCTGGGAAATCGAAGCGACTGCCGTACTCAAGGGCAGCAAGCATGAAGACGCCGCCAAGCGCCTGGCCGACTTCTCGGCAAGCCCTGCGGCCATGGAACTGTACAAGGAAAACTTTGCCGTACTCGCCCAGCCGGGGATCGCCAAGCCACAGACCGAACTGCCCGCTGACTACGAACAGCGTTTGATCAAGAACGACTTTGCCTGGGCTTCGAAAAACCGTGACGCCATCCTGGCGGAATGGCGCAAGCGCTATGACGGCAAGTCGGAGAAGGTTGCGCAGCAGTAATACCTTATCGCGGGACAGGCCCATCCTTTGGGGTGAAAGCAAACCTGTTGGGGTGGGCTTGGCCGGCGATCCTCAAGGAGATAGCAATGACCGATCTACTGATTGTCGGCGCCGGCATACTCGGCCTGTCCCACGCCTATGCTGCCGCGCGCCGCGGTCTCAAGGTCACGGTTTTCGAGCGCACCGCCACGCCTTTGGGCGCCTCGGTGCGTAACTTCGGCCAGGCGCTGGTAACGGGCCAACCTCCGGGTGAAATGCTCGAGTTGGCCAAAGCCAGTCGCGGTCTCTGGAAACACTGGTCGCGTCACGCCGGTTTTGAAGTAAGGAGCAATGGTTCGCTGCTGTTTGCGCGCACGGCGCTTGAACAAGAATTGCTGGAAGCCTTCTGCGCCGAGCGCGCGGTGGATCAGGGTTATCAGGTCGAGTTGTTGTCGGGCGCGGCCCTCAACGATCTGTACGACGGTCGCTTTCGTCATCACCGCGCAGCCTTGCGCGGACTGGAAGACCAGCAGTTGTACTCCCGCGAAGCGATTCCCGCGCTGATCCGTTTCCTGGCGCAAGAGTTGGGCGTGACCTTCCACTTCTCCACCCTGGTACGCGATATCCAGCCTGGAAAGGTGTCGACCACTGCCGGGGAATTCAGCGCTGCTCAAATCGTTGTATGTTCTGGGCACGACTACCAGACCTTGCTGGCTGAACCCATCGCCAATCTGCAACCGCAGGTCTGTCGGTTGCAGATGCTGCGAGCCCGCCCATGTTTCAGTCTCGACCTGCAGCATGCCTTGCTCACTGGACTGAGCGGTGTGCACTACGGTGCCTTTGCCGATCTGCCCCAGGCCCAGGCGCTGAAGGCACAATTGCAGGCCGATAGCCCGCACCTGATGGAGCACGGTATTCACTTGCTGATCAGCCCCACACCCCATGGTGAGCTGATCATTGGTGACTCGCATGCCTACGGCAGCGATGCCTCGCCGTTCAATGCAGAGCAAATCGATGATTGGATGATCGAACTGGCAGAGCACACCCTCGGTGGTCGTATCGAAGTGGTCGAACGCTGGCAGGGCGTCTATGGTTCTGGCGGGCCGGGACCATTTTCGTTGCTGCAGGTGGCGCCAGGGGTCAATGCCGCGCTTATGCACAGCGGTGTCGGCATGAGCGTTGGGCCGGCGTTGGCCGAGCGACATATCGCTCGGCTGTTCAACGAAACCGTTTGAGGGGATGACGATGAGAACAGCCGAACAGGTTGTTAGCCAGATTTTCGCCCTGTATCAGCAGCATGGCGATGAGGACTACATCGGCGAGCCGGTGTCGCAGTTGGAGCACATGTCCCAGGCCGCTAAATTGGCGCTGGACGAGGGATTTGATGATGAAGTGGTGCTGGCAGCGTTCTTCCACGACATCGGCCATATCTGCGGCGGTGCCGAGGGCAATATGGGCGGCTATGGTGTGGTCAGCCACGAACAGGTGGGCGCCAACTACCTGCGCAACTGTGGGTTCAGCGAGCGCCTGACGAAGCTGGTGCAATACCACGTTGAAGCCAAGCGCTACCTTACATTGCGCAAGCCGGGCTACTACCAGCGATTGAGTGAGGCCAGCCGCCGTACCCTGGAGTATCAGGGTGGGGTAATGAGCGAGGCCGAGGCGGATGCATTCGAGCGTGACCCGTTGTGCAAGGTAAGCCTGCGCATGCGCGAGTGGGATGAGTTGGCCAAGGAGATGCATGTGCCAGTGATTGACTTGAATATGCTCAAGTCCAAGGCATTGGCGCTGTTGCATTGATACATCGTGGGGCAAGCTTGATGACCACTATCCCAGTGGCAACTGGCTTGCTCCGCGATAGGGTCCTAAAGCTCTTGGACCAAGCTGTCGATCTGCTCCTGGCGCTCAGGCTGATTGATCCGCGCCCCTGGATTCAATGACGACCATTGTGGATGCGCTCGCGCTTTGCTCAAGGCCTCCGGCAACTTGCCCTCACGCCAACTCTGCTCTTGTGGTGTGCTCAACTTGATCCTTTCCATAGCGGCATGACCGCGGCTATCCAGGGCTTGGATCAGTTGGTGCTGGCGCAACGCCAACAAGCGCAGAACACTGTCATCGACCGTCAATTCGCGCTGTCCCTTAAGCTTACCCAGCAAGCGTGAGCCGTAGCTACGCGCAGTCTGTAAAGCGCCACCGGCAATGGCACCGGCCAGCGCTGCGGCGCCCAAGGTCAAACCGCCTACCAGCAGATCGACGCCGGCACCGGCAGCAGCCCCTGCGGCCACGCCACTGCCTAGACGCACCCCCAGAAGTTTGAGGGTCTCGGGGTTGAACAGGTCATCGCCCCAGCGTCCGTCGAGCAGCGGCAAATCGCTGGCGCTGGCATCGTCCTTGCGAAAGGCATACAGCTTGAGCAAGGCCTCGACGCAACGTTGTTCACGTTGGCGAACATCCTTGCGCAACGCCTCGATCGCCACGCCTTGCGCGCCAGGTTCGGCCACCACGCTACGGCGGCACGCGGCACAATCTATCAACAGTTCGGCAATCAGGCGTTTGGCGCTGTGCTGACGGGCCAGGCGCTGGGCGTGCTGATCGTCGATCAGGCGTTGCAGCGCGGGGCGAGATTTCTCCAGCATCAGTGCCAGGCTTTCATAAAGCCGTCGCTCGCCATCTTCCGGTGGCGCGACGCTGTCGAAACGCACCAGCGCATGCAAGCCAAGCCGCGCCAGTGCTTCACGCCAGGCGGGCTCGCGATGGTCGCTACTGGCGACAAAATTGAGCACCGGCAGTAGCGGTTTGCCGCAGCTGGCAAGCACTTCCAACTCGTCGCGGTACTTGGCCAACACCGGTTCACGTGCATCGATTACATACAGGCCAGCATCACTGGCGAGCAGTTGGCGTACCACCTTGGCTTCTTGCTCAAAGCGTTGGCGCGCTTCACTGCCCTGAAGAAAGCGCTCCAGCCGCGCCGGGCCGTCCAGGCGCTCGCCAGGACGCTCCAGGCGTTCGAGGTAGTCGAGCAGGGCGATAGCGTCTTCCAGCCCTGGGGTGTCGTAAAGCTCCAGTAACGGTTCGCCGCCCACCGATAGTCGCGCACCTTCCACATGGCGAGTAGTGCTGGGCCGATGGGATACTTCGCCAAAGCCGACATCACGGGTGAGGGTACGCAACAACGACGTCTTGCCGACGTTGGTGTGGCCAACCACGGCCAGTCTCAGCGGCTTAGTCATGGCCATGCTCCAGCCAGTTCAGCGGGACGCTGTCGGAATGCACAAGCCCCAGTTGGTCCAGCGCCTGATGCCAGTCGCCGAGGCGATCGGCATCCAACGCCTGCCCAGGCAGCGCTTGCAGCAACCATATGCGTGTAGCACCGGCATTGCGGGCGAGTTCGGCGAGCAACGCCAGACTGCCACGATCCGGTGAGCGCCGCGGGTCACAAGCAATGACCAGGCGTGCCGGGGGAAAGCGGCTGAGTTGCTCAAGCAACTTATTGCGCGACTCACGGCTGTCGAGTATTCCGGCATTGTTGACGGTGGCGGGCAGGGCGGGTGGCCACGGCCGCTGGTCGTCCAGTTCCAGGCCAACCAGCAAGGCACCGTCGGAGTGCTCGTCACCCACACCACGGACAATCTGCGGCAGGGAATCCGGGGCTGCGTCGTTAACGCCAAGGCGCTCGCTGCTGGGCATCAGCGCTTCACGCAATTGGCTATAGCCTGGAAGGTTGATGTCCAGGCTCAAACGCTTGCGGCCACTGCGCCAGCGCCACAGGCACAGCGCGGCCAGCAGCAGCCGTGGAGCAATACCGAACACCAGCAACACGCCGAGCAACCAGCTAGCCCAGGCCTGACGGGCCAGTTCCACGGCGGGTTGGCTGTCGCCACTGGCGCGGATCATGGCCATGTCCGGTACGTTGAAACCGAGCAGGGCAGGCAAGGCGCCGAGGGCTTGGGTCAGGGCTACGAAGGTATCGGCACCGAGAATGGTCGTTTCCCAAACGAAGCCGTAGCGCCGAGTGGCGAGCAGGATCAGCAGCATCACCAAGGCTGTGCCGAGGGCCACCAGCCACAGGCCATGGACCAGCAGGCCCAGTAGCCAGCGATTGAGTTTTTGCCGCTGCAGCAACACCAGCAGGGCGGGAGCCAAATGCACGGCCTGGGCATCACGGGCAAATTTTTCACTGAGCCACAACCACAGCCTGCCCAGGGTCGCCCCTTGTTCCCCGGCGAAGAAGAAGCCGAGCGCCCATCCGCCCAGCAACAGCAGGTTCAAGCCCAGCAGGCTACCCAGCGCCCAGAACACATTCACCGGGCGCTGGCTGTCGCCCAGGGCGGCCAGGGCCAGGCCAGCGCCGCTGAGTATCGCCAGCAGCAGCAACAGCGCCAGTGCCAAGCGGGCACCTTGCTTCCAGCGTTGCAGGGCGCTGCGCATGCCATCGCGCTCGGCCAGCCACAAGGCTCGATGCTCAATGCGTGTTGGCAGGTCACCGCCCGCTTGGCGGGCGTGGCGGTTGGCTTCCTGGTCGTCCAGAAGGCCTGCATGTTCCTCACGCAGGCGTACTGCTTCAGTGAGCCAGCGTTTGTCCAGGTCAGTCAGTGCAGTCACGCGGTCTTCCATTGATCAAGTCAGCCCAAAGCATAACCCAGGCGCGGAAGAACGGGCTTTGCTATCCTCGCGGACATGAAAACATCACTTCCCCTCAGCCTGATCGCGGCGCTCGCCGAGAACCGTGTGATCGGCATCGACAACAGCATGCCCTGGCACCTGCCGGGGGACTTCAAGTATTTCAAAGCTACCACCCTGGGCAAGCCAATCATCATGGGGCGCAAGACCTGGGATTCGCTCGGCCGGCCGTTGCCTGGACGTTTGAACCTGGTGGTCAGCCGCCAGCCAGGGCTGCAGCTCGAAGGCGCACAGGTGTTCGACTCACTCGACGCGGCCATGCTGCGGGCCGAGCAATGGGCGCTGGAACAGGGCGTGGATGAGCTGATGCTGATTGGCGGCGCGCAACTCTACACCCAAGCCATCGAGCGAGGCCTGGCTGATCGGTTGTATTTGACGCGGGTCGAATTGAACCCGGAAGGGGATGCGTGGTTTCCAGCGTTCGATGCGGCGCAATGGACGCTCGCGTCGACGCAGGCAAATCCGGCGGAAGGTGACAAGCCGGCCTACCACTTCGAGGTCTGGGAAAAGGCCTGATTCACTTGGTAGGAGTGGGCTTGCCCCGCGACAAGGCGGCAAATAACCTGCCGGCCTATCGCGGGCCAAGCCGCTCTGGCGTTAGCTGTGGCTCAGTTCGGCATGTTCGTCGGTGCCCAGCACCTGGCGATCTGTTTGCTTGAGCATCTGGCTGGTAATCGCCCCTGCGGTCATCGAACCGTTCACGTTCAATGCCGTACGCCCCATGTCGATCAGCGGCTCGACCGAGATCAGCAACGCCACCAGTTCTACCGGCAAGCCCATGGCCGGCAGCACGATCAGCGCGGCAAAGGTCGCACCGCCACCGACGCCGGCAACACCGGCCGAACTCAGGGTGACGATTGCCACCAGCGTTGCGATCCACAGTGGGTCGAGCGGGTTGATACCAACTGCTGGAGCCACCATCACCGCCAGCATTGCCGGGTACAAACCGGCGCAGCCGTTCTGGCCAATGGTCGCGCCGAACGAAGCGGCAAAGCTTGCGATCGACTGTGGAATGCCCAGGCGCAGGGTTTGCGCTTCGATGCTCAGCGGGATGCTGGCAGCACTGGAGCGGCTGGTGAAAGCGAAGGTCAGCACCGGCCAGACTTTGCGGAAGAAGCGCAGTGGATTGACGCCGCTGATCGCCAGCAACACGCCATGCACCACAAACATCAGCCCCAGGCCGATGTACGAAACCACCACAAAGCTGCCGAGCTTGAGGATGTCGTCAAGGTTCGAGCTGGCAACCACCTTGGTCATCAGGGCCAACACGCCATACGGGGTGAGCTTCATCACCAGGCGCACCAGACGCATGGTCCAGGCTTGCAGGGTGTCGATAGCGACCAGGGCGCGATTTCCTTTTTCGGCATCATCCTTGAGCAATTGCAGGGCGGCCATGCCAAGGAACACGGCAAAGATCACTACGCTGATGATCGACGTCGGCTTGGCGCGCGCCAGGTCGCCCACCGGGTTGCTGGGGATGAACGACAGCAGCAGTTGCGGGATATTCAGGTCTGCGACCTTGCCCACGTAATCGCTCTGGATAGCCTGCATGCGTGCGGTTTCGGCGGTGCCTGCCACTAGACCGTCGGCGGTCAGCCCGAACAAATTGGTCAGCCCGATACCGATCAGCGCGGCGATGGCCGTGGTGAACAGCAGAGTGCCGATGGTCAGGAAGCTGATTTTGCCCAGTGAAGAAGCATTGTGCAGCCGCGCCACAGCGCTGAGGATCGAAGCGAAGATCAGCGGCATGACGATCATTTGCAGTAACTGCACGTAGCCGTTGCCTACTAAATCGAGCCAACTGATGGTGGCCTTGAGTACCGGATTGCCAGCGCCATAAATGGTATGCAGGGCAGCACCGAACAGCACGCCCAGAACCAGGCCGACCAATACCTTCTTGGCCAGGCTCCAGTTGCCATGACGGGTTTGCGCCAGGCCTAGCAGCAATGCCAGGAACGCCAGCAGATTGAGAGACAGCGGCAGATTCATTGAAGCTCCAGGGGATAACGCGGGGAATCGCCTCTGTGTGCGATTGCGAACAGAAATGCTAACAGCATGAAAACGAACGAATTTATATCAAAAAGTAATTTGCTTAGTCGTTTTTGGAATATGAAGGGTGTGCGTAAGCCTGTGATGCTGGCTCACGCAGCTATCGTCGTCGCCTAGCGCTTGTTCAGGCCTTTGGCCAAGCGGTCCCCGCCAAGCTGTATCAATGCCACCAGCACCACCAGCATGACAATCACGGTGAGCATGATCTGGCTGTCGAAACGCTGGTAGCCATAGCGATAGGCAATGTCGCCCAAGCCGCCTGCACCGATGGCGCCGGCCATGGCCGAGGAATTGATCATGGTCACCAGGGTGATGGTGAAGCCGCCGACGATGCCCGGCAGGGCTTCGGGCAATAATACGTGCCAGACGATATGCCAGCGTCGGCAACCCATGGCTTGCGCCGCTTCGATCAGGCCGTGGTCAACTTCACGCAAGCTGACTTCGGCGATTCGGGCAAAGAACGGCGTAGCGGCAATGGTCAGCGGCACTACCGCGGCCCACACGCCATAAGTGGTACCGACGATCAGGCGAGTGAAGGGAATCAGCGCGACCATCAGGATCAGGAACGGAATCGAGCGGAACAGGTTAACGAAGGCGCCCAGTACCCGGTTCAAGGTGGGGGCTTCGAAGATCCCGCCCTTGCCACTGGTAACCAGAATCACCGCCAAGGGAATCCCGGCAAGCAAGGCAATCAATGATGACACCCCGACCATCAACAGGGTATCGAGTACGCCCTGAAGCAGGCGATCAGTCCACATAACCCAGTACCTCTACTTGAGTGGCCCATTGGCGGGCGCGTTCGATGATCTGCGCGTGGCTGTGCGGTGAATCCGCTACCGACAGCACCAACTGCCCCAGCGCACGCCCCTGGATCGGCTCGATGCCTCCCTGCAGCAGGCTGATCCGCCCGCCGAGGCTGGCAAACAATGTGGATAACTCCGGTGCCTGGCGTTGCGTTCCAGCAATCTTGAGGTTCAATACCAAGCCTGCCTCGGCACTGCCCGGCTGCGCTTGCAGACGGGCCTGCAGGTCGGGTGGTAAAGCGGTTTGCAACGGTGCCAGCAAGGTTTTGCTGACCTCATGCCGTGGGTCGCCGAACACTTGCCATACGGCACCTTGCTCAACGATACGCCCGCGCTCTAGCACCACTACTCGATGGCAGACATCGCGGATGACTGCCATCTCGTGAGTAATCAGCACCACGGTCAGGCCCAGGCGTTGGTTGATGTCGCGCAGAAGCTCGAGAATGGAGGCAGTGGTTTCCGGGTCGAGGGCTGAGGTCGCTTCATCGCAGAGAAGAATATCCGGGTCGTGTACCAACGCCCGGGCGATACCGACGCGTTGCTTCTGCCCCCCCGACAGTTGTGCCGGGTAGGCATGGTGCTTGTGTTCGAGGCCTACCAACGCCAGCAACTCGGCTACCTTGCGTTGGCGCTGGACCTTGGGCACGCCAGCGACCTTGAGCGGCAGTTCGACGTTCTGCCAAACGGTTTTCGCCGACATCAAATTGAAGTGTTGAAAGATCATGCCGATGCGTCGGCGCAGGCGTACCAGACGGTCTTCATCGAACACGCCGATGTCCACCTGGTCGATCAGCACGCGGCCGCTGCTGGGTTGTTCGAGACGATTGATGGTGCGGATCAACGACGACTTACCAGCGCCGCTACGCCCGATGATGCCAAAAATCTCACCGCGCTGAATGTTCAGATCGATGGCTTCCAGTGCTGGTGCGCCTTGTCCCGGATAGGTCTTGCTCAAGCCGATAAAGCGCACATGGGCATTGCTCGACTCAGGATGCAGTGCTCGTTGTTCAGCCTGATGCAGTGGTGCGAAAGCGTGCTCCTTGGGCACCTCGAGGGCGGTAGCAGCACTCATTTCAGCTCTCCCAACCGGGTTGGTAGAGCTTGCCGTGGGCCTTCTCCAGGGCGGCACGTACCGCAGCCGAGTGCTGGTAAATGTCGATGAACTTGGCCAGGCGTGGGTCATCTTTGGTCTGCGGACGGATGACGAACTGAATCACATACTCCTTGTGGTCCAGGCCATCGAACAACAACGCCGAGGCGGCATCGAAGGTGTTGGCCAGGCGAATGTAGGCCGGATAGCCCTGGACCAGGTCAGCATCGTCATAGGCACGTACCAACTGCACCGCCTCGACCTGGAGAATCTTCAACTGCTTGGGGTTGGCGATGATGTCCTCTTCGCTAGCCTTGTAGCCAACCCCCGGCTTGAGGCTTATCAGTCCGGCCTTGGCCAACAGTTGCAGACCGCGACCGCTGTTGATCGGGTCGTTGGCGATCGCGACGCTGGCGCCTTGTGGCAGTTCATCGAAGCTTTTGTACTTTTTCGAATACAAGCCGACGTTGTTGATGATGCCCGGTGCATAGGGCACCAGATCAAAACCGGCGGCAGCCTTGGCGTTTTCCAGGAAGGGGATGTGCTGGAAGTAGTTCACGTCGATATCGCCGCTGGCCAGGCTTACATTTGGAGCTATCCAATCGCTGAACTCGATCAGTTCGACACTAAGGCCCTGTTTTTTCGCTTCGCTGACGGCGGCTTCCAGCGGGATGGCAAAGGCTGCAGTGGTGCCCACTTTCAGCGCCTCAGCGGCATGGCTGCTGCCAATTAGACCAAGGGCCAGGGCCAGGGCCGCCACGGGGCGGGCAAAGAAGGTCTTAAGCATGCTGGTGCGCTCCTGTCTGGGCGGTGTGGCGATAGCTGGCGCCGGGGTGGTCGGCGGGCAGCAGGGAGTGGTCACTGGCGAAGAGTTTTTCGCGCAGGCTGCCGGGTTCGTAGGCAGTCTTGTAGGAACCTCGGCGTTGCAGCTCGGGTATCACCAGGTCGATGAAATCGATGTAGCTTTCCGGGGTTACCGTGCGGGTCAGGTTGAAGCCATCCAGGCCGGTATCGGCAATCCAGCTTTCCAGCGCGTCGGCAACCTGAGTCGGTGAGCCGACAATGGTGACGTAGCGCCCGCCCAGGGCATGCTGGTCAAGCAGTTTGCGGCGGGTCCAATCGTTGTTCTGCAAGGCTTTGGTGGCCGACTGAATAGCGTTGCTTTTGACGTACTGGATAGGCTCGTCCAGCTCGTATTGTGAAAAGTCGATTCCGGTCGAGCTGGCAAAGTGTGCGACCCCAGCTTCGGCGCTAGCGTAGTGCAGGTACTCGGCATGTTTGGCCCAGGCTTGTTCTTCACTGCGGGCAACAATCACGGTAAGGCCCATGAACACCTTGATCGCCTCTGGATCACGGCCGGCGGCCACAGCACTGGCACGCACCTTGTCGACCTGGGCGCGTGTGCCTTCCTTGGTCTGGCCGCTGATGAACACGCATTCGGCATGGTTACCGGCAAAGCCCAGGCCACGCTCGGAGCTTCCCGCCTGGAACAGCACCGGCGTGCGCTGCGGCGAAGGCTCGCACAGGTGGTAGCCGTCGACCCGGTAGAACTCTCCCTGATGGTTGACCTTGTGGACCTTGTGCGGGCGGGCGTAGACCCGTTGCTGGCGATCGTTGATCACCGCACCGTCTTCCCAGCTACCTTCCAGCAGCTTGTACAGCACCTGCATATACTCGTCGGCCTGATCGTAGCGGCGGTCGTGTTCAGTTTGCTGCTCAAGGCCCATGGCCCTAGCTGCGCTGTCCAGATAACCGGTGACGATGTTCCAGCCGACGCGGCCGCGACTCAAGTGGTCGAGGGTCGAGAGCTTGCGGGCGAACAGGTAGGGCGGCTCGTAAGTGAGGTTGGCGGTCAGGCCGAAGCCCAGGTGCCGGGTTACCGCGGCCATCGCCGAAACCAGCAGCAGCGGGTCGTTGACCGGCAACTGGATCGACTCTTTGAGCGGCACCTCGACGCTGTCCTGGTAGACGTCGTAGACGCCGACGATATCGGCGATGAACAACCCGTCGAACAGTCCGCGCTCAAGTAACTGGGCAAGCTCGGTCCAGTACTCGAGGGTCTTGTACTGGGTGGAGGTGTCTCGCGGGTGAGTCCACAAACCGTGGTTGATGTGCCCGATGCAGTTCATGTTGAAGGCATTGAGCAGGATCTTTTTCCGGGTCATCAGATGGTCCCCCGCAGCGGTGGGTTCTCATCGTTGAGGTAGTAGTTGCCGATGGCGTGGTACTTCCAGCGCACCGGGTCATGCAGGGTGTGCACGCGAGCATTGCGCCAGTGGCGATCGAGGCCGTGTTCGGCGAGGGTCGCCTGGCTTCCGGCCAGTTCGAACAGAGTGCTGCCAGCTGCCAGGGATATCTCGGTGCTGATCGCCCGGGCCTCGGCAACGGCGATGGACGCCGCGGCTACGGTGCTGGCATTCGGGTCGGCCTGGGCCTGATCGAGAAACTCGCCGGCACGCTCAAGCAACGCCTCGGCTGCGTGCAAGCGGATCGCCAGATGACCGAAGGACTTCAACGTCAATGGATCTTCACTGGCCTGATCACTGCCTGAGTCGATCCAGGGGCGGCTGCGGGTGCGCACGAACTGCAGGGCATCTTCATAGGCGGCGCGGGCGATGCCGGTGTCGATCGCCGCATGGAGAATCTGCGCCAGCGGGCCGACAGGCGTAGGTCGTTCAAAGGCACTCTGGAAGGGCAGCACATCCTGGGCATCGACCCGGACATTCTCGAACAGTACCGAGCCGCTGCCGGTGGTGCGTTGACCAAAACCGCTCCAGTCGTCGATCACTTGCAGTCCTTCACTCTCGGCTGGGACGAATACCAGATGTTGCACGCCGTTTTCATCCACTACCGAGGTGGGAATGCGCTGGGCATAGAGCGCACCGGTGGCGTAGAACTTGCGCCCGTTTATGCGGTAGGCGTCGCCGTCGCGGCTCAATGCCGTGGTCCGATCATGAGCGGTCTTGGTGCCCAGTTCGGCCAGGGCATTGCCAAAGCGTTGGCCGGCCAGTACTTCGGCGTACAGGCGCTGCTGTTGCGCGAGGCTGCCATTTACGCGCAGCACCTCTAGGGCATAGAAATGGTTTTGTGGAATTTGTCCAAGCGATCCGTCGGCCTGGGCGATGCGGGCAATGACCTTGGCCAGGGTGACGTTCGAAACACCCGCGCCGCCAAAAGCTTTGGGAACGCTGATTGCCCATAGCCCAGAGTGGGAAAAGAGTGCCAGCTCCGGGTGTGGCAGGCGCCGTTCACGGTCACGCAGGGCGCTGTCGCGACGCAGTTGAACGGCAACTTCCTCGGCAATGTGTAAAGCCTGGGCGTCAGTGTGGATGACCGCGACGTTTTCGTGCGGTTGCGGCAGAAGGCTCATATAAAGCTCCAGTGGTCTGGTTAAATCCAGGAATGCCGGGCAGGCAACGTACCGTTGAGGTGGTAGGCGCCAACGGCGTGGTATTTCCAGCGCACTGGATCGTGGAGGGTGTGGACCCGGGCGTTACGCCAATGCCGGTCGAGGTTGAACTCGGCGAGGGTGGCGCGGCTACCGGCAAGCTCGAAGAGCTTCTCGCTGGCCAGCAGGGCAATCTCGGTGGTCAGCACTTTGGCTTCGGCCACCGCAATCGAGGCGCGCGCAGCCGAGGCTGCATCGATCGGCGCTGCGCTGACTTCATCGAGGGTGCGCGCCGCCTTGCTCAGCAAGGCCAGGGCAGCGTGCAACTCAAGTTGCAGGCGTCCGATGTCGGCGATTACATAGAGATCTTCGCTGGCGCGCTCGACCTTGGCATCGATCCAAGGTCGCGAGCGTTCGCGCACGAAGCTGATGGCGTCGGCGACGGCTTCCTGGGCGATACCGGCGTCGATGGCGGCCTGGATCAGTTGAGAAACGGCGCCTTGAATGTTAGGCACCTCGTTCTGCCGCCAATTGTCGATCACCAGTTCAGGGTCTACCTGAACCCGGTCCAGCAGCACGGTGCCGCTGGCCGTCGTGCGTTGGCCAAAACCGGACCAGTCGTCGACGATCCGTAGCCCTGGGGTGCCGCGACGAACAAAAGCCATCACCTGGCGGCCTTCATCGTTCAGCGCCTTGACTGCCACCCAGTGGGCGAACAGTGCGCCAGTGGAATAGAACTTCTGTCCGCTGAGCAGATAATGATCGCCCTCGCGGGTAATCCGCGCCTTGAGCTCCAAGGTGTGCTTGCTGCCGCGCTCGGGGCCGGCATTGCCGATGCGCCAGCCGTCGAGCACCGACTTGAACAGCAACGTCTTTTGCCGTTCGCTGGCGGTGCCTTGGAGCAACTGAAGGATGCCGAACTGATTCTGCGGAATCTGTCCCAGCGCCGGATCGGCTGCGCTGATGATGCGAAACACCTCGGCAAGGGTGACAAAAGACACCTGCGCACCGCCGTAGGCATGGGGAATGGAAATGCTGCCCAGGCCACTGCGGGTGAACTGTTCAATTTCTGCCCAGGGCAGTTTGCGTTGTTGATCGCGTCGTGCTGCCTGACTGCGCGCTGTTTCGGCCAGCTCGTGCGCGGCCTGCAAGGCTTGTGCGTCGGTGCTCAGCACGGTGGCTGGCAACAGCCGCGGGGCGCTATCAAGATCGCTTTGGACGTTTGTATCTGCCAGATTGGACATCAGTACCGCTCCTTGGCTGTACTCAATGCCCTGGCGTTACGCACTGGGGTGATTGTGTTCCCGACCATACCTTACCTCACGTATTGAAGAGGTCGGCGCAATGCGCGCCGACTGAATGCGCTGGTCCGGTGGTCCGGTGCATATACCCTAAAGCTGTATAAAAATTAAATAAACTATCATTTTGGAATATGAATAGAAGTACCCGGTAGTCGCTCGGCGAACACCTGTAATTGCCTGGCACAAGCCCATCTAGAGCGGTTGCCGACGCGATCCAGAATGCAGTAACTCAGTTGCAGGTGCGGGTCTGGTCCCCATTCCTGAATCAACGCCAACGGAATGTTCGCCTGGATCGGTTTGCCTACTTGATGCGCATGCAACGGCGGCAAGTCCAGACGCAGATCGCCCCAGCACAGGGTAATGTGGTCGCCACTGGCCATGTTCGAATAAGGCGCCAATGTGCAAGGCAGGTCGTGGTTCAGGGCATCGAGAAAAAGGCCGTGACGGCGCACCCGTGCGGCCAATTGCAATGGCTGAAGCTGCGCGTGGTCGCTGTTGCCTCCTGGGCAGTCGAGTTTGGCGAACACCTGTAACTCGGGCGAACGTATTGGACGGTGACCCGGTGTCAGCAAGCGGTAGTGCAGGCGGTGTATGCCGTTGTGCAATAGATGGCCAGGTATGGGTATATCGATCAAGCCCGGCACTTCATCGATGCGCAGGGTGTGGGCACTGACAAATCGTGGCCCCCAGAAGATGGCCAATAGATCACCGGCTTGCATCGGCGGCTCAATGACTATGCGCGCCTGTAATCGGGCGGCGCTATGGCGCCCGATACCGCCAGCGTGGATGCCGGGGAGGGACGGAGGGGGTAATTCGCTTGCTTGGCTGACGTTGGGCATAACGCGCATCCTTGGCATGAATAGCTGCGGGATTGGCGGTTATTAGTCAGCGAGCGGGAAGGATCAAGCCTGAATGCTGCCTTCTTGCCAGGCCGCGGCAAACTTCGGATCAAGCCTACGCCTGCAGTGGGTTTGCAGGCGCAGCGCAAGCTGTGAATCTGGCGGGGAATTCAGTACCCGGTGTTTTGCGTACCGAGAAACTTGCCCAGAAACTGCCGGGTACGTTCTTCCCGGGGATGGGCGAACAGCGCCCGCGCCTCGCCCTGTTCGACAATCACACCCTTGTCGAAAAAAATCACTCGATTGGCGACATCGCGGGCAAAGCTCATTTCGTGAGTGACGATAATCATGGTGCGCTTTTCCTCGGCCAGGCTGCGGATGGTCGCCAGCACCTCTCCGACCAACTCAGGGTCAAGTGCCGAGGTTGGCTCGTCGAAGAGAATCACCTCAGGCTCCATCGCCAGCGCACGGGCAATCGCTACCCGTTGCTGCTGGCCACCGGAAAGCTTGCGCGGATAGGAAGCCTCCTTGCCTGCCAGGCCGACCTTGGCCAACAGTTTCATGCCCAGGGCCACCGCTTGTTCGCGAGGCGTCTGTTTGACCACCAGCGGACCTTCGATGACGTTTTCCAGGGCTGTGCGATGGGGAAACAGGTTGAAGTTCTGGAACACGAACCCGACTTGCTGGCGCAGCTTGCGGATCAGCCCTTGCTGCTGCTTGAGGGGGCGGTTGGCATCGATCGTCACATCACCCACCTGGATCAGGCCGCTGTTGGGTGTTTCCAACAAATTCAGGCAACGCAGGAAGGTGGTCTTGCCCGAGCCACTGGGGCCAATGATGGCAATAACCTCACCGGCCTCGACCTTCAGGCTGATCTCCTTCAGAACTGTCTGGCCGTTGAACTGCTTGCTCAGTCGCTCTACCACGATCATGCCTCAGGACTCCTGGTCGTGCCGGTTGACTCGCGCTTCCAGGCGGTTCTGGAAGTGCGCAAGAATGCTGGCCAGTACCCAGTAGATGAGGGCGGCGGCAAGGTACATGGTGAAAATTTCAAAGGTCCGTGCCGTGATCAACTGCGCCTGGCGGAACAGCTCTGGCACCTGAATAGTGGCGGCCAGGGCAGTGTCCTTGACCAATGAAATAAAGCTGTTGCCCAGGGGCGGCAAGGCGGTGCGGGCTGCCTGCGGCAGAATTGCCCGGCGCATGGCCTGACCGCGGGTCATGCCGATACTGGCCGCAGCCTCCCATTGGCCTCGATCGATCGAGCCGATAGCGGCGCGTAGAATCTCACAAGCGTAGGCGGCCATGTTCAGCGAGAAGCCGATCAGCGCTGCTGGCAGCGGGTCCAGTTCCAGCCCCAATTGCGGCAGGCCGTAATAGATCATGAACAACTGGACCAGCAGCGGTGTGCCGCGAAAGAACGACACATAGACCCGCGCTGTCCAGCTCAGCAGCTTGAGAGATGACAGGCGCATCAGCGCCAGGCCGAAACCCAGCAACAGACCGAAGAACATCCCGCCAAGGCTGAGGATGACGGTGTAGTACGCGCCCTTGAGTAGAAAGGGCGCGCTGTCCAGCGCAAGCTGCAGGCTTTCTTCGATCATTTAGTCACGTCGGCGCCAAAGTACTTCTCGGACAGTTTGCTCAGCGTGCCGTCGGCGCGCAGTTTGTCCAGTGCCTTGTTGATGGCGTCGAGCAGTTCTGGCTCGCCCTTGCGCAGGGTGACGCCCGACTCCAGGCGCGAGAAGGCGTCTCCGGTAATGCTGGTGTCCTTGGCCTTCTTGGCATATTCGAGGGCGGCCAGGCGGTCGATCAAGGTCGCGTCGATGCGGCCGACACGCAGGTCCTGGAATTTGGTTGGGTCGTCGTCGTAGGTCTTGATCACCGCCTGTGGGACGTTCTCTTTGAGCCACTGCTCATAGTTTGTCCCCAGGCCTACCCCGACTTTCTTGCCGGCAAGGTCTGCGGCAGTCTTGATATTGAGCTCATCCTTTTTCTTGGTCAGGACCAGCGCCTGAATACCGGAAACGGTATAAGGCTGAGAGAAGTCGTACTTCTTTTTGCGCTCGTCAGAGATGGTCACCTGATTGATCACCACATCAAGGCGCTTGGACTCAAGGGCTGCGAGAATGCCGTCCCATTTGGTCGGTTGCAGCTTGGCTTTGACGCCCAGCTCCTTGGCCAGCGCCTCCGACAGCTCCACTTCGAAACCGGCCAGCTTGCCATCGGCATCGACGAAACTGAACGGCGGATAGGTGCCCTCCAGGCCGACGCTGATCGTGCCCTTGTCCTTGATCGTCTTCAACTGCTCGCCGGCAACGGCCTGACCGAGCAGACTGGCGCCCAGCAGCAGGGCAACGCCCGCATTGAGAATCTGTTTACCGATTACTGTCATGACGAAGCCCCAACGTTATTGTGGTGTGGAAGGCGACTATAGGGTGACGCTAATAGGTTTAAAAATAATATAAATCAATTTTGTTATTCTTTTTTTGAATATGCTATTCAGCTATTCCAGACCTCAGGGTAGGCGAATAATGCCGGGGCCCCGCCGGTATGCAGGAAAATCAGTGGGCCGTCGTCGAATCGCTGGCGGGCAATACCGTCGAGCAAGCCCGCCATGGCTTTGCCGGTGTAGACCGGGTCCAGCAACAAACCTTCCTGGCTCGCCAGCAGGCGAATGGCGGCGAGGGTGCCGGCATTCGGTTCGCCATAGCGTGGAGCAAAATACTCATCCCACAGCTCAACTTTGAAGGCTTCAGGCAGGCGCACACCCAGGAGTTCTGCGGTGCGTTCGGCCAGCCCCTGGACCTTGGGCCGCTGCGCCTCGTCACTGCGCGACACGGTGACACCAATCACCGGCAAGTGTGGCAACGCTTCTGCCAACGCCAGGCCTAGCCCGCTGTGGGTGCCGGCGCTGCCGGAGGCAAGCACTACACCTGCGAATGTCTGCCCGCTTTGGTGGATCTGTTCGGCAAGCTCCAGGCCTGCGCGGACATAACCGAGGGCGCCAAGGGCGTTGGAGCCACCAATAGGGACGATGTAGGGTTTGCGGCCACTGGCGTGCAAGCGTACTGACAAAGCTTGCAGTTGTTCGTCGGCGTTATCGAGGTTATCCACAAGCTCGACCTTGGCGTCGAACAGCTCCAGCAACAGGCGGTTGCCGTTGCCCTGATAGTTTGCCGAGTCAGTGCCGATAGGGTTTTCCAGCAATGCGACACATGCCAGGCCCAGGCGTGCAGCCAGCGCTGCGGTTTGACGCACATGGTTGGACTGGATTGCGCCAGCCGTGACCAGGGTGTCGGCGCCTTTGCTCAAGGCATCCGCCGCCAGGTATTCGAGTTTTCGCAGTTTATTGCCACCCAGGGCCAGGGGGGTGCAGTCATCGCGTTTGACGTAAATATCACGGCCCAGCCAGGTCGAGAGGCGGTGCAGCTTTTCCAGCGCGGTTGGCGCGCCAAGCAGGTCCAGACGATTGAAGCGGGAAAGCTGTCCGTCGATCATGGCAATACATCTGCAAGGGAAAAAACGACTATAGGCAGGCCTGTGCCCGCAAGCAACTCCCGGCCTTATGCCAGCTTTATTGCGTTTTGGAATAAAGGGTATTTTTTCTCTCGACGCCAATTGTCGTAGAGTGAGCGTCTATCTGGCGGCCTTTCATTCCATTCTCGCCGCCGCGGCAGGAGATGTAACCGTGAGCGAAAACGCGCAGACAGGGCATTGGCAGTTGCATGGCATCGTTGCCGGCTTGCGTAGCGCCCGAGCCAAATGGCGCAGCGACAATGGTCGCAGCAGTGGTGAACAAGGTGGGCGCGAGCTGCCGTCGCGAGAAGCCATGCGGCACATTCTCGAGCAACTGTGCGGCGCACTGTTTCCCATGCGTCTTGGTCCGGTGGACCTGCGTGAGGAAAGTGAAGATTTCTATGTCGGGCATACCCTCGACTCAGCCTTGACTGCCTTGCTTGCCCAGGCCCGTCTGGAGCTGCGCTATGTCGCCCGCCATGGCAAGTGCAACACCGCTGATGTCGACGCCAAGGCATTGAGCCTGATCCAGGACTTTGCTGCGGCGCTACCGGGCTTGCGCAGCATCCTCGATACCGATGTACTGGCCGCGTTCCATGGGGATCCGGCAGCGCGAAGCGTCGATGAAGTGTTGCTGTGCTATCCAGGCATCCTGGCGGTTATCCATCACCGTCTGGCTCATCACCTGTACCGCTCCGGCTTACCGCTGCTGGCGCGCATCAGTTCGGAACTGGCGCACTCGGCCACCGGCATCGACATTCACCCCGGCGCGCAAATCGGCCAAAGCTTCTTCATCGATCACGGCACGGGTGTGGTGATCGGTGAAACCGCGATCATTGGTGAGCGGGTGCGTATCTACCAGGCGGTAACCCTGGGGGCCAAACGCTTCCCGGCAGACGAGGACGGTCAGTTGCAAAAGGGCCATCCACGCCACCCGATCGTCGAGGACGACGTGGTGATTTATGCCGGTGCAACTATTCTGGGACGAATCACCATTGGCAAGGGCTCGACCATCGGCGGCAACGTCTGGCTGACCCGCAGTGTAGCTGCGGGTAGCAACCTGACTCAGGCCAATCTGCAGCACGATGACGGCACGCAGAAGTAGCCCAGGCAGGGCTTGGATTGCGGCATCGGGTCGCATTAAGGACCCCATCCATGTTTAACTTGAACGCTTGTTCAAGTTAAAACGGTGGTCCGCTGCCGGCGTTCAACAGGAGGAAACCCTTTGCTGAACCCGTTCAATCCAAGCCTTTCCCGTCATTTTGAGGTGCACATTTAATGGGTGCACCGAGTTCTTTACCTAGCGGCAAAATCCGCATGAATCCGCCGGTCTTCTATTTCTCGGCGAGTTTTATCCTCATTTTCGGACTAGTGGTAATCAGTAATCCGCAGGCAGCTGGCGAATGGCTGTTGGCGGCGCAAAACTGGGCGGCCAATACGGTCGGCTGGTATTACATGCTGGCGATGACGCTGTACCTGGTCTTCGTGGTGGTCACCGCCTTATCTGGCTACGGCAAGATCAAGCTCGGTGCCGACCACGACGAACCCGAGTTCAGCTACCTGTCCTGGGCCGGAATGCTGTTCGCTGCGGGCATCAGCATCACTCTTTTCTTTTTCTGCGTATCCGAACCCCTGACTCATATGCTCCAGCCACCCCAGGGGGAAGCTGGAACGGTCGAGGCTGGGCGTCAGGCCATGCAGCTACTGTTTCTGCATTGGGGGCTGCACGGTTGGGGCGTATTCGCTTTCGTCGGCATGGCCCTGGCCTACTTCGCCTATCGCCACAACTTGCCCTTGGCCCTGCGCTCGGCGCTTTATCCGTTGATCGGCAAGCGCATCAATGGCCCTATCGGCTATGCAGTGGATGGTTTCGGCATCATCGCCACGGTTTTCGGCCTTGGCGCGGACATGGGCTTTGGGGTATTGCACCTCAACTCGGGCCTGGACTACCTGTTCGGCATTCCTCATACCCAGTGGGTACAGGTGGCGTTGATCACCCTGATGATGGGCGCGGCGGTGGCTGTTGCCGTGGCCGGGGTCGAGAAGGGTGTGCGGGTGATGTCCGACATCAACATGTTCCTGGCATGCGCGCTGCTGTTGTTCGTGCTGTTCGCCGGGCCTACGCAGCATCTGTTCAATACCTTGATCCAGAACCTGGGCGACTACCTGGGAGCGCTGCCGAGAAAGAGTTTTGATGTGTATGCCTACAACCAGGACAGAGACTGGCTGGGTGGATGGACCGTGTTCTACTGGGCCTGGTGGATTGCCTGGGCGCCTTTTGTGGGCCTGTTCATTGCGCGAATTTCCCGTGGTCGCACCATTCGTGAATTTGTCTTCGGCGTGTTGCTGATCCCATTGGGCTTCACCTTGGCGTGGATGTCGATCTTCGGCAATAGCGCCATCTCGCAGGTGCTCGATCACGGCATGACAGCGCTTGGTCAGTCGGCCATCGACAACCCCTCGATGACCCTGTACCTGCTGCTGGAAACCTATCCGTGGAGCAAGGTGGTGATTGCCGTCACGGTGTTCATCAGCTTTGTGTTCTTCGTTACCTCGGCGGACTCGGGCACTGTGGTGTTGTCGACGTTGTCCGCTCGCGACGGAAACGCCGATGAAGACGGACCGAACTGGTTGCGGGTGTTCTGGGGGGCAATGACGGCCCTGGTGACCATCGGTCTGTTGTTCGCAGGCAGCATCGACTCATTGAAGTCGGCGGTCGTGCTGACCTCGCTGCCGTTTTCGGTGATTCTGCTGGCGATGATGTGGGGGCTGCACAAGGCGTTCTACCTGGAGTCGCAGCGCCAGATTGCGCAGATGCACTCGCTGGCGCCGTTCGCCAATTCTCGTCGGGGCCGTGGTGGCTGGCGTCAGCGCCTGAGCCAGGCGGTACATTTTCCTTCGCGTGACGAGGTCTACCGGTTCATGGACGACGTAGTGCGTCCGGCGATTGGTGAAGTGACCGAAGTGTTTGTCGAGAAGGGGCTGAATGTCATCACCCAGGAAGACCCGAGCCACGACAACGTCAGCCTGAAGATTGGTCATGGGGAAGAGCAGCCGTTCATCTATCAAGTGCAGATGCGTGGCTACTTCACTCCGTCATTCGCGCTGGGCGGCCTTGGCACTCAGGAACTGAAGAACCGTCGTTACTATCGTGCCGAGGTTCATCTGAGCGAAGGCAGCCAGGACTATGATCTGGTTGGCTACAGCAAGGAGCAGATCATCAACGACATCCTCGACCAGTACGAACGGCATATGCAATTCCTGCACATGGTGCGTTAGCAGGCAACCGGTAGGGGCGGGCCAGCCCGCGCCCTCCGGTCTGAGCCGTTGCCTCAGAACGGCGCATCTCCCAGTATCGTTGCTCGATGCATTACCCGTCGTTGCGGACGGTAGTCATCGACGGCGTAATGCTGGGTCACGCGGTTGTCCCAGAAGGCTATGTCGTTCTCCTGCCAGCGCCAGCGGATGGTGAACTCCGGCCGCGTGGCGTGGGCGAACAGCAAGTTGAGTATCGCCTCGCTTTCGGTGTCGCTCAGTTCGTTGATGCGCGTAGTGAATCCATTATTGACGAACAGCGACTTACGCCCGCTCACCGGGTGAGTGCGGATCACCGGGTGTGACAGGGGCGGATTGTCACGCCGGGTCGTTTCCCAGCGTTGCAAGTCTTCAGGCGTGGTGCCAAAACGCTCCAACGGAAAGGACTTGGTGAAGTCGTGGGTTGCGGTCAGACCATCGAGTAATCGTTTGAGCGGCTCCGACAATGCTGCGTAGGCCGCTATGCCACTGGCCCACAAGGTATCGCCGCCATAGGTCGGCAACTGCTTGGCGCTGAGTACCGCCCCCAGCGCCGGGGTTGGCAGGAAGGTAACGTCGGTGTGCCACATGGCGTTGTCGCGGACATCGGTCACGGCGGTGTCGAGCACCAGCACTTGAGGGGTTTCAGGCACATTGGGGTAGATCGGGTGAATGTGCAGATCGCCAAAGCGTGCAGCGAAGGCCGCTTGCTGCTGTGGATTGATCGGCTGCTCACGAAAGAACAGCACCTGATGCTTGAGCAGGGCCTGTTCGACCGCGTCGCGTTGTTCGGTGCTGATTTCGCGGCTGAGGTCGATGCCGCTGATCTGGGCGCCGAGTGCAGAACTCAGCGGGGTAATGGTCAAGCTCATGATTATTCTCGATTGATCTCAATGACTCTGGCCGTGCCAGGGCACCAACTTGCGCTGCAGGGCGCGCAGTCCCATTTCCAGGGCGAAGGCGATCAATGCGATCACCAGAATGCCCAACACCACCACGTCGGTAACCAGAAACTGCGCTGCCGACTGGACCATGAAGCCCAGGCCGCTGGTGGCGGCGATCAGCTCGGCGGCAACCAGCGTCGACCAGCCCACGCCCAAGCCGATGCGGACACCGGTAAGAATGTCGGGCAAGGCGCTGGGGAGGATGACGTGGCGAATCAGTTGCGCTCGTGAGGCCCCCAGCGATTGTGCCGCGCGCAACTTGGTCGGATCGACCGTGCGCACGCCGGTGGCGGTGGCAATGGCGATAGGGGCGAAAATTGCCAGATAAATAAGCAGCACTTTCGACAGCTCGCCGATTCCGCACCAGATCACGATCAGTGGCAAATAGGCCAAGGGAGGAATAGGGCGGTAGAACTCGATCAGCGGGTCGAGAATGCCGCGGGCGATGCGGTTGTGACCGATGGCGATGCCAATCGGAATTGCGGTGACAATCGCTGCGCCCAGGGCCAGGCCGATACGCTGGAGGCTTGCGCCCAGGTGCTGCCACAAGGTGGCGTCCATATAACCTTGGGTCAGCAGCAACCAGGCCTTGGCCAGTACCGCTTGCGGGGACGGCAAGAACAAAGGCTCGATCCACTCGGCAGCGGTCACCGCCCACCACACCAGAAGCAGGGTGGCCAGGGTCAGCGTGCTGATCCAGCGGGTGCTCAGGTTGCGTCGTGCCTTGGCCACCGGCGCTGACTCAGCGCTGCGTTTGGCCGTAACCGGCACTTCCAGGCTGCTCATGCGAACTCCTGCCGCACTGCGGCGCTGCGTTGAGAGAACACCCGGCTCAGTACGTGCTCGCGGGTTTCGATAAAGCGTGGGTCGGACTTGATCGCCCTGGCAGGTTCGCCGGCTGCGTAGCGCCGACCGAAATCCAGGTGCAGGCGTTCGACGATCTGCCCGGGGTTGGGCGCTAGAAGAATCAGGTCAGTGGCAAGAAACACCGCTTCTTCAATGTCGTGGGTAATCAGCAATACTGGCTTGGCCGTGCGCTGCCAGACTTGCAGGAGCAACTCCTGCATCTGCTCACGGGTAAAGGCATCAAGAGCGCCGAAGGGCTCATCCATCAGCAGTACCCGTGGGTCGGCGGCCAATGCCCGGGCCAGGCCAACGCGTTGCTTTTGCCCGCCCGACAATTGCCAGATCCGTCGCTTGCCGAAATCGGCCAGGTCTACCAGGGCAAGCATTTCTCGCGCCTTGCGTTCGCGTTCGGCACGCGGCACGCCGGCCAGTTCCAGGCCAAAGGCGACATTGGCCAGTACATCCTGCCAAGGCAGCAATGCATCGTCCTGGAACACCACGCCGCGCTCGGCGCTGGGCCCTTGCACCGGCACGCCATCAAGGCTGATACGTCCGGCGCTGGGGGCAACGAAACCTGCGATCAGATTGAGCAGCGAGGTTTTACCGCTGCCGGACGGACCGAGGGCGACCAGCAGTTGCTGGGGCCCTAGGCTCAGGGTGATATCGGCCAGCACCGGGTCGGCTGCGCCGGGGTACTGTGCGCTGATGCGCTCCAGCTCAAGCAATGCCATGACGATCTCCGATCAGTTGGCGATGAACTTGGCGCTGACATACGGCGCGTAGTCCGGCAGTACCGCTTCGACTTTGCCTTGCTCCTTGAGGAAAGTGGCAGTGTCGGTGATGGCTTGGGTAGTCGGCGCACCCAGAGCTGCGATCTGGTCGGCCGCCAGCGGAAATACGTTGCCTTGCAGCAAGGCTGGGATATCCGCGGCCTTGGCCCCGGAGAGCTTCACCAACTTGTCGACGTTGCTTTGCTTGGCGAGCCAGGCTTGTGGGTCTTTGCGATAGTCGGCGTAGGCATCCAGAGTGACTTTGGCGAAGGCCTTGACGATTTCAGGGTGTTTGGCAGCAAAGTCTTTGCGCACGATCCAGGCATCGAAGGTCGGCACACCTTTTTCGGCCAGTTCGCCGGAGGTGATCAGCACCTTGCCGTTTTCCTTGGCCACGCCCAGCGCTGGGTCCCAGACGTAGGTGGCATCTATATCGCCGCGTTTCCAGGCGGCGATGATCGCCGGAGGTGCCAGGTTGAGGATCTGCACCTTGGCCGGGTCGATGTTCCACTGTTTGAGCGCGGCCAACAGGCTGTAATGCCCGGTGGAAACAAAAGGCACGGCGATCTTCTTGCCGATCAAATCCTGCGGAGAATTGATGTCGGCGCCATCGCGGGCTACCAGTGCTTCGGCGGCGCCGATCTGGGTCGCAATCAGAAAGGTTTCCACCGGCAGCTTGCGGGTCGCGGCGGCGGCCAGGGGGCTGGAGCCGAGGTAGCCGATCTGCACGCCGCCGGAGGCCACGGCGGTAATCACATCGGCACCGCTATCGAATTTGCGCCAGTCGATGCTGGCCTTACTGGCTTTTTCGTAGTCGCCGTTCACCTGGGCAACTTTCGCCGGATCCACGGTGGTTTGGTAGGCAACGGTAAGGTCGGCCGCCTGGGCGAACCAACTGGTGCCGGCCAGGGTCAGGGCGGCGAACAGGCGCAGCGGAGCATGGAGGGTCATGGAGAACTCCTGGTCAGACGATCAGTTGGGAGAAAGTGGTCGAAAGACTAAATGATCTAAGAAACTAAAAATAAATAACTTTTTAGCATTAGCTTAGGAGCCAATCGCTTTATGCCCATCGACTTGCGCAATGGGCATCGGTCTTCTAAACCTGACGGGGGTCAAGGCTGAGGGAAGCCGAAAATGACAAAGATGGGCCCATTCCCGAGAGAAGAGGCAAGGCGCGATACGTCAGAGCCAAGCGATCTAAAACCTCCCGATTAAATAGCTATCTGGAATTTGCCCCCTGACCAGGGGAGCAGAAGGAAAAATACGCTTTATATTCCGTATTAATCTGAAAAATTAAGAAATAAGTCTTTTTAGATTTATAGAATTGTCTTTATCCTTGCCCCCAAGGTTGGGCGCATTAGACCAAAGTAGTGAAATGAATAGTTACGATTGACTTGACGGTCATCCTTTGGTGCTAATCGCCTATCGACGTCGAGCAGGGCAAAAGATCCTGCCGTAAGCGACACACAAGAATTAGAAATGAGAGGAGCAAAACATGTACAAGTCCACATTGGCACTTGCCGTGGCCGTTGGGGTTCTGGCCCAGCACGCGGGTGCTGCCGGTTTCGTTGAAGACAGCAAGCTTTCGCTGAGTTCGCGGACCATGTATTTCGATGGCGACAACCGTGACGGTGGCAACGACAACCGCGAATCCGGTCAGGGCTTCAAAGTTGACTACATCTCGGGCTTCACTGAGGGAACTGTAGGTTTCGGCGTTGATGCGCAAGCCCTGTGGGGAATCCATTTGGATGGTGGTAAAGGTCATCACCCAAATAGCAGCACATTCTTCCCAAGCGACACCGATGGGTCGGCGGTTAGTCAATGGGCACGCTTTGGTGCCAACGCTAAGGCTCGTTTCTCGAAAACTGAAGCGCATTTCGGTAGCGCCTTGGCTCCTAACCTCCCGATTCTCGTATCGAACGATGGTCGTCTGCTCCCTCAGACATTTGAAGGTGGCACTATCCAGTCGAAGGAAATCGACAACCTGACCCTCAACGCCGGGCAGCTGACTCATGCCATGGGCCGTGCGTCGAGCAACCGTACTGGCCTGTCCGTCTCGGGCGCAACGCAGGACAGCAATAAGTTTCAGTTCGCCGGTGGCGACTGGAAAGTCACTAAAGACCTGACCTTGCAGTACTACTACTCAAACCTGGAAGACTTCTACAAGCAGCACTTCCTAGGCTTGGTTCACGTCTATCCGATCGCCGACGACCAATCGTTCAAGACTGACCTGCGCTACTTCGACAGCAGCAGCGATGGCAAGAACGGGCAGACCGGGTATGCCTTCGACAACAACAAGGGTTATGCGAAGAACGCAGGCGAGGTCGATAACAAGACCTGGAGCGCGATGTTCACCTATACCCTTGGTGGCCATGCCTTCCTGTTGGGACACCAGCAGATTGGTGATGATGGTGGTTTTGTCTGGGCGAACCAAGGTGGCGTGACTAAAGACGGCACTAGTAGCACGCATGGCGAAGGTAACGGCGGCGCCAGCTTCTACCTGTTCACCGACAGTATGATCAACCAGTTCGCCAAAGCGGGTGAGAACACCACCTTTGGTCAGTACTCCTATGACTTCGCACGCCTGGGTGTACCAGGTCTGAAAACTTCGGTTTCTTACCTGCGTGGCGATGACATCAAGAGTGCCAATAATGGCAGCAGCTATCACGAATGGGAGCGCGATGCGCGTATCGACTACGTCCTTCAGGAAGGCACCCTTAAAGGCCTGGGCGTCAGCCTGCGCCATGGTGTTTACCGCGGCGGTGGTTCCGAAGCTAGTGACGACCAAGACCAGACCCGTCTGATCTTCAACTACACTTACAGCTTCATGTAAGCCCAGTTGAAAAAGAGAAGCCTCGCTCCATGCGAGGCTTTTTTTTGTCTGCTCATTGATAGGTTTAAAAGTTATAAATAAATCGATATTTATTCTTTTTGTTTTTATGTCATAGCAGGCACAGTGAGCCCATAACGAACCCAGCCAAGGAGCCGCACCATGAGCCTCAGACTCGGCGATATCGCCCCCGACTTCGAACAGGAATCCAGCGCCGGCAAGATCCGCTTCCACGAGTGGCTGGGTAGCAGCTGGGGTGTGCTGTTTTCGCACCCAGCCGACTTCACTCCGGTCTGCACCACCGAACTGGGCTTCACTGCCAAGCTCAAGGAGCAGTTCGCCGAGCGTGGCGTGAAGGCCATTGCCCTGTCGGTCGACCCGGTGGATTCCCATCACCGCTGGATTGAAGACATCAACGAAACCCAGAACACCACCGTCAACTTCCCGATCCTGGCCGATGCCGATCGCAAAGTGTCTGACCTGTACGACCTGATTCATCCCAATGCCAGCGACACCCTCACGGTGCGCTCCTTGTTCGTGATCGACCCGAACAAGAAGATCCGCCTGACCATTACCTACCCAGCCAGTACCGGGCGTAACTTCCACGAGATCCTGCGGGTGATCGACTCCTTGCAACTGACCGACAACCACAAGGTGGCCACGCCAGCCAACTGGCAGGACGGTGATGAGGTAGTGATCGTGCCCTCACTCAAGGATGAAGACGAAATCAAGCAACGCTTTCCCAAGGGCTACCGAGCGGTCAAGCCGTACCTGCGCCTGACCCCACAGCCCAATCGCTGATCACTCAACCATGCAGGGATTTTGGGCCGTTTCGACGGCCCTTTTTTAGGGTCGAAACTAATAGATCATAAAAGAATAAATAAATGAATAAATATGATTTATTGGTATATGTGTTGAGCTGTTAAGGTCAATCCATTCCAGCGAGAACTCGACCTCGCGGCCTTTCAGAACACGATCAAGGATGCGCTCCAATGCTGGTTGTTTCTCTCGGTGGTAGTCCCAGTCTGCGTTCACGTTCCGGCGTGCTGCTTGAGCGCAGCCGGCAGTGGTTGCAAGGCCAGGGCGTAGAGGTGGTGACATTCCAGGTCCGCGACTTTCCGGCCGAGGACCTGCTGCATGCGCGATTCGATAGCCCCAGGGTGCAGCACTTCCTGGCGTTGGTAGAACAAGCCGACGGCCTGGTGGTCGCGACCCCGGTGTACAAAGCCTCGTTTGCCGGTGCGCTGAAAACCTTGTTGGATCTGCTACCTGAGCGTGCCCTGAACCACAAGGTGGTATTGCCCATCGCAACCGGTGGCAGCATCGCCCACATGCTGGCTGTGGATTACGCCCTCAAGCCGGTGCTGTCTGCGCTCAAGGCGCAGGAAACCCTGCAAGGGATTTTCGCCGACGACAGCCAGATCACCTACGGCGAAGGCAATAACGCAGCGCAATTGGCGCCGGTATTGGAGCAACGCCTGAACGAATCGCTTGAACTGTTTCACAGTGCCCTGGCACGCAGGCCGAAACCGGTCGCACCCGGTGTACTGAATGAGCGTCTGCTCAGTGCTCGCTGGAGCATCTGAGCCGCTGTAACCGCTTTCTCGCAAGTCCCACCTTACTCGCCCGCCAACGGGCAAGCAGGTGCAGCCAAAACCCAACAGCAAAAGGAGAGCGCTATGCGCACTGTCATTTTGCGTCGTGGTCTGGTCGCTCTGTTTGCTGCGGCTGTGTCCTTCGGCGCCATTACTCAAGCTCAGGCAGAAAGCCTGCGCATCGGTTATCAGAAATACGGCACCCTGGTGTTGCTCAAGGCCAAGGGCTCGCTGGAGAAGCGCCTGGCAGCCCAGGGTATCCAGGTTCAATGGACCGAGTTTCCTGGCGGCCCGCAACTACTGGAAGGCCTGAACGTCGGCTCCATCGATTTCGGCGTTACCGGCGAAACCCCTCCGGTGTTTGCCCAGGCTGCCGGGGCTGACTTGCTGTATGTGGCTTACGAGCCGCCGGCTCCACACAGCGAAGCGATTCTGGTGCCCAAGGGCTCGTCGATTCAGGCGGTGAAAGACCTCAAGGGCAAGAAAGTCGCACTGAACAAAGGCTCGAACGTTCACTACCTGCTGGTACGTGCCCTGGAAGATGCCGGCCTCAAGTACACCGATATCCAGCCGGTATTTCTACCGCCTGCCGATGCCCGCGCTGCGTTCGAGCGCGGCAGCGTCGATGCCTGGGTCATCTGGGATCCTTACCAGGCCGCCGCCGAACAGCAGCTGCAGGCGCGCACACTGCGCGATGGTAAAGGCATCGTCGACAACCACCAGTTCTATCTGGCCACCAAGCCCTACGCGCAGCAGCATCCCGAGGTGATCAACGCCCTGGTCGAAGAAGTGCGTGCGGTGGGCGAGTGGTCCAAGGCCAATCCGCAGGAAGTGACCGACCAGGTTGCACCGCTGCTGGGACTGCCAGCCGACATCACTCTGACCTCGGTAAAACGCCAGGGTTATGGCGCTCACTTCCTGACCCCGGATGTGGTCAGCGCCCAGCAGAAAATCGCCGACACCTTCCACACGCTCAAGCTGATCCCCAAGCCGCTGAGCATCAAGGATGTGATCTGGACACCCCCGGCCAAGGTCGCCAGCGCGCCTTGACGATTCGCCCGTGCCGGGAGCTGCTCCCGGCTTGCGTACCCCTTAGGAGACAACTCCAATGAGCCTCAATGTTTTCTGGTTTCTTCCCACTCACGGCGACGGTCACTACCTGGGCACTTCCGAAGGTGCACGTGCAGTCGATCACGGTTACTTGCAACAGATCGCCCAAGCGGCCGACCGCCTGGGCTTTGGTGGGGTGCTGATCCCGACCGGTCGTTCCTGCGAAGATTCCTGGCTGGTAGCCGCCTCGCTGATTCCGGTTACCCAACGTCTGAAATTTCTCGTGGCCCTGCGCCCAGGCATCATTTCGCCGACGGTGGCTGCACGTCAGGCCGCGACGCTGGATAGACTTTCCGGTGGCCGTGCACTGTTCAACCTGGTGACCGGGGGTGACCCGGAAGAGCTTTCCGGTGATGGTTTGTTCCTCAGTCATGAAGAGCGCTACCAGGCGTCGGTAGAGTTCACCCGTATCTGGCGGCGGGTGCTGGAAGGCGAGACGGTCGACTACGACGGTCAGCACATTCAGGTCAAAGGCGCCAAGTTGCTCTACCCGCCGATCCAGCAGCCGCGTCCGCCGCTGTACTTTGGCGGCTCCTCGGAAGCGGCCCAGGACTTGGCTGCCGAGCAGGTCGAGCTTTACCTGACCTGGGGTGAGCCGCCAGCGGCCGTGGCCGAGAAGATCGAGCAGGTTCGCGCCAAGGCCGCCCAGCAAGGTCGCACCGTGCGCTTCGGCATTCGCTTGCATGTGATCGTGCGCGAAACCAACGCCGAAGCCTGGCAGGCCGCCGAGCGTCTTATCTCGCACCTGGACGATGACACCATTGCCCGTGCCCAGGCCTCGCTCTCACGCTTCGACTCGGTGGGGCAGCAACGCATGGCGGCGCTGCATGGCGGCAGCCGTGACAATCTGGAAGTCAGCCCCAACCTGTGGGCTGGAGTAGGCCTGGTACGTGGTGGTGCCGGCACTGCGCTGGTTGGCGATGGGCCGACCGTGGCCGAACGGGTCAAGGAATACGCCGCGTTGGGCATCGACACCTTTATCTTCTCGGGTTATCCACATCTGGAGGAATCCTATCGTGTGGCCGAGTTGCTGTTCCCGCACCTGGACGTGGAGCGTCCCGAGCTGCCGAAAAGTGGCGGCTATGTGAGTCCGTTCGGTGAAATGGTCGCCAACGACATTTTGCCCAAATCCACGGCACAGCGCTGAGGGTCTGGTCATGAGTCGTGTATCCACACCCTGGTCACAGCGTCTGGCGCCTTGGGCGCTGCCGCTGCTGCTGTTGGCGGTCTGGCAGTTGGCAGTCAGCGCCGGTTGGCTGTCTACGCGCATCCTGCCGGCACCGACTGCGGTGTTCAGTGCCGGTGTCGAATTGGTGCGCAGCGGCGAAATCTGGACCCACCTGGCGATCAGTGGCTGGCGCGCCGCGCTGGGCTTTTTGATCGGTGGTGCGATCGGCCTGGTGCTGGGCTTTATCACCGGCTTGTCGAAGTGGGGCGAGCGCTTGCTCGACAGTTCGGTACAGATGATCCGCAACGTGCCGCATCTTGCCCTGATTCCGCTGGTGATCCTGTGGTTCGGCATCGATGAGTCGGCGAAGATTTTCCTGGTCGCCCTGGGCACGCTGTTCCCGATTTATCTCAATACCTACCACGGCATTCGCAATGTCGACCCGGCATTGGTGGAGATGGCTCGCAGCTATGGTTTGTCCGGCTTCGAGTTGTTTCGCCAGGTCATCCTGCCCGGTGCCTTGCCTTCGATTCTGGTCGGCGTGCGCTTCGCATTGGGTTTTATGTGGCTGACGCTGATCGTCGCTGAAACCATTTCTGCCAATGCCGGCATCGGCTACCTGGCAATGAATGCCCGTGAGTTTCTGCAGACCGATGTGGTGGTGCTGGCGATTGTTCTGTATGCCGTGCTCGGCAAACTTGCTGACCTGGCTGCACGCGGCCTTGAGCGGGTATGGCTGCGCTGGCATCCGGCTTATCAACCCACTCGGGGAGAGGGCGCATGACCATCCTCAAGGAAGCACCGGCACGACTGCTGCGCGGTATACCGTTGGCGGCGAACAACCTGCAGAAAACCTTTGGCCAGCGCCAGGTGCTGCGTGACATCGATCTGCATATCCCGGCCGGCCAGTTCGTGGCCATTGTCGGCCGTAGCGGGTGTGGCAAAAGCACCTTGCTGCGTTTGCTCGCCGGGCTCGATCAACCCAGCGGTGGTGAGCTTCTGGCAGGCTCAGCACCGTTGAGCGAGGCGCGCGAGGATACCCGGCTGATGTTCCAGGAAGCGCGCCTGCTGCCCTGGAAGAAAGTTATCGACAACGTTGGCCTGGGCTTGTCGGGCAGCTGGCGCGCCCAGGCGCTGCACGCTCTGGAGGCGGTGGGCCTTGGCGAGCGCGCCAACGAGTGGCCAGCAGCACTTTCAGGCGGGCAGAAGCAGCGTGTGGCCCTGGCGCGCGCATTGATCCACCAGCCGCGTTTGTTGTTACTCGATGAGCCGTTGGGCGCACTGGATGCTCTGACTCGGATCGAGATGCAGCAACTGATTGAACGGCTCTGGCGCGAGCACGGCTTCACCGTATTGCTGGTGACCCATGACGTCAGCGAAGCAGTTGCCGTGGCAGACCGGGTGATTCTTATCGAGGACGGCGAAGTGGGGCTGGACCTGACCGTCGATCTACCGCGCCCTCGTGTGCGGGGCTCGCATCGATTGGCGGCGCTGGAAACCGAAGTTCTCAACCGCGTTCTCTCGGTGCCTGCTGCACCACCGGAACCGGAACCCGTAGCACCTTTGCCAACGCAACTGCGTTGGGCTCATTGACCTGAAGGAAGCACACTCATGACCATTAAAGCGATCAACGTACGTAACCAGTTCAAAGGCACCGTGAAGGAAATCCTCGAAGGCCCGGTACTGTCGGAAATCGACGTGCAGACGGCTTCAGGCATCGTCACCTCAGTGATCACCAACCGCTCGGTACGTGAGCTGGAACTGACCATCGGCAGTGAGGTAATTGCCTTCGTGAAGTCCACTGAAGTGTCGATTGCCAAACTCTGAACCGTTGCTGGACAAGCCCTTTTTCACAGGCCCAGGCGGCCTTGTGGGAGTGGGCTTGTCTCGCGAAAGCGGCTTCAGCGTTTAGGCAAAAAAGGCGGTAAATACAGTCCCAGATACGCATCGAACACGCGCATGCCTTCCTCCGCCATGCGCGGGGTGATTTGCCCATGCAACTGTACTGAACGGGCATAGACCCGGTCGCCCAGTTCCATGGCCAGGGCAAACACATCGACATCATTGGGCAGCACGGGTAACTGGAAGTGCTCGGCGAATAGCTTGTGCATCAAGTCGCCCAGCTCGATGTCGTGCTGGCGGTCAGCCTGGGTTACTTCGCTCAAACCATGCTGGGCAAGGATCAACTGCCGGGCGGCGGCATCCTCGTTGTAGATACTTAACATGCGCAGCTCGACCAGGCGCGACAGATCGTGCCAGGTAGTGAGCGCAGAGGTGTCTATCGGTTGCGCCAGGCACGCTCGAAAGGCTGCATGAACATCGGCAGTCAGGGCTTCGAGCAATGCCGGAACGCTGGCGAAAAAGTGATACACCGAGGACGGCGGGATTTGCGCGCGCTCGGCGACACTGTAGATCGATAGCCCTGCCACACCTTCGCTGGCCAGCAGGGTGCGCGCCGCTGCAAGGATCGCGTCGATCCGCGCCTGGCTGCCAGCGCGGGGTTTGCGGGTGCTGACGGTACGGCTCATATCAGTTGCTGATCGCAAGGATGCTGGCCTGATAAGCACTGACGAACAGGTCGAAATCGGCCTTGTCCTCTTCGTGCTCGAGCCTTGCTTGCGCTTCCAGGGACTCGCGAGCGGCAGTCTCGAAACGCTGCTGTTCGTCGGCTGGCAGGGCCTTGGCGCGGAAGAATTCGGCGTGCGCCTGGCTCTGGCGTAGAGAGAAGCGGCTGAAGCTTTCCTTGTGCTCGGTCATGCTTGCCAGGACCTGGGCCGACGGGGTCAGGGATGGATCGCTGACTTTGTCTTTTTGCAGGTTCAGGGATTTGCTGTGCTCGTCACTGTTCAGGCTGCGGTCAAGCAACGCGGCCAGCGGCGCAATACGCTCGAGCAGCTCGTTTGCCCACACCTTCAGCTCCACAGGCTTGCCGTGATGCTGCAACATGAGTCCCGGTCGACGACCTTCCTTGACTACGCTGAGGAAGTTCGACGTGCAGTTGCCACATTCCTGATTGCCCAGCAGTGGGCTGTCATCCAGCGCGCAGAACAGCAGGAATGCATCGAGAAAACGCGATTCCGGTAGATCGATACCGGTCGGCAGGAACGGGTTGATGTCCAGGCAACGCACTTCGACGTACTGAATGCCACGGGCCATCAGGGCCTGGATCGGCCGCTCACCACTGTAGGTCACGCGCTTGGGACGAATATTGGAGTAGTACTCGTTTTCGATCTGCAAGATATTGGTGTTGAGCTGCACCCACTCGCCATCCTTGTGCGTACCGATTTCTACATAGGGCGCATACGGCGTGGCAACGGCCTTGCGCAGGCTGTCGGTATAGCTGCTCAGATCGTTGTAGCAAGGCGTCAGGCCTGCCTGGGCATTGCTCTGGTAGCCAAGGTCGCTCATGCGCAGACTGGTGGCGTAAGGCAGGTAAAGGGTATCGACGTCGAACTGTTCGAGTGAATGAGCCCGACCACGCAGGAAACCCGCGTCCAGGGCCGGCGAGGCGCCGAACAGATACATCAGCAACCAGCTGTAGCGGCGGAAGTTGCGGATCAGGGCAATGTAGGCTGCCGACTGATACTCACGGTCATCCAGGCTGCTGCCTTCAGCGGCGCGCAGCAGCGGCCAGAGACTTTCTGGCAGCGAGAAATTGTAGTGAATCCCGGCAATGCACTGCATGGTGCGGCCGTAACGCAGGGCCAGGCCCTTGCGGTACACATACTTGAGCTGGCCAATATTCGACTCACCGTACCAGGCGATTGGAATATCTTCCTCGGCTGGTAGTGGACACGGCATCGACGGGCTCCACAGGTATTCGCTACCCAGCTTGGTGTAGGCGAATCGGTGGATGTTCTCCAGGCTTTCCAGGGTCTGCGCAGGGTCGGCCAGGGCTGGAGTAATGAACTCCAGCAGCGATTCCGAGTAGTCCGTGGTGATCTGCTCGTGGGTCAACGCCGCGCCGAGAGCTTCGGGATGCGGGGTTTGTGCCAGACGACCGTCGTCGGTCACACGCAAGCATTCGCGCTCGATGCCGTGCAGGCACTGCTTGAGCAGGGAGAGGTTGTCGCCTTGGCCGAGCAAGCTCAGGCGGCGGTTGAGAAGTTCGCTCAAGATGGATTCCTTCACGCATCAGTCGCCCCAATATGGGGGTGGAAATGACGGTCTACAAGGGTGGACAGAGGAACTGGCGTTGTCGCCTGGTTTCGGCCGGCTTTCGGCAGTGCCTGCGCTCTGCCGAAAGTATCCCAATTTTGCCGTTTGAAGCTAGAGGACGACGAACGTTCCTTGCGCTTTTGCCACCAGCTTGTCGCCCTGAAGCACATCAGCGTCGACCACCAGCGTGCGTCGCCCGGCGTGCAGCACCCGGGCGATGCACAGCACTTCACCCTCGCCAACCGCGCGCAGGTAGTTGATCTTGCATTCCAGGGTCACGCTCTGCTGGTCGAAACCATGAGCGCTGGAACAAGCCAGGCCCATGGCAGTATCGACCAGACTGAAGATCGCACCGCCATGCAGCTTGCCACCGCGGTTGCGCAACTCCGGCGCCAGGGCCAGGGTCATGTGCGCAACGCCTGCCTCCAGATGTTGCAGGCGGCAGCCGAGCAATTGGCTGAAGGCACTGAGGACAACCTCTTTTGGGGCCGGCATCACTTCTTCTTCAGCTGTTTGGCGTTGGCGAACAATGCCGCCATGGCGTTGTTGGCAGGTGCCGGGGTCTCCTTGGCGCGAGCTGGAGCGCTTTGCTGGCGCGGGGCTGAGCCTGGACGACTGCCACGGGCGCCATCGATTTTCTCGCCTGGAGTGTCGCTCATGCGCATCGACAGGCCGACGCGTTTACGCGGAATATCGATTTCCATGACCTTGACCTTGACCACGTCACCGGCCTTGACCGCTTCGCGTGGGTCCTTGATGAACTTCTCGGAGAGCGCCGAGATGTGCACCAGGCCGTCCTGGTGGACGCCGATATCGACGAAGGCACCGAAGTTGGTCACGTTGGTCACCACGCCTTCGAGGATCATGCCCAGTTGCAGGTCCTTGAGGTCCTCGACGCCTTCCTGGAATTCAGCCGTCTTGAACTCGGGACGTGGGTCGCGGCCCGGTTTGTCCAGTTCCTGAAGAATGTCAGTGACGGTCGGCAGGCCAAAGGTTTCGTCCGTGAACTTTTTCGGGTCCAGGCGCTTGAGAAAGCCGCTGTCGCCAATCAGGGAACGGATGTCACGATCGGTTTCAGCCGCGATGCGCTGTACCAGCGGATAGGCTTCGGGGTGGACCGCGGAAGCGTCCAGCGGGTTGTCACCGTTCATTACGCGTAGGAAGCCGGCAGCCTGCTCGAAGGTTTTTTCGCCCAAGCGACTGACTTTTTTCAACGCTGTACGGGTTTTGAACGCGCCATTGGCATCACGATGGTTAACGATATTTTGCGCCAGTGTGCTGTTGAGGCCGGAGATACGTGCGAGCAAGGCTACCGAGGCGGTGTTGACGTCGACCCCTACGGCGTTCACACAGTCCTCGACCACCGCGTCCAGGCCACGGGCCAGCTTGAGTTGCGAAACGTCGTGCTGGTATTGGCCGACACCAATGGATTTCGGATCGATTTTCACCAGCTCAGCCAGCGGGTCCTGCAGGCGACGGGCAATGGACACGGCACCACGGATCGATACATCCAGGTCGGGGAATTCACGGGCTGCCAGTTCCGAAGCGGAATACACCGAAGCACCGGCTTCGGAGACCATGATCTTGGTCATTTTCAGGGCTGGATACTTTTTGATCAGCTCGGCAGCCAGTTTGTCGGTTTCACGGCTTGCGGTGCCGTTGCCGATCGCGATCAGCTCCACCGAGTGCTTGGCACACAACGCGGCGAGCACGGCGATGGTCTGGTCCCACTGGTTTTTCGGCACATGCGGGTAAACCGTGGCAGTGTCGAGCAGCTTGCCGGTGGCATCGACCACCGCCACTTTGCAGCCGGTGCGCAGGCCCGGGTCAAGGCCCAAGGTTGCGCGAGGGCCTGCGGGGGCAGCCAGCAGCAGGTCGTGCAGGTTGTGAGCGAAGACGTTGATGGCTTCACCTTCGGCGTTGTCGCGCAATTCACCGAACAGATCGGTTTCCAGGTGGCTGTATAGCTTGACCTTCCAGGTCCAGCGCACCACCTCGCTCAGCCATTTGTCGGCAGGGCGGTTGTGGTTTTGCAGGCCGAAGCGTTCGGCGATCATCATTTCACAAGGGTGCAGGGTGCCAGGCAGTTCTTCACCGACTTTCAGCGAAGCGGCAAGCACGCCTTCGTTGCGGCCGCGGAAAATCGCCAGGGCGCGGTGCGATGGCATGCTTTTGAGCAGTTCATCATGTTCGAAGTAGTCACGGAACTTGGCACCTTCCTCTTCCTTGCCAGCGACAAGTCGCGCGCTGAGCACTGCTTCTTGCTTGAGGAAACTGCGCAGTTTGTCGAGCAGGCTGGCGTCTTCGGCGAAGCGCTCCATGAGAATGTACTTGGCGCCTTCGAGCGCAGCTTTCACATCGGCCACGCCTTTTTCGGCGTCGACGAAGCGTGCAGCTTCGACCTCCGGGCTCAGCTGTGGATCGTTCAGCAAACCATCGGCGAGTTCGCCCAGGCCCGCTTCCAGGGCGATCTGGCCCTTGGTGCGGCGCTTTTGCTTGTAGGGCAGATAGAGGTCTTCTAGACGCGTCTTGGTGTCAGCCAGTTTTATTTCGCGGGCCAACTCCGGGGTCAGCTTGCCTTGCTCTTCGATGCTGGCAAGGATGCTGGAGCGGCGATCATCCAGCTCACGCAGGTAGCGCAGGCGTTCGTCCAGGTGACGGAGTTGGGTGTCATCCAGGCTGCCGGTCACTTCTTTACGGTAGCGAGCGATGAAAGGCACTGTCGAGCCTTCATCAAGCAGGGCCACGGCCGCTTCGACCTGTTGCGGGCGTACGCCGAGTTCCTCGGCGATGCGGCTGTTGATGCTGTCCATAAAACCACCTGACAAATTGTGAATACAAAGGCCGCGGGCGGGCGCCAAAGGGCGCTCGGATCAATGCGGCGCTGGCTGAAAGCGGCGCATTATACCCAGCCAGCCGGGGTTGCGGTGATAGCAGCGAGCCAGCCCCTGACCAGGCAGAACTGGCGCCCGGGGAAAAATCTGCTAACAATGCACACGGCACGGCCAATGGCGGCTAAGCCATAATGCGTGCCGAGATTAGAGGAGCTATCCATGAGCAGCACTGCACAAACCGTTGAAGGCGAAAAAATTCTCATCGTCGATGATGACCCAGGCTTGAGCAGCCTGCTGGAACGATTCTTCACCAGTAAGGGCTATCGCGCCCGTGCAGTACCGAATACCGAACAGATGGACCGCTTGCTGGCCCGTGAAGTTTTCAACATGGTGGTGCTCGACCTGATGTTGCCTGGCGAGGACGGCCTTACCGCTTGCCGTCGCTTGCGGGCTGCAAACAATCAGATCCCGATCATCATGCTTACCGCCAAGGGTGATGAGCTCAGCCGCATCAAGGGCCTGGAGCTGGGTGCCGACGACTACCTGGCCAAACCGTTCAACCCCGACGAGTTGATGGCGCGGGTCAAGGCCGTACTGCGTCGTCAGGCGCCGGCAGTGCCCGGTGCCCCAGGCAGCGAGGACGAAACCGTCACCTTTGGCGACTACGAGTTGTCGTTGGCTACCCGCGAACTCAAGCGCGGCGACGAAGTGCACATGCTCACAACCGGCGAGTTCGCCGTTCTCAAGGCCCTGGTCATGCACGCGCGCGAGCCGCTGACCCGTGACAAGTTGATGAACCTGGCCCGTGGTCGTGAGTGGGATGCACTGGAGCGCTCCATCGACGTGCAGATCTCCCGTTTGCGTCGCATGATCGAGCCTGATCCTTCCAAGCCCCGTTATATCCAGACGGTCTGGGGTGTCGGCTACGTGTTCGTACCGGATGGCAATGCCAGCAAGTGATGTTTCGATTGTAGGAGTCAGTCACAGCGAGCAGGGTGGACCTTCGGGTTGCCCTGCTTTTGCGTGTGCCGAGATCCGCAAAGCCTGCGAGCCATGCTCGTTCCTGCAAAGTGTGTAGCCGTTGTCGATGAAAACGCCCTTGTGGTTCCCGCAAAGCTTCTTCGCCCGCACCTTATGGTTGGTGCTGATCGTCGTGCTGTTTTCCAAGGCGCTGACCTTGGTTTACCTGCTGATGAACGAAGACGTGCTGGTCGATCGCCAATACAGCCACGGGGTGGCTCTGACCCTGCGCGCCTACTGGGCAGCCGATGAGTCCGACCGCGACAAGATCGCCGAAGCCGCCGGGCTTATTCGGGTGGTGGGTTCTGGTGTTCCGGAAGGTGAGCAGCACTGGCCCTACAGTGAAATCTACCAACGTCAGATGCAGGCTGAGCTTGGTGCCGATACTGAGGTGCGCTTGCGCATCCATGCGCCACCGGCCTTGTGGGTCAGGGCGCCAAGTCTGGGCGACGGTTGGTTGAAGGTTCCGCTTTATCCGCATCCGCTGCGTGGCCAGAAAATCTGGAGCGTACTGGGTTGGTTCCTGGCCATTGGCTTGTTATCCACAGCCTCGGCATGGATCTTTGTCCGTCAGCTCAATCAGCCGCTCAAACGCCTGGTATTTGCTGCCCGGCAACTGGGCCAGGGGCGTAGTGTGCGATTGCCGATCAGCGATACCCCGAGCGAGATGACCGAGGTTTACCGGGCCTTCAACCAAATGGCTGAAGACGTCGAGCAGGCTGGTCAGGAGCGGGAGTTGATGCTGGCGGGTGTTTCCCACGACCTGCGTACGCCCTTGACCCGTTTACGCTTGTCGCTGTCGATGCTGGACAACGACAGTGACCTGACCGACGACATGGTGCGCGATATCGAAGACATGGACGCCATCCTCGACCAGTTTCTGGCGTTTATTCGCGACGGTCGGGACGAGCCGGTGGAGGAGGTCGACCTGAGCGACCTGGTGCGTGAAGTGGTGGCGCCGTTCAACCAGCCAGAAGAGCGTGTACGCCTATGTCTAGAGCCAATCCCGCCTTTTCCGTTGCGTAGGGTTTCGCTCAAGCGCATGTTGAACAACCTGATCGGCAACGCCCTGTATCACGCAGGCAAGGGCGTCGAGGTGGCGGCCTACGTGTCTGGCGACAGCAGCGCCCCGTATGTGGTGCTCAGTGTGCTGGACCGAGGTGCGGGTATTGATCCGAACGAGCTGGAAGGTATTTTCAACCCATTCATTCGCGGCGACCGGGCCCGAAGCGGCAAGGGGACCGGGTTGGGGTTGGCAATCGTCAAGCGCATTGCCGCGCAGCATGGCGGCAATGTCGAGTTGCGCAACCGCTCCGGCGGCGGACTGGAAGCCAGGGTGCGCCTGCCGCTGGGGCTGTTGCTACCGCGTGACGCGGTCTAGCCTTTGCCTTTGGTGCGGGTCAGGTTTGGCCCGCCGTTCTTTTCCAGGTGCTCGATGATCATGCCGGCCACGTCCTTGGTGGTGGTGACCTCGATGCCTTCCAGGCCTGGTGATGAGTTAACCTCCATTACCAGTGGCCCGTGATTCGACCGCAAGATATCCACACCGGCAACGCTCAGCCCCATCACCTTGGCAGCGCGAATGGCGGTCATGCGCTCTTCGGGAGTGATCTTGATCAGGCTGGCACTGCCACCTCGATGTAAATTGGAGCGGAACTCACCGGGTTTGGCCTGTCGCTTCATCGAGGCGATGACCTTGTCGCCGACCACGAAGCAACGGATATCGGCGCCTCCAGCCTCCTTGATGTATTCCTGAACCATGATGTTCTGCTTCAGGCCCATGAATGCCTCGATTACCGATTCGGCAGCCTTGGTGGTTTCGCACAGCACCACACCTATGCCCTGGGTGCCTTCGAGCACTTTGATTACCAGCGGGGCGCCATTGACCATTTGGATCAGGTCCGGGATGTCGTCTGGCGAATGGGCAAAGCCGGTAACCGGCAAGCCGATGCCGCGTCGCGACAGCAATTGCAGCGAGCGCAGCTTGTCCCGCGAGCGGGCAATGGCAACCGATTCGTTCAATGGAAACACGCCCATCATTTCGAACTGGCGCAACACTGCGCAGCCATAGAAGGTCACCGATGCGCCGATCCGCGGGATTACGGCATCGAAGCCCTCGAGCGGCTTGCCACGGTAGTGGATCTGCGGCTTGTGGCTGGCGATGTTCATATAGGCGCGCAGGGTGTCGATCACAACCATCTCATGGCCTCGTGCAGTACCGGCTTCAACCAGACGACGAGTGGAATACAGACGCGGGTTACGCGACAGCACGGCGATCTTCATGCAACACCTGTGGAAGGAGAAATAGTGGCCGGAAATGCCGGCTTGTCCTGAACATACTTGAGACCTGGATTGACCACCAACTGGCCATGAATCAGGGCTTTGGATCCGAGTAAAAGGCGATAGCGCATGGCTTTGCGACAAGCCAGGGTGAATTCGACCTCCCAGACCCGGTCGCCCAATGCCAGCGGCGTCCTGATCACGTAGCGAATTTGCGCGTGGCCATTGGAGCTCTTGATGGTCTTCATGGTCACCAACGGTGCTTCACAGCGGCGGTGGCGTAATTGCACGATCGAACCCAGGTGTGCATTGAAACGCACCCACGGCTCGCCGTTGCGCTCGAAAGGCTCTACCTCTGTGGCGTGCAGGCTCGAGGTGCTGGCGCCGGTGTCGATCTTGGCGCGCAAGCCGGCCACGCCCAGGTCGGGCAAGGCTACCCACTCGCGCAGGCCAATTACAGTCAAATGGTCAAATGTCTTCAAATTGCTCAACCAGCATAAAAAATCGCAAGGCCAGACCGGCGTGCGCGACAAGTCGTGAACTGTAAGCACGCGGCAGTTTTTTTGCATCCGTCAGATACGGTAGTACAGTTCCGTTAACGAAAATATGCGGAGAAATGTCATGGCACAAAAGCCGGAAAACGATGACAAAGTACGTCTGGACAAATGGCTCTGGGCCGCACGTTTCTACAAGACCCGCGCACTGGCCAAGGCGGCCATCGAAAGCGGCAAGGTGCATTGTCGTGGGGAACGCTGTAAACCGGGCAAAGAGCCGCGCGTAGGCGACGAATTCGTCTTGCGCACCGGCTTTGATGAGCGCACGGTGGTGGTTCTGGCACTGTCGGTGGTGCGTCGGGGAGCACCCGAGGCCCAGGCGCTCTATGCCGAAACGCCGGAAAGTATCGACCGTCGCGAGAAGGCCGCCGCCATGCGCAAGGCCGGAGCGATGGGGATAACGACCGACGGTCGGCCAACCAAGAAGCAACGGCGCCAGATCCACCAGCTTCATGACAGCGCCGGTTAACGGGCGCGGGGCGCACTGATAAACTAGGCGCCATTAACCCATTTATTCGAAAGCCTGAACCCATGCACGATTTGTCCGATACCGATTACACCCAACGCTTCATCTTCGACGATCGCGATGTACGCGGTGAAATGGTCGGCCTGGAGCGCAGCTACGCCGAGGTACTGGCCAAGCACCCTTACCCGCAGCCTGTCGCGCATTTGCTTGGCGAGCTGATGGCAGCGGCGGCCCTGCTGGTCGGCACCTTGAAGTTCGACGGTTTGCTGATTCTCCAGGCACAGTCGAGCGGGCCCGTGCCGTTGCTGGCCATCGAATGCACCAGCGAGCACGAAATCCGTGGTCTGGCCCGGTATGAGGCCGAGCAGATCAAGGCTGATGCAACGCTGGCTGACCTGATGCCCGGCGGACATCTGGTGCTGACCATCATTCCAGTCAACGGTCAGCGCTATCAGGGGACGGTAGAACTCGATGGCAAGGATCTGTCGGAATGTTTTACCAACTACTTCGTCATGTCCCAGCAGGTCAACACCTGCATTTCCCTGACCGCCGACGGTCAGCGCGCCCGTGGTCTGCTGGTTCAGCAACTGCCTGCTGATCGTCAGAAGGACATCGAAGACCGTGAAGAAAGTTGGAATCATGTGAAGGCCTTGGCCAACACCTTGAAAGCCGAAGAACTGCTCGGCCTGGACAATGAGACGGTCTTGCATCGCCTTTACCACGAAGATGCCGTGCGCCTGTTCGATATCCAGCCACTGCATTTCCGCTGCAGTTGCTCGCGGGAGCGCTCCGGTAATGCGTTGATCAGCCTGGGCGAACACGACGCGCTGGCGCTGGTCAATGAACATGGAGGCAAAATCGAGGTCGATTGCCAGTTCTGTAACCAGAGCTATGAATTCGATGCAGCCGATATCGAGCAATTGTTCGCCGGTGGTGGTGTAGACGCGCCGTCAGATACTCGTCACTAAAACGTTTCACCACAGGTAAATCTCCTGTCTAACGCCGGAAACTCGCCGTTCTGACAGGAGGGCCCTACTTTTTTTGGGCGTTTCTGGCATAATCCGGCCACTTTTTTCGCTGTAGTAGTTTTAAAAGCTCTACTACAAAACGTTTGGAGCACTCGGCCTCAGGCCGGATGGGGAATCTCATGACGCAAGCCCACAACACCGTCTACACCGACCTGAGCGTCGATGAGCTGGTAAAAGAAGCGCTGAACCGCGGTGAAGGCGAGCTGGCCGATACAGGCGCGCTGGTCGTGAAAACCGGTCACCGTACCGGTCGTTCGCCGGTTGACCGTTTCATCGTCGAAGAGCCGTCCACGCAGGATGCCATCGCATGGGGCCCGATCAACCGCAAGTTCCCGGCCGACAAGTTCGATGCCCTGTGGGACCGCGTCGAGGCCTTCAACAACGCGCAAGAGCATTTCGTTTCCCACGTTCACGTAGGCGCTGCAGCCGAGCACTACCTGGCCGTCAAGATGACCACTCAGACTGCCTGGCAGAATCTGTTTGGCCGTTGCCTGTTCATCAATCCGCAGCAGTACAACCCTGCTGGCCGTGATGAGTGGCAAGTTCTCAATGTCGCCAACTTCGAGTGTGTGCCAGAGCGAGACGGCACCAACTCCGATGGCTGCGTGATCATCAACTTCGCACAGAAGAAAGTGCTGATCGCCGGCATGCGTTACGCCGGTGAAATGAAAAAAGCCATGTTCTCGGTGCAGAACTTCCTGCTGCCAGCTGCCGACGTGCTGCCAATGCACTGCGCTGCCAACATCGGCGAAGAGGGTGACGTCACGCTGTTCTTCGGCCTGTCCGGCACTGGCAAGACCACCCTGTCGGCTGACGAAAGCCGTTACCTGATCGGTGACGACGAGCACGGTTGGGGCGAAGGCGTGGTGTTCAACATCGAAGGCGGTTGCTATGCCAAGTGCATCGACCTGTCCGAGAAGAACGAGCCGGTCATCTGGAAAGCCATCAAGCATGGCGCGGTCCTGGAAAACGTTGTTCTGGACGACGCCAAGAAGGCTGACTATGCCGACGGCAGCCTGACCCAGAACAGCCGTGCCGCCTATCCGCTGGAGCACGTCGAGAAGCGTTCCGAGAAGAACCTCGGTGGCGAGCCGAACGCCGTTATCTTCCTGACCTGCGACCTGACCGGCGTACTGCCACCTGTTTCGATTCTCAGCGAAGAGCAAGCGGCGTACCACTTCCTCTCGGGCTACACCGCGCTGGTGGGTTCGACTGAAATGGGTTCGGGTAGCGGTATCAAGTCGACCTTCTCCACCTGCTTCGGCGCGCCGTTCTTCCCGCGTCCAGCTGGCGAGTACGCTGAACTGCTGATCAAGCGTATCCGTGGCTTCGGCTCCAAGGTTTACCTGGTCAACACTGGCTGGACCGGTGGTGGCTACGGCGTCGGCAAGCGTTTCAACATTCCGACCACCCGTGCAGTGATCGCAGCGATCCAGAGCGGCGCGCTGGTGGGTGCTGAAACCGAGCACCTGGACATCATCAACCTGGACGTGCCAAAACTCGTTCCTGGTGTTGAAACCGTTTTGCTCAACCCACGCAACACCTGGGCTGACCAGACCGCCTACGATGACGCAGCCAAGGCCCTGGCCAACCTGTTCATCGAGAACTTCAAGAAGTTTGAAGTTTCCGACGCCATCAAGGCCGCTGGTCCACAGCTCTAAGCTCAAGTCAGCGTTAAACAGAAAGCCGCCCCTCGGGGCGGCTTTTTGCATTCTGTTGCATGTGGTCAGACCACTCGGCGAACTATTGTTGAATGCGACAATAGGACTTGCGATGTGATTGTGGGAAGCTTCTTTTATCTGCATCCATCCTCAGGTCAGCCATGTCCGATACTCCCCAACGCCACGACTACCCGCACCTGCAACCCATCCTTACCCGCTGGCAAGACAGTGACCTCAACGGTCATATCGCGGGTGCGACGGTGTACGGCTACTTCGATACGACCATCCAGGCCTTTCTTCTGCAGCAGGCGGGTCTGGACCCGCAGGAAGGGGAGGTACTGGGCTTTGTGGTCAGTTCGGCGGCGGACTTCTTTGCCTTGCCGGCGTTCCCCGACACGCTTGAGGTGGGCCTGCGGGTGGCGCGCGTAGCCGGAAGCTCGGTGGAATACCAGTTGGGTCTGTTCCGGGTCGGCGATGCGCAGCCGTGTGCTGCGGGTAAGGTCGTGCAGGTTTTTGTCGAGCGCGCCTCAGGCCGACCGGTACCGTTGCCTGACGTCCTGCAGGCGGCTTTGCTGAGTTTGCAATGCTGAGTGTGCGCGGCTGAACTACGGGCTTAGTCGTTCAGACGGATGATGCCTTCGCGTACGGCAAATAACACCAGGCCCGGAACATCGTGGATCTGTAGTCGGTGCATGATTTGTGAGCGGTGCGCTTCGATGGTTTTTACGCTCAGTCCCAGGCCGTCGGCAATCGAGCGAGTGCTTTCGCCACGGGCGATGAGCCTTAGCACCTCCAGCTGGCGCGTAGTCAGTTGCATGGCACTGTTGCCGGGCATGCGTTTCGGCTGTGTTTGACGGCCTGACCGATCACCATCGGCAGCACCGCGGCCGACAGGTACTGGCCACCGTTTTTCAACGCTAGTAGGGCTTGCTCAAGTTCTTGCACCGAAGCGCTCTTGAGCAGAAAGCCATGGGCACCGAGTTGCAGGCAGCGCATGACGAAATCCAGCTCCGAACGTGTTGAAAGCATCAGCACGTGACAGGTCGGCGCGAGCAGGTTCAACTCGCGCAAGATTTGTTCGCTATCCAGGGTATCGGCGGTCAAGTCCAACAGGATCACATCAGGCTTGAGCTTTTCCGCCAGCGCGATAGCTGTTGTGCCATCGCCTGCATCACCGACCACGGCGTAATGTTTTTTTTGTTCGAGCAGTGCACGCAGGCCAGCTCGAAAAAGCGGCGAGTCGTCGGCAAGTAGAATTCGGCAAAGCATGGGGTCGAACCTGTTTCGCAAGAGTTGGGGAGCGGCAGGTTTGCTCGGTCCGTATGAGCGCTGCCGCGCAGGAGAGCGATTGATATCGAAGGTCTGTCGTTGGTGACGGCAGCGCCGGTCAACATAGGCGCTCGTATATCGAGGGCAGTATCGGTCGTATTGGCAAATCAAGCCCATGGATGTTTTCGCTGTGACCGATCAACAGCAGTCCACCCGGACGCAGCCGGGTTAGCAAGCGCCGAACGACCAGTTGCTTGTCATCCTGGCTGAAATAACTCAGTAAATTGCGTAGAAATATGACATCGAAAACCCCCAGGTCGTCGGGCAGCGGCTGGAGCAGATTGAGCTGCCGCCAGCTGACTCGCTCGCGCAATGTCGTTTGCACTTGCAAGCGCCCCACCGTTGCGCCGATGCCACATTGGCAATAGCGCTGCAACCAGCCTTGGGGGAAGTAACGCGCCTGGGCAATGTCATAGATACCTTCGTGGGCAAGCTTGAGCATGACGGGGCTAATATCGCTGCCCAGGATGCTCCAGGTGTCGCTACGGGCAGCTTCGCTGGCGATCATGGCCAGGCTGTAGGCTTCTTCACCCGATGAGCATGCGGCGCTCCACAGACGCACAGGCGCGTGGGACTTGCTCAGCCAGTCGGCGAGAAACTCGAAGTGTGGGTGTTCGCGGAAAAAGTAGGTTTCTTTGGGGACCAGCAGTTCGACCACCTGCTGGCGCTCGGCAAGCTGGTCAGGCTGTGCAAGCAAGCGCAGGTACTGGCTGAAACCGGGTAACTGAAAATGACGCAGGCGTCTGGCCAGGCGCGCAGCAACGACTGTTCGGCGCGCAGGAAGCAGGATCACACCAGAGGCGCGTTCGACCAGCGACTGAAGCTCAAGGAACTGAAGTTCGTTAAGTGCAGGGAAACGTTTGCCCGCTGGCATCTTAGCTTCTTCTGGCAATGAGCAGCCGGGTCGGCGTTGCAGAATCGATGCGCATTCCCTGCGTCCGTTGGCTGAATGGGAATTCGATGATAGCTACAGGCTATTGTTGCCAGAATCGGGGTAGCCCCTAAGTCTTAGGTAAGGTAGGGGTATTACTGCGTGCGAAAGGACCACGGTGTGAGAGTTAGATCGACTCGAACGGCTTGAGCGGTAACGCGGGGGGCGCTTCGCAGTCCCTGCCGCTGACGGCAGGGACTAAGAGATTGGCTTAAGCCCTTGCGCGATCAGCGGTGGCGCCAGTGCTTCTTGTGCTTGCGATGGCCGTAGTGATGGCCACGGTCGCGGTAGTGACGACGGTCGTCGTAGCCGCGGTTATTACTGTAGTGACGATCTTCTTCGTCGCTCTTCTTGCCCATGTAGTTACCCAGGGCACCACCTGCACCGCCGCCTGCGGCTGCACCGATGTAACCGCCGTTAGTACCACCGACGTTACGACCGATAGCGTTACCACCGGCAGCACCCAGTGCACCGCCAATCGCTGCTTCGCCACGGCTGTGCTTGTTGGCACCCACCGCGCTGCCTGCCGCGCCGCCAAGGCCGGCGCCAATAGTCGAGCCAGTGCTGCCGCCGATCGAGTTACCGACCACAGAGCCCAGTACCCCGCCCAATGCGCCGCCAATACCGGCTTCGGTGGTGCCACCTGCCGAGGCAACGCCACTGAGCAGGCCAAGAGACAACAACAGAATCGAGGAGTACTTCATCAAGAGAGCCTCATAAGGATGACGAGGCGATCCTGAGGCTGGGAAGGGGGGCTGGCAACGAAAATCCGACGAGTAACACGAGTTGTACACAATTCTCTAAGTTACTGTTTTCACTATGAAACTTTCTCGATTTTACGCTGTCTGAGCTTACTTGAGACAAGGCCCCGGCATCGCTGCCAGGGCCTTTTTTTGTGCATGTCGTACAGAAGATTCTGTCAGAGGATGCGGGTATTGTCGCTGGCAGCTTCCAGTTTGATCGCGACAAACTTGGAGGTCGGTGTGTGGCTGCCGTCGCCGACGCTTTCCAACGGTACCAGCGGATTGACCTCTGGATAGTACGCCGCCGCCTGACCCGCAGGGATATCGAAAGCCAACAAGGTAAAGCCCTTGACCCGACGCTCACGGCCATCGCTCCAGAGCGAAACAATATCGGCCTTTTGCCCAGGGTGGAAGCCCAGGCGAATGATGTCGGCCTCGTTGGCGAACAGCACATTGCGCTGGCCCTTGACCCCACGGTAGCGGTCATCGAGGCCATAAATGGTGGTGTTGTACTGATCGTGCGAACGCATCGATTGCATGATCAGGTCCGGCAATTGTCCGGTTGCACGAACGCACTCGTGCAGAAGGTCGTCTGGCAGTTGGTTGGCCTTGAAGTTAGCCAGGCCGCTGGCGGTCTTCCACTGCCGTTGTCCGGCACTGTTGCCCAGGTAGAAGCCGCCAGGATGTTCCAGGCGCTGGTTGAAGTCGTTGAATCCAGGGATGGTGTCGCTGATCAGGTCGCGAATACGGGCGTAGTCGGCCACCAGCCAGTTCCAGTCCACCGGTTTGGCACCCAGGGTGGCCGCGGCGATCCCGGCGACTACAGCAGGCTCCGAGCGCATATGTCGGGACAGCGGCTGCAGTTGGCCGTTGGAGGCATGTACCATGCTGAACGAATCTTCGACAGTAACGGCCTGCGGGCCTTCGCTTTGCTGGTCGACATCGGTGCGTCCCAGGCACGGCAGGATCAGTGCCTGCCGGCCGTGTATCAGGTGACTACGGTTGAGCTTGGTGCTGATCTGCACCGTCAGGTCGCAATTGCGCAAGGCTTGCGCGGTGCGCTCTGTATCGGGTGTTGCCTGGGCAAAGTTGCCACCCAGTCCGATAAAGACTTTGGCCTGCCCCCCGAGCATGGCTGCAATCGCTTCTACGGTGTTGTGGCCATTGTGCCGCGGCACCTTGAATTTGAAGCGTCGTTCCAGGGCATCAAGCAAGCTAACCGGTGGGCGTTCGTTGATGCCCATGGTCCGGTCGCCCTGCACGTTGCTGTGGCCACGCACGGGGCACAGGCCGGCGCCAGGTACACCAAGGTTGCCACGCAACAACATCAGGTTGGCGATTTCCTGAATGGTCGCAACCGAATGGCGGTGCTGGGTGATACCCATGGCCCAGCACATGATGACTTTATTGGCCTTGCAGTACATCCGCGCGGCCTGTTCGATTTCGGCCAGGCTCAGGCCGGATTGAGCCTCGATATGCGCCCAGGAGGTATCGTCCACCGCTTGCAGATAATCGAGCACGCCTTGGGTGTGCTGATTGAGAAACGCGTGATCGAAAACGGCTGGCGCGTTGTTCGCCTGCGCTTCACGTTCCCATTGCAGGAGGAACTTGGCCATGCCGCGTAGCACAGCCATGTCGCCACCCAGGGCCGGACGGAAATAGGCGGTGTTGGTCGGGCGGTCACCGTTGGTGAGCATTTCCAGCGGGTGTTGAGGGTGCTGGAAACGTTCCAGTCCACGTTCTTTGAGGGGATTGATGCACACCACCTGAGCGCCGCGCTTGACCGCTTCGCGCAGCGGCTCAAGCATGCGTGGATGATTGGTTCCGGGGTTCTGGCCCCAGACAAAAATCGCCTCGGCATGTTCGAAGTCGTCAAACGTGACTGTGCCTTTACCGACCCCGACACTTTGGCCCAATGCTACGCCACTGGCCTCGTGGCACATGTTCGAGCAATCGGGAAAGTTGTTGGTGCCATAGGCGCGCACAAACAGCTGATACAAATAGGCCGCCTCATTACTGGCGCGGCCAGAGGTATAGAACTCGGCCTGGTCTGGGCTGGCAAGGTTCTGCAGGTGGCTGGCAATCAGGGCGAAAGCTGCATCCCAGTCAATCGGGCGATAACGGTCGGTGCTCGGTTCATAAACCATCGGCTCGGTCAGCCGGCCCTGGTACTCCAGCCAATAATCGCTCTGGGCGAGCAGTGAGGTTACGCTGTGACGGGCGAAAAACGCGGCATCGACACGGCGTTTGGTGGCTTCCCAGTTCACAGCCTTGGCGCCGTTCTCACAGAACTTCACCATGCCGCTTTCCGGTGAATCGCCCCAGGCGCAGCCCGGGCAATCGAAACCGCCGTTCTGGTTGGTCTTGAGCAGGGCGCGAATGTTCTTCAGGGCGTTGTCACTGCCGATCCAGGCCTGGGCCACACTGCGCAGTGCGCCCCAGCCGCCAGCGGCGCCGTTGTAGGGTTTATAGCGCGGGACGGGCTTCTGATCGGCTTGATGATGCAGGCTCACGGTCAATTCTCCAGCACGGGGCTGTATACCCGTGGCGCACTGTGTTTGGGAATATGAATCAGGTTGAGGTTGTGACGACGCGCCCACTGCAGGGCCAGGCCGGTGGGTGACGACAGGCTGACCAGGGTCTGGATGCCGGCACGCAAGACTTTCTGGATCAACTCCAGGCTGCAGCGGCTGGTGACAATGGCCAGGCCGCCTTCAGGGTTGATTTGCTGGCGCAATAGCGCGCCGATCAGTTTGTCGAGTGCGTTGTGTCGGCCAATGTCTTCGCGACCCAGCAGCAATTCACCCTGGTTGTTCATGAACAATGCCGCATGCACGGCACCGCAGTACTGGCCCAGGGGTTGAAAGTCGTCCATGCGCTGGCGCAGGCCTTCGAGCCAGTGGACAGGCGGCAGGGGGGCGCCAGGCAGGGCGTCAAGCTGCGGCAAGGCCTGGTCCAGTGCTTCGACCCCGCACAGGCCACAACCACTGGTACCGGCAAGTTGTCGGCGCTGGTTCTTCAGGTTCCAGAAGGCACGGCTGGAGATTTCTACTTCGGCGTTGATAGCGGCGCCTTGGCCCTTGAGCTTCAGGTCATAGATGTCATCGAGCGAAGTGATGATGCCGTTGCCGAGGCTGAAGCCGACAATGAAATCTTCGAGGTCCGTAGGGCTTACCAGCATTACCGCCTGGTTGATGCCGTTGTAGGCAATGCCCAGGGCTACCTCTTCAGCCAGCGCTGTGCTGGCCTGGCTGTAATCGGTCAGGTAGTTGTAGTCATAGCGGTTGCTGGCCGCGGGCGCAGTCAGGGGTAGCGACGCCGCGCAGGCCGGAGGTTTTGTACTCATTAGAGGTACCGGCGGCTAGTCTGATTTAAGCCTAGGCTTGCGCTCGGTTACCGTCTAATCGCTATTGCTGATGTTTTGATAGACAGCGTCGATCAGGCATCACTTTGCAATGCTTGGAATTCGGCCAGACAGGCTTCTGCCAGGGCCGAGCGCGGCGCTGTACGCCGCATGATCAGGCCCAATGGCGCGAGGGTATTGGCCTGTTCGATCGGTTGCAGGCGCAACCGATCGGTGAACACTTCCAGACCTGCCGACAATGGCATGATCGCGCAGCACAGTCCGCCACGTACCGCTTGAGCCAACTGATGGACGGCATCGGTTTGCATCAGCAACCGGGGCTTCAGGCCGCGGCTGTGGAAGTTGTGATCGATTGACTGGCGAAAGTGCATGCCGGCTGTCAGTAGACCCAGCGGCAATTCAGTCAGTGCTTGCCAGCTTAAAGGTTGCTCGTCGAAGCAAAAATGATCTGGGTCATACAACAGGCCCATACGGGTTTCACCCAGGGGCAGCGACAGAAAGCGCTCGTGGTCCAGGCGCTCCAGGTAAGACACACCCAGGTCCAGACGGTTGCTGGTGAGTTGGTCGAGGATCTGTTCGGAGCTCAACGCGCTGAGTTCGAAGTTCAGGTCCGGATGGCGTTGGTGCAGGCGTTGCAGCAACGGCAGAGGATCGAAGCTCGACAGCGGCACCACACCCAGGCGCAGATTGCCCACCAAATGACCGCGGCAGGCTGCAGCTTCTGCGTACAAACCATCGTAGGCAGCAATCACGGTGCGGGCCCAGGCCAGTACTCGGTCACCTTGGGCGGTGAAGCCTTCGAAGCGCTGGCCACGATTGACCAGGGCCAGGTCCAGTTCCTGCTCCAGATTGCGCAGACGCATGGACAGTGTCGGTTGGGTTACGTGGCAGCGGGCAGCCGCCTGGCCAAAGTGACGGGTTTCATCCAGGGCGATGAGGAATTTGAGTTGTTTGATGTCCATCGTCGCTCCTTGGCGCAAAGCAGGCGAAGCATTCTAACCTGTCCTAGACTCCAGGCTCCGAGATTCATCACCAAGGAGAGCGGTATGAGCATTTTCAGTTTCATCAAAGAGGCCGGCGAGAAAATCATCGACCTGTTGACCCCAGGTAATGCCAATGCCAGCGACCAGTTGCAAAAGCACGTGGAAGAGGTGGGCCTCGGCAACCCGAACATCAAGGCAACGGTCGATGGCGATAAGGTGACGGTAACGGGTGAAGTTGCCAGTCAGGAAGAGAAAGAGAAAATCCTCCTGGCCCTGGGCAACATTGCAGGGGTTGCCACAGTGGACGATCAGATCACCGTAACCGGACCGGTCGTTGCCGCTGCTCGCTTTGTCGTGGTGAAAAAGGGCGACACCCTCAGCGCGATTTCGCTGGCGGTATATGGCAACGCCAATCTGTACAACAAGATTTTCGAGGCCAACAAACCGATGCTCAAGCACCCGGACAAAATCTACCCGGGCCAGTCGCTGCGCATTCCCGAGTAATCAAAGCCCTTCGAGCAGCGCTCGGTAGTCTTCTACCGCAGCGAACTCTTCGGTATCGCGCGGCCCTTTACGGCTGTCCGGTTGGCGCACCGCAAGCAGGTGCGCCACGCCGAAGTCGCGGGCACTGCGCAGAATCGACAAGGTGTCGTCGATAAACAGGCTGCGGCCTGGTTCAAAGCCGATGTCGTTATGCAAGGCATCCCAGAATTGCGGGTTTTCCTTGGGGAAGCCGTAGTCATGGGAGCTGATCAGACGCTCGAAGTAGGGCGCCAGCTCAACCTTTTCCAGCTTCAACGACAGCGAATCGCGGTGGGCGTTGGTAATCAGGATTACCCGTTTGCCGGCCTGCTTGATCGCCTGCAGAAACGTATCGGCATCTGGACGCAGGGCGATCAGATGGGCGGTCTCCAGCTTCAGGTCGCGTACCGAAAGGTTCAGCTCGCGGCTCCAGAAGTCCAGGCAGTACCAGTTCAGCGAGCCTGCGTGCTGCTCGAACAGCGGCTGCATTTCCAGTTCGGCCATCGCCCGGCTAATGCCATGCAGCTCGGCATAGCGCTGGGGCAGGTGTTCGAGCCAGAAATGGTTATCGAAATGCAGATCCAGCAAGGTGCCGTCCATGTCCAGCAAGACAGTGTCGATGGTGGACCAGGCTAAAACGGGCATATGAAATTCTCGGGCAGTCAGGGCAGCGGTGGCTAGGCAAGCCACGGTATAGTAACCCGTTCACGCCAAGGAGCCGCCTCATGCGCCAGAAACCCACCGTCCTCTCCCGCGAGATTGTCGCCAGCAGCCGTCTGTTTCGAGTTGAAGCTGTGCAATTGCGTTTTGCAAATGGCAACGAGCGCACCTATGAGCGACTTGTGGGGCGTGGCAATGGTTATGGCGCGGTAATGATCGTGGCGATGCTCGATGCCGAGCATGCCGTCCTGGTCGAAGAGTATTGCGGCGGTACCGACGAATACGAGCTGTCCTTGCCCAAGGGCCTGATCGAGCCGGGTGAGGATGTGTTGGCAGCGGCCGACCGTGAGCTCAAGGAAGAAGCCGGCTTTGGCGCCCGGCAGCTTGAGCATTTGACCGAGCTTTCGCTATCGCCGGGTTACATGAGCCAGAAAATTCAGGTGGTGCTGGCCACGGATTTGTATGAAGAGCGCCTGGAAGGCGATGAGCCTGAGCCCATGCGTGTCGACAAGATCAACCTGCGTGAATTGTCTGCCCTGGCGCAGCATCCTCAATTTTCCGAAGGTCGCGCGCTGGCTGCGTTGTACCTGGTGCGTGACCTGCTGACCCAGCGCGGAGTGTTTGGCGTATGAGTGACCAGCAGTTGATGCAACAGGTAGTGAGTTTGGCACGTGAGGCAGGCGAAGCGATTTTGCCTTTCTGGCGTGCAGATGTAGCGGTAACGGCCAAAACCGACGAATCACCGGTCACTGCTGCCGACCTGGCGGCCCACGACGTTATTGCCAAGGGCCTGCAAGCATTGGCGCCAGACATTCCGGTGTTGTCCGAGGAAGATTGCGATATTCCTTTCAGTGAGCGTCAGCAGTGGCAGCGCTGGTGGCTGGTCGACCCGCTCGACGGCACCAAGGAGTTTATTGCCGGAACTGAGGAGTTCACCGTCAACATCGCCCTTATCGAGCAGGGACGGGTGGTGTTCGGTGTCGTGGCGATTCCCACTACCGGCCGTTGTTACTATGGCGGTAAAGACTTGGGGGCCTGGCTTGAAGAGACCCATGGCAAGCCGCGAGCCATCAACGTGCGGCTGGCACCTGCGCCTGGCAGCGCTTTTACCGTGGTCGCCAGTCGCCGCCATTCGAGTCCACAGCAAGAAGCCTTGCTGGCGGGCCTGAGTACCGCAGTAGGCGAGCTGGAGCTGGCAAATATTGGCAGTTCGCTGAAGTTCTGTTTACTGGCCGAAGGTGCAGCTGACTGTTACCCGCGTCTGGCGCCGACGTCGCAGTGGGACACCGCCGCAGCGCAAGGCGTGCTGGAAGGCGCGGGCGGTGAAGTGCTGGGCCTGGATGGCAAAGCCTTCGATTATCCGCCGCGCGAATCGCTGCTCAATCCCTTCTTCCTGGCATTGCCCGCCGCGGCCCCATGGCGCGGCCAGCTGTTGCAACTGGCCTCAACGATGTAGCACGTACTGGCCGCTGAACAGCACGGCGGCCTCATCACTACCGGCATTACTGACCTTGGTGTGCAAATTGAGTCGCGCACGGCCGCGGCGCTGGTAAGTGGCAATGAAGCGCTCCCAGACTTTCTCCTCTGGCGCCTGGCATAGCGCAATTGCCGCACCGGTCACCGGCAGTGGATAACTGATCTGGCCTTCCTGAATGACGATATGCCCATCGTCTATGCCCGCCTCGCGCAGACGCAGGTGCAACCAGCCCCAACCGACCAGTACCGCAGCGCAATACAGGCTGCCGCCGAACATGGTGCTCTTGTGGTTGACGTTGGCCTCCAGCGGTAGCTGCAGGCGCAATTGATGCTGCTGCCAGTCAAGTACCCGCATGCCCATCTCGCGGGTCAGGGGAATGTCGCCGTGCAGCACGGCTTCAAGGTATTGGCTGTCCGTAGTCATGGACGCGGGTCCTCCATCTCGTCGGTGCTGGTAGTACTGTCAGCGAAGCTCAAGCCATGTTTGCGCAGCTTGTCATGCAAAGTCTTGCGCGGAATGCCCAAAGCCTCGGCGAGGCTGCGCATGGAACTGTGGGGTTGAGCCAGTTCGGCGGCGATCAACGAGCGTTCGAACTGCTCGACCTGATCGCTGAGATTACCGCTGCCAACACTGACTGATTGTTGAGGGGCCGCTGCTGGAACGTCGCCATCCAGGGCCAGTTCCAGACCCAGGGCAAAGCGTTCGGCGGCGTTCTGCAGCTCGCGCACATTGCCGGGCCAGTTGTGGCGCAATAGCAGTGCCCGCTGGGCTGGCAGCAAGGTATGCGCCGGTAAGCCATGGCGCTCGCTGGCAGCATCGGCAAAATGCTGGAACAGCACCAGGATGTCATCGCCGCGCTCACGCAACGGTGGAATACGCAGTGGCGCAACGTTCAAACGGTAGTAAAGGTCGGCACGGAAGCGACCCTGATCGGCCGCTTGGCGCAGGTCTTCCTTGGTGGCGGCAATGATGCGGATATCCAACGGGATCTGTTGGTTGCCACCGAGGCGTTCGACCACCCGCTCCTGCAGCAGGCGCAGGAGTTTTACCTGCACATCCAGGCTCATGCTTTCGATTTCATCGAGGAACAACGTACCGCCATTGGCAAACTCGAACTTGCCGATGCGGCGCTTCTGCGCACCGGTGAACGCGCCCGGCTCGTGACCGAACAGCTCGCTTTCGACCACTGATTCGGCCAGTGCCCCTGCGTTGATGGCCACGAACGGGCCGTCTCGGCGGCTCGACAAATCATGCAGGGCACGGGCCACCACTTCTTTGCCCGCGCCGGTTTCGCCCAGAATCAGCACGTCGGCACGGGTTCCTGCCAGCGCTCCGATCTGTTCACGCAGGCGCAACATGGGCGCCGAGTGACCGACCAGACGCGTGCTCAGTTGCTGGCGATCGCTCAGTGCCAGGCGCAGGCTGCGGTTGTCCAGAACCAGGCGGCGCAGGGCCAGGGCGCGGCGCACACTGTCGAGCAGCGCATCGCTGGCGAAGGGTTTTTCAAGAAAGTCATAGGCGCCGGCACGCATGGCCTGGACAGCGAGGGGCACGTCGCCATGCCCGGTAATAAGCAGGACCGGAAGCTCCGGGTCTTGCGCATGGACCTGTTGCAACAGCTCCAGGCCATCGATGCCGGGCATGCGGATATCGCTGACCAGTACGCCGGGCCAGTCGTGTTCTATGCGTCCAGCCAGATTCTGCGCATCGCTCAGGGGCAGGACTTTGAGACCGGCAAGATCCAGGGTCTGGCTCAGGGCTTGGCGCAGGTGCGGGTCGTCGTCGACCAGAATTACCTGTACGCGGCTGTCAATGAGCGGCTCGGTTGTCATGCCGATGGGTCCTCTGAGGTTGGCAAGGTTGCGCCAGGCTTGGCGATGCGTAGTTGCAAGGTGAGCAGAGCGCCACCTTCGGGATGGTTTCCAAGCAGCAACTCGCCGCCCAGCGCACGCATCAAGGTATCGCAGATCGCCAGGCCCAGGCCAAGGCCTTGGGTACGCGTCTTGGTAGTGAAGAACGGTTCGCGCGCCCGGGCCAGCGCTTCGCTGGAAAAACCCGGACCATTGTCGCGAATGTACAGATAGACGTTGCCATCGCGTTGTTCGGCACTGAGTATGAGCTTGCGCGGGTTGGCTTTTTCAGTGAGCGCATCGAGGGCGTTGGCCAACAGGTTGCCCAGCACCTGGCGCAGGCGCGTTTCACCGGCCTGGACCCACAAGGTTGCCTCGGGCAGGTCGCGCACAAGCTCTACCGCCATGGCCCGCCGACGCTTGGCCAGCAGCGCCAGGGCGTCGTCGAGCGCGGGCTGCAAGGCGACGCTTTCCGGTGCATGCCGGTCGCGCCGAGCAAAGGCGCGCAGGTGGGCAATGATCGAGGCCATGCGCCCGGTCAGCTCGCTGATCAGCTTGAGGTTGCTGCGTGCATCGTCGGTGCGCTGGTGATCAAGGAGAATCTCGGCATTTTCGGCATAGCTGCGAATGGCTGCCAGTGGCTGGTTGAGCTCGTGGCTGATGCTCGCCGACATGGTCCCCAGTACCGACAACTTGCCAGCCTGGACCAGTTCGTCCTGGGCACGCACAAGTTCCTGTTGCGCTTGCTCGCGTTCCAGTACCTCGCTTTTCAGTCGACTGTTGAGACCTTCCAGATCGGCAGTGCGCTCGATTACACGTTTTTCCAGCTCCTGGCGTGCATGGGCCTCGAAATCGATGCGGTCCATGTAGTGGCGTCGGCGCTGCATGATCAGGCCCAGCAATAGCATCAGCACCAGCAGACCTGCGCCGCCGATGGCGACCACGGTATTGACCGAGCGATCGATCAGGGTTCGCGGCGCCAGAATACTCACCTGCCAACCGGTTTCCTCGATCGGCTGGGTCTGGATCAGCCAGGCCTCGGGGACCAGCTTCAGTGGCTGCGGAGCCTGGGTCGGGTAGGGCTGGATGGCGGCGATGGCTTCGCGTTCGGAATCGGTTAACGGTCGGGTGGCTCGAAAGCGCCAGTCGGGGCGCGAGGTAAGAATCACCACGCCGTTATGGTCGGTGAGCAACAGTTGCTCAGGCGTCTTGCCCCACAGGGTTTCGGTGTGGTCCAGATCGACCTTGACCACCAGGGCACCGATGATTTCGTCACGGTCGCGCACTGCCGCGGCGAAGAAGTAACCACGCTTGGCCGACGTCGTGCCCTGACCGAAAAAGCGGCCAAGTCGACCTTGGATCGCTTCTGAGTAGTACGGCCTGAAGGCGAAGTTTCGACCCACGAAACTGTCATGCTTGTCCCAGTTGGACGCTGCCAGGGTGTTGCCCCGGGTGTCCATCAGGTACATGACTTCGGCACCGGTCTGGGTGGCGATGTCCTTGAGCAGGCGGTTGGCATTGGTCAGCGTTTCCAGGCGCAATGGATCAGCCAGGGCTGCACGCAGGGCGGGAAGGTCACCGAGGATCTGTGGCAGGGTCTCGTAACGATGTAGCGTACCGAGCAGGTTGGCGACGTACAGGTCGAGGGTTTGGCGGTTCTGCCCGGCGAGTTCGCCTTCGTAGTACTGCTTGGCCAGGTGCTGCAAAGGCCACAGCAACGGTGCCAGGCACACGGCCAGCAATGCCAGACTGCGCCATCGCGGGCGGCGGGGAAGAGGTGGAATCTTGATCATCGTTTATGCGCCAGAAAGCTCTGGCGCATTATGCGCTACTTCAAGCAGTCGATCAGCGCTTGCTGCCAGTGCGGTTGGCTGACCTGCCACTGTTGCTGCAGGCGACTGCAGTCAAGACGCGAGTTCAATGGCCGCGCGGCCGGCGTGGGGTAGTCGCTGGACGGGATAGGTATCAGCTTGGCGCAGGGCAGGCCTTGGGCCTTGAGCTGCTCGCCGATGGCCTGGGCAAAACCGAACCAGGATGTTTCACCCTGTGCAGTCAGGTGGTACGTGCCCCAGGCGCCAGCTTCGCCAGCCAGCCAGCGTTCGATCAGGGCGCGGGTGCTCAGGGCGATGGTACCGGCCCAGGTCGGTGCGCCGATCTGGTCCGCGACGATGCTCAGTTCCGGCTTTTCCTGCAACAGACGCTGCATGGTCAGCAGAAAGTTGCGCCCGTGCCGTGAGTAGACCCAACTTGTTCGCAGGATCAGGTGCTGGCCGCCGACAGCGCTGATGGCCTGTTCGCCCGCCAGTTTGCTGCGCCCGTAGACACCCAGTGGGTTGGGCTGGTCGTCTTCGTTGTAGGGACTGTCCTTACTACCGTCGAACACGTAGTCGGTGGAGTAGTGGATCAGCGGGATCCCCAGTTTCGCGGCCTCTTCAGCGAAGACACCCGGTGCTTGCGCATTGATCGCGAAAGCCAGTTCAGGTTCGCTCTCAGCCTGATCGACTGCTGTATGAGCGGCAGCGTTGATGATCAAATCCGGCTTGAGTGCCTGCACTCGTTCACGAATACCTTCGGGCCGGGCCAGATCGAGTTGCTCACGGCCCAGCACATGCAACTGGCCGAGGTCGCCCAGACGCTGTTGCAGTTCACGGGACACCTGACCGTGCTGGCCACTGATAAGGATGGTGGGTCGACGTGCGGTCATGGCAGCAGTTCTAACTCTTTCAGCGATTTGCCGACCTGGTCCTTGGCGGACAGGATGGGCGCCGAAGTCAGCTGCCAGTCGATGGCCAGGTCCGGGTCATCCCAGCGAATGCAGCATTCGGCTTGTGGGTTGTAGTAGTCGGTGGTCTTGTAGAGAAATTCGGCGCTGTCGCTGAGCACGACGAAACCGTGGGCAAAGCCTTCCGGTACCCACAGTTGGCGACGATTTTCAGCGGACAGCTTTACACCCACCCACTTTCCGAAGTGGGGAGAGCTGCGGCGCACATCGACCGCCACGTCCAATACTTCGCCGTAGGTGACGCGCACCAACTTGCCTTGAGTGTTTTCCAGTTGGTAGTGCAGGCCACGAAGCACGCCTTTCTGCGACTTGGAGTGGTTGTCCTGAACAAAATTGGTGCTAACACCGGTCTGTTCTTTGAACGTTCTGGCGTTGAAGCTCTCGTAGAAGAAACCGCGGCTATCGCCGAACACTTTGGGTTCGAGGATAAGTACGCCGGGCAGATCAGTGTTGATTACATTCATTAGCGTTCTTCAGCCAAACCGTAGAGATATTGTCCGTAGCCGGTCTTGCCAAATGCCTTGGCGCGTTCCAGCAATTGTGAGCGGTCGATCCAGCCTTGCTGGTAAGAGATTTCCTCAAGGCAGGCCACCTTCAAGCCCTGACGGTGTTCGATGGTTTGCACGTACTGCGAGGCTTCCAGCAGACTGTCGTGGGTACCGGTATCGAGCCAGGCAAAACCACGCCCGAAACGCTCGACGCGCAGGTCACCGCGTTGCAGATAGGCATTGTTGACGTCGGTGATTTCCAGCTCGCCGCGCGGCGAAGGTTTGACGTTCTTGGCGATTTCCACCACGTCGTTGTCGTAGAAATACAGCCCAGTCACGGCATAGGGCGACTTCGGCTTGGCGGGTTTTTCTTCGATCGACAGGGCACAGCCGTTTTCGTCGAAGTCGACCACGCCGAAGCGCTCGGGGTCTTTTACCAGGTAGCCGAAAACCGTGGCGCCGGTTGGCTGCTTGATGGCGCGACGCAGTTGTTCGGTGAAGCCCTGGCCGTGGAAAATGTTGTCGCCCAGGATCAGGCAGACCGAATCGTCGCCAATGAACGCTTCACCAATCAAAAACGCCTGGGCCAGGCCGTCGGGGGAAGGCTGTTCGGCGTAGCTCAACTCGATACCAAACTGGCTGCCGTCACCCAGCAATTGCTTGTAGTGAGGCAAGTCGGTCGGGGTGGAGATCAGCAGAACTTCCCGGATACCCGCCAGCATCAGCACCGAAAGCGGGTAGTAGATCATTGGCTTGTCGTAGATGGGCAGCAGTTGCTTGGAAACACCCAGGGTGATCGGGTGCAAGCGAGTGCCAGAGCCTCCTGCCAGAACAATACCTTTTGTCATGCAATTAGATCCTTGTAGTCACTGACGCCCAGTCGTTGTCCTTGATAGCTGCCGTCTTGTACCCGCTGACACCATTCCAGGTTGTCCAGGTACCACTGCACGGTCTTGCGCAGGCCGCTTTCGAATGTTTCTTCAGGTACCCATCCCAACTCGCGCTCGATCTTGCTGGCGTCAATGGCATAACGCAGGTCGTGGCCCGGGCGATCCTGAACGAAGGTGATCAGGTCGGCGTAGTGGGCAACGCCGGTCGGGCGCTGTGGGGCCAGCTCTTCGAGCAGGGCGCAAATACCGCGAACCACATCGATGTTCTTCTGCTCGTTGTGGCCACCAATGTTGTAGGTTTCGCCAACCTGACCTTCGGTGACCACCTTGAACAAGGCGCGGGCATGGTCCTCGACGAACAGCCAGTCCCGTACCTGCAGGCCATTACCGTAGACAGGCAGCGGCTTGCCCGCCAAGGCATTGAGAATTACCAGCGGAATCAGCTTTTCCGGGAAGTGGAACGGGCCATAGTTGTTCGAGCAGTTGGTAATCAGTACCGGCAGGCCATACGTGCGTTGCCAGGCGCGGACCAGATGGTCTGACGCAGCCTTGGAGGCCGAGTACGGCGAGCTTGGCGCGTAGGGCGTGGTTTCGGTGAACAGGTCATCGACGCCGTGCAGGTCGCCATACACTTCATCGGTAGAAATATGGTGGAAGCGAAACGCTGCACGCTCTGCCGCTGGCAGTTTGAGCCAGTAGGCGCGCGCGGCTTCCAGCAGGCTGTAGGTGCCGACGATGTTGGTGTGGATGAAATCCGATGGCCCATCGATGGAGCGGTCAACGTGCGATTCTGCGGCCAGGTGCATGATCGCATCGGGCTTGAAGCGCTCAAGCACAGCGCTCACGGTTGGCTGGTCGGCGATGTCTGCCTGGACAAACTCATAGCGGGTATTGGTCGCAATACGGGTCAACGACTCCAGATTGCCGGCATAGGTCAGCTTGTCGAGGTTCAGGACCTCATGCTCTGTCGTCTGGATCAGATGCCGAATCAGGGCCGAACCGATGAACCCGGCTCCGCCGGTTATGAGTATGCGCATGTCCAATGACCTTTGATGAATCAGATGAAGTTCTACCCAAGCCTAGCTTGCGGCGGGTGGCAAATAGCGCAAGGCAGATACGTCTTTACCGTAGGGTACTTTGGAACGCCTCGTTGTTCATCGCTTTTTCCCTGCCGTACTTGCTTATCGGCAAAAGCAGTGGCGATATAAGCAGCAAAAAAATGAGGTCCCAACATGCCACTCAGTACCTTGCTCCACCGCGCTAGCCAGCCTTGTCCCGATGTCAGCGAGCAACAAGCGCTGCAACTGTTGCAGGAACACTATGGGTTGAGTGGCTCATTGCACTCGCTGGGCAGCCAGCAAGACCTGAACTTTCGTGTCGATAGCCCCCAAGGGCGCTATGTGCTGAAAATCTGCCACGGCGATTATACCGTTGTTGAGCTTGAGGCCCAGCACGCGGCCCTGAGCTATCTGCATGAGCGCGGTCTGCCGGTGCCGGCGGTGATGCCAGCCAAGAGCGGTGCGCAGTTATTGACGCTCGATCAGGCCGGTCAGGCACTGCGCGTGCGTTTGCTCGACTACATAGAAGGTCAGTCACTCACCCGTCTTAAATTCATGCCGGCGCAGTTGATCGCCGAGCTTGGCGGGCTTTGCGCACGTATTGACCAGGCCTTGGCGGATTTCACCCATCCTGGGCTTGAACGTACGCTGCAATGGGACCCACGGCACGCCATTGAGCTGATCGCGCACCTGTCGCCGGTACTCACCGAGGGCGCCCGCAAGGCGCAACTGCTGGCGGCCACCGACAAGGCGCAAAAACGCCTGCAGCCGCTGACCGGGCAATTGCCCATGCAGGCGGTACACCTCGATATCACCGATGACAACGCGGTGTGGCAACGCGACGAGCAGCGCCAGTGGCAACTGCAAGGGGTTATCGATTTCGGCGACCTGGTGCACACCTGGCGGATTGCCGATCTGTCGGTAACCTGTGCGGCCCTGCTGCACCACGCTGAGGGTGATCCGCTGCGCATTCTGCCTGCCGTCCAGGCCTACCATGCGCTAAACCCGCTGACCGACGTCGAACTCAAGGCCCTTTGGCCAATGGTGGTCGCGCGCGCTGCGGTGTTGGTGCTCAGCAGCGAGCAGCAACTGAGTGTCGACCCGGACAATGCTTATATTCGCGACAACCTCAGCCACGAGTGGGAAATATTCGAGGTTGCTACCCGCGTGCCATTCGAGCTGATGGAGGCTGCCATTGCGCAAGTAGCCGGTGGCGATCTGCCGGCCCTGGAGCTGGGTGCCAGTGGTGAGCTGCTGCCCGGCTTGCAAGGCAGCAGTGTCAGCGCGGTGGACCTGGGCGTGTTGAGCAGTCACTTTCAGGCAGGTAACTGGGAACAACCGGGCTTCGACCAGCAATTGCTGCGTGAGCAGGCGGGTGAAAATGGGGCCGCCTGCTCGCTTCACGGCCAATACCGCCTTTCGCAAACCCATATCGACAACCCGCAGGAACCCCGCACTTTCGCGTTGCACGTTGAGTTGCAGGCCCCGGTGAATGAAGTTCAGGCGCCGTGGGCGGGGGTGTGGCTGGCGACCGACGATGGCCAGGGCTGCCTGCAAGGGGAGCAATGCAGCCTGTGGTTGCGTGGGCTGGTCGATGCACCTGAAACCGGTGCACAGATCAGCCAAGGACAACGCCTGGGTCGCAGTGGTGGGCTGTTGAGCATCCAGCTGTGCCGCGTGCCGGGCCTGTGCCCACCGCCATTCGTCGAGCCGTCGCGAGCAGCGGCGTGGAAAGCGCTGTGTCCCTCCCCTCAGGCGTTGCTGGGCTTTGCGTGCGAGGCTGAGCCGCTGGTCGATGCGCAGCAATTGCTGGCGCGGCGCGATGCCAGCTTTGCCCGCTCGCAAAAGCACTACTACGAGCAACCACCGCATATCGAACGTGGCTGGCGCAATTACCTGATCGACATGCAGGGACGCTCCTACCTGGACATGCTCAACAACGTTGCCGTACTCGGCCACGGTCACCCGCGCATGGCCAGCGAGGCCGCGCGCCAGTGGTCGCTGGTGAACACCAACTCACGCTTTCATTACGCCGCCATCGCCGAGTTTTCCGAGCGCTTGCTGGCGCTGGCGCCAGACTCGATGGACCGGGTTTTTCTGGTCAACAGCGGCACCGAGGCCAACGACCTGGCGATTCGCCTGGCGTGGGCCTACAGCGGTGGGCGCGACATGCTCAGTGTGCTGGAGGCTTATCACGGCTGGTCGGTGGCCACCGATGCGATTTCGACGTCCATCGCTGACAACCCTTTGGCGTTGAGTACGCGTCCTGAATGGGTGCACCCGGTGATCGCCCCGAACACCTACCGCGGCGCGTATCGCGGTGAGGACAGCAGCGCAGACTATCTGCGCGATGTTGATGCAAAACTTGAGGCGGTAGCGGCTGCGCAGCGCCAATTGGCCGGTTTTATCTGCGAGCCGGTTTATGGCAATGCGGGGGGTATTTCGCTGCCTGCGGGTTACCTGGAGCAGGCCTACGCCAAAGTCCGTGCGGCCGGAGGGGTGTGCATTGCCGATGAAGTCCAGGTTGGCTACGGTCGCCTTGGCGAATATTTCTGGGGCTTTGAGCAACAGGGTGTGGTGCCGGACATCATCACCATGGCCAAGGGCATGGGCAACGGCCAACCATTGGGCGTGGTGATCACCCGTCGAGAAATTGCCGAAGCGCTGGAAGCGCAGGGCTACTTCTTCTCGTCTGCCGGTGGCAGCCCTGTCAGTTGCCGGATCGGCATTGCCGTACTTGATGTGATGGATGAAGAAGGCCTGTGGGATAACGCCCGGGACGTTGGCCGGCACTTCAAGGCGCGTTTGCAAGGGTTGGTCGATAAACATCCGTTAGCGGGTGCAGTCCATGGTTCAGGCTTTTACCTGGGCCTGGAGCTGGTGCGTGACCGCACCACCCTGGAACCGGCCACAGAGGAAACCACCACGTTGTGCAACCGCCTGCGCGACCTGGGGATATTCATGCAGCCAACGGGCGACTTCTTGAACATTCTCAAGATCAAACCGCCGATGTGCACCACGCGCCAGAGCGTGGACTTCTTTGTCGATAGCATCGACAGGGTGCTGTCGGAAGCGCTCTAGCACGCCGATAAAAGCCGCTTAAGCCGATTGTTATCGGTTTAAGCGGCTTTTTTATGCCTGTAATTTTCGTTTGCGGGCTTCTAAAGCCGATATTTATCGGATATAAAGTTATCCATCATTCCTGCACACAGTCATCGGTCGCCTGCAAGCTCAGTCGGCCCAGTTATCCTCCGAGAGGTTTTCATGAGCCGCACCGTTACCGTCGCCGCCACCCAGATGGCGTGCTCCTGGGATCGCCAGAGCAACCTGGCTACCGCTGAAAAGCTGGTCCGCGAAGCCGCCGCCAAAGGCGCGCAGATCATTCTTATCCAAGAACTGTTCGAAACCCCGTACTTCTGCCAGAAGCCGAACCCGGACTACCTGCAACTGGCAACGCCGGTGGAAACCAACGCCGCCATCGAACACTTCCAGGCACTGGCCAAGGAACTGCAGGTGGTACTGCCGATCAGCTTTTTCGAATTGGCTGGACGCGCACGTTTCAACAGCATCGCGATCATCGACGCCGACGGCAGTAACTTGGGCGTGTACCGCAAGACGCACATCCCGGATGGCCCTGGCTATCACGAGAAGTACTACTTCAACCCGGGCGATACCGGCTTCAAGGTCTGGCAGACCCGTTATGCCAAGATTGGCGTTGGCATCTGCTGGGACCAGTGGTTCCCGGAGTGCGCTCGCAGCATGGCGTTGCTGGGCGCTGAAGTGCTGTTCTACCCGACCGCAATTGGTAGTGAACCGCACGACAAGAGCATTTCCTCGCGTGACCATTGGCAGCGTGTGCAGCAAGGCCATGCCGGCGCCAACCTGATGCCGCTGGTTGCCAGCAACCGTATCGGCAAAGAAGAACAGGACGGCTACGACATCACCTTCTACGGCTCGTCGTTCATTGCCAACCAGTTTGGCGAGAAAGTCGAAGCGCTCAACGAGACCGAAGAGGGCGTGCTGGTGCATACTTTCGACCTGGACAAACTGGAGCACATCCGCAGCGCCTGGGGTACTTTCCGTGACCGCCGTCCGAATCTGTACGGCCCGGTGAAAACCCTCGATGGCGCGCTGGAATCCTGATCATTCAATGACCTCTCCGCAGGCCCTGGTGGCTGCGGCGAACACTGCAAAGGTTTACTCATGAAGACCCTGACCAGCACCCCACGCGCCGATGGCTTCTACATGCCCGCCGAATGGGCGCCGCAAACCCAGGTATGGATGGTGTGGCCCGAGCGCCCGGACAACTGGCGCCTGGGCGGCAAACCGGTACAGGCCGCACACGTGACGCTGGCTCAGGCCATCGCCCGTTTCGAGCCGGTTACCGTTGCCGTTTCGGCCGCTCAATACGACAACGCGCGCGCGCGCCTAGATGCGCCAAACATCCGTGTGGTTGAAATCAGCAACGACGATGCCTGGGTCCGGGACACCGGCCCGACCTTCGTTATCAACCACAGTGGTGAAGTACGTGGCGTTGACTGGGGCTTCAATGCCTGGGGTGGTTTCGAAGGTGGCCTGTACGCGCCGTGGAACCGTGATGAGCAAGTGGCCAGCAAGGTTCTGGAAATGGAACGCTGCCAGCGCTATCACACCGAAGGCTTTGTGCTGGAAGGCGGCTCGATCCACGTTGATGGTGAAGGCACCTTGATCACCACCGAAGAGTGCCTGCTCAACCACAACCGCAACCCGCACCTCAATCGCGAGCAGATCGAAGCGGTGCTGCGTGACCACCTGGCGGTGGACACCATCATTTGGTTGCCAGATGGTCTGTACAACGATGAAACCGATGGTCACGTCGACAACTTCTGTTGTTACGTGCGTCCTGGCGAAGTGTTACTGGCCTGGACAGATGATCCGCAAGACCCCAACTACGCGCGCTGCCACGCCGCACTTGAGGTGCTGCAGAACAGCCGCGATGCCAAGGGACGTGCCTTTACCGTGCACAAAATGCCGATTCCGGGCCCACTGTTTGCCACTGAAGAAGAGTGTGCGGGCGTCGATCCGGTGGCGGGTAGCCAGGAGCGCAACCCTTCGGTTCGCCTGGCGGGCTCCTACGTCAATTTCCTGATCGTCAACGGCGGCATCATTGCGCCGAGCTTCGACGATCCGGCAGATGCCGAGGCTAGAGCGATCCTTGCTAGCGTCTTCCCTGATCATGAAATCGTGATGATCCCCGGACGCGAAATGCTCTTGGGCGGAGGCAACATCCACTGCCTGACCCAACAGCAGCCGGCGCCTTCGAAAGGTTGAGGCATCGCTTATAAAAGAACCCGTCCTTGGACGGGTTTTTTTATGCTTGTTCGACAATCGGTGCGTGCGCTGGCACACCTCTTGTATTTGTTTTGCATTGTATTTCAAACAGATAGAGCAACCCTGTTCTGTCACAAAGTTTGCGTAGGTTAGCCGCTCACGGCCCAGGGAGTACGTGTCGAAATGAATGCAGTAAGTGAGCCGGCTTCGCCCTCATCAGCAATGAATCATGAGTCGCTTCAGCGAGTGGCTCAATGGTTGAAACAAAATGGAAGAACCCGGGGCAGGAAGTCCGATCACCGTCGTACATTGTTGGCGCGTTATCCAACCGGCTTGATCACCGAAGCAGAGCTCGAAGCCCTGCTGGGCAATTGACCGACAAGCCGATCGGCGCGGGCTTGCCCGCGCTTCTTTTAGAAACTGTAAGTGCCAGTAACCACCAGGCTGCGCGGATCACCGAACTGGATCTGCGCGGCGCTGGTAGCTGAGCTGTAGTAGGTCTTGTCGGCGATGTTGTTCAACGCCGCGCGCACGTCCCAATCCTTGGTACGGAACCCGGCCAAGGCGTCCCATCGACCGTAACCTGGCAACACCGCGGTGTTCTGGTTGTCGGCGAAGCGCTCACCCACCAGGGTCAGGCCGGTTTCGCCGTACCAGCCCATTTCCGGCTTCCAGGTCAGAAACAGGCTGCCATTGCGCTTGGCGACGTTGCTCACGCGGTTGCCTTCCTGACCATTTTCATCCTTGACGATGGTGGCATCCTGAATGCCGATACCGCCACGAACATACCAGTTGCCAACGATGTTGCCGGTAGCCGTCAGCTCGACACCGCGCGAGCGCTGCAAGCCGGTAAGCAAGGTAACGTCCGGGATGTTCGGGTCGCTGGTGCGACGGTTGTAGAGCTCCAGTTCGTAAATCGCCAAGGTGGTGCTCAGGCGTTCGTCGAGCCAGTCGCTTTTAACCCCGACTTCTTTCTGCCGCGTTTCTTCCGGGCTGGTTTCGTTGGTGTTGCCGGCAGCGCCTGGGGTAATGCCGATCAAACCGCCGCCCACTGGTGAGAATGTCTTGCTCCACGAGGCGTAGAAGGAGTGTTCCTTCCAAGGGGAATAGACCACGCCCAGCCGTGGGCTGGTGCTATTGCTGTCCTGCTTCTCGGAAAGGTTCTTGATCTTGTTGGTGGTCTCTACTTCGAACTGATCGAAACGCACACCGGCCAGCACTTGCCACTGATCGTTCAGGCGCAGTTGATCCTGGATGTACAGGCCACGGCTGTCGACCACGGTGTGGTTGTTGCTCGATAGCACCATTTGACCGTTGTACTGCAAGTTTCGGTCGGGGTTGTCGAGGTCTACGCCCGGCACTTTACCAGCGGCCTTGTAGAGCAGTGGATCGCGGCGTTGATTGCCGACCTCGATACCGGTCAACAAGGTGTGCTGCAAACCGAAGGTCTCGACGTTGCCTTCCAGCTCGATGGTGTTGAACAGGTTGCGTGTGTTCAAGTCTTGCTGCCAGCGCTGGCGGTTAACCTCGTTGGTTTTGGCGTCGTAGCCTGTCTGGTAGGTATTGTCGAAGTCGCTGTTGAGCTTGAACAGGCCCAGGGTATGGCGCACCTGCCAGTTCTCGCTGAGCTGGTAGTTAAGGCGCGAACGCAGCGACTGCGCCTTGTCATCGATGAAGTCGCGGTGGGTGTCGCCATAGGTGGTGCTGCGGCTGACATCGGCCGGGCGACCATTGACGCTTGGAATACCGCGATCAGGTGTGCGGTTGTAGCGGCTGTACTCGTACTGCACCAGCCAGTTGAGGTCTGGGGTCAGTTGCCAGTTCATGGATGGCGCGAACAGTTGGCGGCTGCCGTCGATGCCATGGCGGAAACTGTTGTTGTCCTGATTGCCCATGTTCAGGCGCAGGCTGATGTTCTCCGATGGGTCTGCGCTGAGGTCGGCGTACAAGCTGCGCAAGTCTTCGCTGCCACCCTGGGCTTCGATGGACGAGCGACGACCGGCTTCGGGCATCTTGCTTACTCGGTTGACGATGCCGCCTTGGCTGCCTCGTCCGTAAAGCACGGCAGCAGGGCCCTTGAGCACTTCGATACGTTCGATGTTGTGCAGGTCGCGCACGTACTGGCTGTCGTCGCGAATACCATCGAGGTAGAAGTCGTTACTGGCGTCGAAGCCGCGAATGCGCACGCTGTCGAAACGCGTGTCGGCACCATTGCTGACGTTGGGTATGCCGCCAAGTGCCTTGCCCAGATCATTGGTGCCGTAGTCCAGTACATTGCTGGTCTTCACCGAATCGATGGCCTGAGGAACATACCGGGCCGGGGTGGACGTGCGCGTCGCTGTGCTGACCTCCTTGACCCGCGGATCATCGCGCTCGCGGTCGCTTTCAGCGGTAACCGATAACTCGGGAAGGGTGGTGCTGGTGGCCAGTGCAAATCCAGAAGAGAGAAACAGGGAGACACCCAGGGTCAAGGGTGCCAGACGGCAGGGGGCAGGCATTAAGTACATCCGCAGGGCTTGAGGGTATTAGACGAAAAGAGGGGTTGAAATTTTGCGCGAATGATAATGCTTGCTATTTGCTTGTGTTAATTGTTTCTTTAAAGCTTGCAAGTATTTGTATTTCAAATTGTTTCTTGAGCGGGCCCCTGAACTCACGCCATAATTGTGCTGCTCATTGGGGACTTCGGGTCCTCGGAGTGCGACGAATTGCGTCGATACTCGGAGTAGTTTCACGAAATTTTGACATGCTGATCCGCACACGGATAGGATTCGGTCAACGCCTGAAGGCCCATAGACCAAGAGTCCAGAATAAAAGGCCCGTTGCGATCACTCGCAAGCGGGTTTTTTATTTTCTGACCCGCGAGCGTCAACCCACGCAGGGGGCGTGGTTTTTGGCGTAGGTCTCAGCGCGTATCCGACTAAGAAATAAGGAAAAGAATAAAATGTTGAAAACCAGGATCAGCTTGATCGCGCTGGGGCTTATGGCCGCGACTCAAGCATCGGCCAATGACCAGGCCGCAGCTAAGGGCTTCATCGAAGACAGCAGCGCCAGTGTTCTGCTGCGCAACGCCTTCATCAACCGCGACAAAAAGCATGGCACCGACGACCAGAGTGAATGGGGTCAGGCTTTCATCGGCAAGTTCTCTTCCGGCTACACCCAAGGCACCGTGGGTGTCGGTGTAGACGCTTTCGGTCTGTACGCTGTGCGTCTGGACGGCGGCAAAGGTCGCAACGGCGGCGCCGGTATCGACTTCTTCAAACCAGGCAATGGCGATACCCCAGCTGATCCGCAAAGCTCCCCACACAATCTTGCTCGTGGCGGCGCAGCGGTCAAATTCCGCGTCTCCAACACCGTACTGAAGTACGGAGACCAAATGCCGGAACTGCCAGTGCTGCAGTACGACGATGGCCGCCTGCTGCCAGAGAGCTACACCGGTACCCTGATCACCTCCAAGGAAATCAAGGGCCTGGAACTGAACGCCGGTCGCTTCACCCAGGAAGCACGTAAAAGTGCTGAAGGTCGTGACAGCGGTGGTCTGAAGTCGATCAACGTATTCGGCGGTAGCTACAAGTTCACCGAGAACCTGTCCGCTTCCCTGTACGGTTCCGACGTAGAAGACGTACTGAAGAAGCAGTACCTGGGCGTCAACTTCGTTCAGCCGCTGGCAGACGATCAGTCCCTGACCCTGGACTTCAACGGCTACAAGACCAAGCTGGACCGCGATTTCGCCACTGACGACCGTCGCGACAACACCATCTGGAGCCTGGCAGCCACTTACGCTTTCGGTCCGCACGCGCTGACCCTGGCGCACCAGCGCAGTACCGGTGACACCGGCTACAACTACGGTTTCTACCAGAACGCTGGTGGTATCGGTGACGGTGGTTCGACCATCTACCTGGCCAACTCCTACTGGTCCGACTTCAACAACGAAGACGAGCGTTCGTGGCAGGTTGCCTACGACCTGGACTTCGGCGCCTTCGGCGTACCGGGTCTGACCTACCGTGTAGCCTACGTGCGTGGTGACAACATCAACACCCGCGGCTTCGGTGAAGGTACAGAGCGCGAAATCTTCAACCAGTTCAAGTACGTGGTTCAGGAAGGTCCAGCCAAAGATCTGTCGATCAAGCTGCGTAGCTCGTTCCTGCGTACTTCCGACAGCATGCGTGAAGCTGAACTCAACGACGACGGCAACGAAGTCCGCGTGTTCGTAGAGTACCCAATCAGCATCCTGTAAATGCTGCTTGCGTCTCCAACAACCCCGGCCTAGGCCGGGGTTGTTCATTCAAGCGTTATATTCACCGAAAGCTGTGGGAGCGGATCGATCCGCAAAGGACTGTGCAGTAGTTCCCTAGGCCGGCATGCTTTCTTTGCGACGTACCGCAGGCTTGATCGGCGACGCTTCGCCTGTCTCTGGCTCAAAGCTGTCGCTACGCGCCATTCGCCACATCCGCGCATAGAACTCACTTTCGATCGAGCCACTGAGCAACTCGCCGGGCTTGAGGAACACATGCAACTGGGAAAATAGCTGGATCTCGCTGGCACTGATGCGCCGTACAAGGTGCTTGGGCTTTAGCTGTGATGGATGATCCAGCCCTGCCGCCGCGAGCATTTCGGCTAGCGCATGCAGGGTATTGCGGTGAAAGCTGCAAACCCGCTCGGCTTTATCCGGCACCACCAGGGCACGCTGACGAAGCGGGTCTTGAGTAGCGACGCCGGTAGGGCACTTATTGGTATGGCAGCTTTGCGACTGAATGCAGCCAATCGCGAACATAAAGCCACGCGCCGAGTTGACCCAGTCCGCACCGATTGCCAGCACGCTGGCGATGTCGAAGGCACTGACAATCTTGCCGCCTGCGCCAATGCGTACCTTGTCGCGCAGGTTCAAGCCCACCAGGGTGTTGTGGACGAACATCAGCCCTTCACGCATCGGCACACCAATGTTATCGCTGAACTCGCGAGGTGCGGCGCCCGTACCGCCTTCCTTGCCGTCGACAACGATAAAGTCCGGAACAATACCGGTCACCAGCATCGCCTTGGCAATCCCCATGAACTCCCACGGGTGGCCTAGACAGAATTTGAAACCCACCGGCTTGCCGCCAGACAACTCGCGCAACTGGGCGATGAACTGCAGCAGTTCCATCGGCGTGCGAAAGGCGCTGTGGGCTGCAGGCGAGATGCAGTCCTCACCCACCGTCACTCCACGGGTGGCCGCAATCTCGCTGCTCACTTTATGCCCTGGCAGAATCCCGCCATGCCCAGGCTTGGCGCCCTGGCTCAGCTTGATCTCGATCATCTTCACTTGCGGGTCACGCGCCTGTTCGGCGAAACGCTCTGGATCGAAACGCCCGGCCGAAGTGCGGCAACCAAAATAGCCACTACCGATTTCCCAGATCAGATCACCACCGTGCTCGCGGTGGTACGGGCTGATACTGCCTTCACCGGTGTCATGGGCAAAGCGACCCTGCTTGGCGCCCCAATTGAGCGCCGCGATAGCGTTGGCACTAAGGGCACCGAAGCTCATTGCCGAGATGTTGAAGATGGACGCCGAGTACGGCTGACGGCACTGCGGGCCGCCGATGGCAATGCGAAACGAAGCAGGGTCGGGGGTGTCGGCAGGCAACATCGAATGGCTGATGAACTCAAAGCCGGGGCGGTACACATCGATGAGCGTGCCGAAGGCCTTCTCGGCGCTTTCATTCTTGGCCCGTGCGTACACCAGCGAGCGCTGGGCGCGGGAGAACGGCAGCTTATCGTCATCGCCCTCGAGCAGGTACTGGCGAATTTCCGGGCGAATGGTTTCGATCAGGTAACGGATATTGCCGAGAATCGGGTAGTTGCGTCGCACTGCGTGATGGCTTTGTCGCAGGTCATTGAGGCCAACCAGGCTGAGCAGTGCACAGATCAGGGTGAAGGGCCACAGCCACACATGGTTGGAAAGAAACGGCAGGCTGATACAGGTAAACAGCAAACAGCCGACCAAACAGGCATAGCGGCTGGGAAGCGAAGCTTTCATGAATCTTCCACTGATATGAGAGATCCTTCCAAGGATAGGGCAAGCGCTCAAGCGGAAAACCCGTGAAATCAGTAAAAGACTTTTATTCCCGGCGTGCTTGACCTGAGCCGGGTTAGTTCGCAGATAGCTGAACCCAACTCCGCTAGTTGCATAACTGCCAGGCTCAGCGCCCGTGCTAAAAGATCTCTCCAGATGTTTCCGAGTGATTTCAAGCGATGACCGCACCTCGCATTCAACCCGCCGCCCAGGGCTTTGGCCTGCTGTGCCTGGCCAGCTACTTGCTGTCGCTGTCGTATGGCTCGACGTTTTTGTTGTCGTTGCTGGTCAGCACCCGCGGCGGCAATGAGCAGGACGCAGGCCAAATCATTTCGCTGGCCATGCTCAGTACCGTGGTTGCAGTGCTGGGCAGCGGTCATCTGGCTGACCGTCTTGGGTCTGCGCGGGCTATTGCACTGTCAGCGTGTTGCCTGGTGGTGGCCTGCCTGGGCTTTGCCCTGGTGCCTGGCACGGGCATTGGCCTGATGCTCTGCGGCCTTGTTCTCGGCTTGGGTTGGGGCGCGTTCTACACCCTCGGACCAATCCTGGTTAGCGAACGCGTCGAGGCGCAACGCCGTACCCACAGCTTTGCCTTGCTCTCGGGCAGCATGATGAGCGGTATCGGCTCCGGGCCTTTGGTCGGCAAGCTGGCCGGTGTGTTCGGCCTGCCGGTACAGACCGCGTTCTACACAGCTGCCCTGGCAGCGCTGGTCGGCCTGTTGATTTTCACCTACCTGGCGCACCTGCAGCGTCCGGCTTCCAGCCGTGTCAGCATCAGCAGGCGTGCGTCCATCGAGGTGCTGGGCTCGAAGGCGCGTTGGCCGATTGTCATGGTGGGTTTGGGTGGCGCAATCTTCGGTGGCCTGGGCAGCTTCCAGACGTCCTATGCGGCGGTACGCGGCCTGGATTACTCGTTGTTCTTCATTGGCTTCATGAGCGCGGCAATCAGTTGCCGGTTGTTGATCGCAGGGTGGGTGGTAAAGCGTGACGCCTATCAAGCCTCGTGCCTGCTCTGCGGGTTCATCGTTGTGGCGGTGCTGGCCTTGGGCTGGGGCGTGCAGGACAACCTTGGCTACCTGCTGGCCGCAGCGCTGTTGGGCGTCGGGTACGGCCTGAACTACTCGGTGATCAATGGCCTGGCGGCGAACCAGGCCCCGGCCGGTCTCACCCCGCAAGCCTTGCTGTTGTTCAGCCTTGCCTACTTTCTTGGGGTGTTCGGCTACCCCTGGTTGGCCGGTAACTTGATCGTCAGCAACGGCACCGAAGCAATGATGATCAGCCTGCTGCTGGTGGCGCTGCTGAACTGGGCGATAAGCCTCGGTCGACTTTACGGGCGCCGTCGCGACATGGCCTTGTCTGCGGCGGGCTAAGCATTACTGGTCCTGGGTCTGGTTCCAGACCGGCGTACTGGTAGAGCGAGCCGAAATAACGCTTGTCGCAGATAAACGGCTGCATCAGCGGCAACAGCAAAACAGAAGTCCGACGAGCGTTATCGCCAACAACGCATCTATTGACCCTGGTTAGTTTTTGAGCAGCAAACGTTGCCTACACTGAGAGCTCTGCACCCTCAAAGGGGGACAAAGCATGACCATTATCGTCACCGGCGCGGCCGGTTTCATTGGTAGCAACCTGGTCCAGGCCCTCAATCGACGCGATGAAACCGAGATCATTGCTGTCGACGACCTGACCGATGGCGACAAGTTTCGCAACCTCGCCGATTGCGAGATTGCCGATTACCTGGACAAAGACGACTTTATTGAGCGCTTTGCGTGCGGCCAGTTCGGCAAAGTCAGGGCCGTGCTGCACCAGGGTGCGTGCTCCAGTACCGTCGTGGACGACGGCCGATTCATGATGGACAGCAACTACCGCTTCAGCCGCGACCTGCTCGACGCTGCACAAAGCCTGCAAGTACCGATGCTGTACGCCTCATCGGCAGCGGTGTACGGCGCCGGGCGCGACTTTCGTGAACAACGCGAATGTGAGCGGCCATTGAATGTGTACGGCTACTCCAAATTTTTGTTCGACCAGCGCGTGCGCCGACAACTGCCGGTGTCACGCAGCCAGATCGTTGGGCTGCGCTACTTCAATGTGTACGGACCCCACGAACAGCACAAAGGCGCCATGGCCTCCGTGGCCTTTCACTGCTTCAACCAATACCAGGCCCACGGCAAAGTCAGCCTGTTCGGCAGTTACGGTGACTACCCAAGCGGTGGGCACCTGCGCGACTTCGTCTCGGTGGAAGACGTGGTCAAGGTTAACCTGTTCTTCTTGGATAACCCGCAACTGAGCGGCATCTTCAACGTCGGCAGTGGCCGCGCCCAGCCGTTCAACGACGTGGCCATGGCGGTTATCAACCACTTGCGCGAGCAGCACGACCACCCCCCGCTTTCCCGGGAGATGGCCTTGCTTGAAGGCATTCTTGAATACAGCGAGTTTCCTGAGCACCTGCGTGGCAAATATCAGTGCTACACCTGCGCCGACCTTGGGCAGCTACGGGCGGTTGGCTACCAGGAGCCTACCTTGTCGGTAGAGCAGGGTGTTGCACGTTACTGCGACTGGTTGCAGGCGACGCTCGCTTAGTGCTGACGTAGCGCCTTTACATCGCCCTTGGCAGCGGTTTCGCGCAGGTACTCGCCGAGCGAATCATCCATGGCCTGCAGCCAGCGGGTATGGTGCGGCACGGCGGCGGTGCCAGTAATAACCGAACGGTAGGACTTATCGCGATAGCCCATGATGTCCTGCTTTTTGTCCGACTTCCATTTCAGGAAAATGCGGTTTACCGCGTCGATATCGAAGCTTGGGTAGTCGGTTTGTTCGATCAGGTGCTTGATATAGCGGCCTTGAAATTCGTACATCGAAGCAGTGGTTTCCAGCGCTTCTTCCTCGGCACGCCAGCGAGCACTGTCGGCTTGCATTTCAGATGGCTGCGGCAACTTGATACGCCCAAGCATGTAATCGCGAGCAAACCAGGCCTGTGCATCGAACAGGTTGAAGCTGTACCAGAGGTCTTGCATGCCAAGGTAGAGCAACTGCGGGTTCTGCTCCCACACCACACCTTGATAGAGGCCTAGCGGCCACAGGCGATTGCCGGTGTTGAGGGCCAGGTCGTCCGGCAGGAACGGGAAGTGATGCTGATAGCCGGTGCAAAGAATGATCGCATCAACGCGCTTGCTCGATCCGTCGGCAAAATAGGCCATGTCGCCTTCAACACGCTGCAGCTGCGGCCGTTCTTCCCAGCCCTTGGGCCACTTGTAACCCATGGGCTGGGTACGCCAGGCGCTGGTGATCGAGCGTGCGCCATACTTGAAGCATTGCGAGCCGATATCCTCGGCGGAATAGCTGCTGCCGACAATCAGCACATCCTTGCCTTTGAATTCCAGCGCATCGCGGAAGTCGTGGGCATGCAGAATGCGTCCGGAAAACCGTTCAAAGCCGCTGAAGTCCGGCACATGCGGGGTAGAGAAATGCCCGCTGGCCACCACCACATAATCGAACACCTGCTCGATACCCTGGCCGATGGCGTAGTCGTAGGCGTTGACCGTAAAGGTACGGCTGGCCTCATCAAAGCTCACGGCCTTCACCGCCGTATTGAAACGAATGTAGTCGCGCACGCCGGCCTTTTTCACCCGGCCCTGAATGTAATCCCACAACACCTCACGCGGCGGATACGAAGAAATTGGCCGTCCGAAATGTTCATCAAAACTGTAGTCGGCGAACTCCAGGCACTCCTTCGGCCCGTTCGACCACAGGTAGCGATACATACTGCCGTGCACCGGCTCGCCGTGCTCATCCAGCCCGGTGCGCCAGGTGTAGTTCCACATCCCACCCCAGTCAGCCTGCTTCTCGAAACAGACCACCTCGGGCATCGGAGCGCCCTGGGCGTGAGCGGATTGAAAAGCACGCAACTGCGCCAGGCCGGAAGGGCCTGCGCCGATAATGGCAACACGAATAGTCATAAAAATTCCTGACAGAAAACACTGAAAAAAATGCAAAGCGTCTCCAGCCCTGAACGGTGAAACCGAGGGCAATGGAAAGCGAAAAATTCAGAAGTCAGCGGGCAGGTGGAGGAACAGGGCGTTTGCGTTTATGCGCGAGCAGAATGTCGCGGGGTGGAATCGACAGGGTGTGGAAAAGTGTCGAAAGCGGAGAGCTGAGCTGCGAAACACTAGCAACAGCGATGGGCCCGCAAGATTTGCCAAACAGCGCGGCAAACGGGCCTTGGGGGCGAAAGATACGTGTGATCTCATTCATGACGGGCTGATTCTGCCTCTTCTGGTTATGGATGCCTTTTTAGCTATAACGGATGGGACACGAGATTTCAAGGCTGGCGCCCTCGGCTTGCCTCACCTGACGATGAACGTTAGGCTTCCCGGGTCGCTGCAAAATCAGCGATCGGGTTTGGTCGCCCGTTCCCACAATTAGACGTTTCAGCGTCCAACTACGAATGCTGACGAGATGTTCGTCTGCACCTTCGTTTTATGGCGGCTGTGCGCGGGAGGCATTCGTGCCTGCCGGGTTTGTCTATTGTCTCGGTCGACCAACCTGCGTACAGCTGTCACCCAACTTGCTTGGTCGCGAGTGGTGCCAGTTCCACCACAATAGAGATGTTCACAATGACAAAAATAGTCCCGGATCCTCCGCAGTCCCTCTTCGGCAAAACTGCCGAATCCACCTTCGGCGCCTGCAACGCCGGCCACCCACCCCTGTTTACGGTGCGCGAAGGCATCGAAGCTGAAGACGCACTGGTCCATGTCTCGCTATTGCTCGAAGGCATCTACGACACCGCCCAGCAAGCCTGCGAGCATATTCATGACCTGCCCAAGAAAGGCCTGCTGTGGTCTACCCTGCATTCGGCGGACCTGGCGAAAGGGCTGGTAGATGCAGTGTTGGATGGGATTGATAGCGAGGTATTGAAGCGCAAAGGGCGGGGGTGAGTTGAGTGAAAATGCGGGGCTGGAGTGACCGCTTGAGAGGGGCTGCTTGGCGGCCCTTCGTCTGGGGTAAGGGTTTGTTCAAGCGGATGTGCCATGCGTTGCAGCCAATGGCTGAGCGCGGGCAACTGCCGCGCAAGCGAGTGATGATGGCTGATGAGGGGGAGGCCCTGCTTGCCACGGTACGCGAACGTCTGGCGGCCCCCCAGCGGGTGAAGGTTTTGCTGGATGACCTATAGGTTTTACAAAAAGTGGCAGACCGGTCAGATGCTTGCCTCTGAGAGCAATGGCATCGAAATCTAATGAAATGCCAAAACGAAAAAACCCGCCAGAAGGCGGGTTTTTCGGGGGTTCCAGAGATTTTGAAAGCCTTCTCCGGAACCTTGGATGGTGCGGCACCAGGAGTCGAACGGGATTTTAAAGCTTTGATAGAGATCAGTTTTATAAGCCATTGCAGCTAAGAATATCCCTATTTGTATCCTTTTCGCTTCCACCGTTTAGGTGGGCGGCCACAAACTGCGCCCAGTCTCAGATTAACTCTCGCCCATCTCTATCGCACATCCAGTGATCGGCTAGCCGGAGTAAATGCGCGTGAGACTACCATGGCGCTACTTTCTATTTCTGGGGTGATTTCTGAAGTCGCATAGATTAGCTGGAATTGGTGTTTATAGTTGGCGCACTCTTCAACAATGATTTTTTGTAAGTTATGGCTTCTGGTTTTTTCCATGCCGCCATCGTCGATTCCGTCCAAAATCATTAATCTTGGAACTCTCATTTCAGGAATTTCCAAGCTTGTCGTTAACAATGCTAAGTGGAATATGTGTCGTAAAACTACCGCTGAGCTTTCCGAGAAATTCCTAGAACCATTTACATAAACAGAATTCTCTTCAAAGTCAAATTTTACTGATTCGGCGTTTATAAATTCGACTTGAAGTGGTAGGTCTTTTTTTAGAAGTCGAATTACATTGCTTTCGACGGCTTTGGCGACTTCTAGCTTTCGACTTTCTTGAGCTAGTTCAAGGGATTTAATTGTATCGTTGAGAGAGTTTTGCTCCCCGGAGAGCTTATCGCGCTGAGATTGTAGTTCTTTGATTATCAACGAAAGCTTCTGCTTTTCGTAAGCTTGCTTAATTTCTTCATCAAGCGCTCCCAGTTCTCGAACCCTTTGTTCGAGAAAGATCTCGGCATCGCTTGACCAGATTTGAGAAACCGCCTTGTATTCTTTTTCTAATTTCTTAACTTCAGCGCTGGCGAGAGGGATGTCTTTTTTAAGGGTATTCGCCTCTTGCTCCTTTAGTTTAAGTATAAGTGTTGATTCTTTTATTTGAATTGAGAGCTCATTTCGCATTCTCAACATCTGGGCGCCATTCTTGTCCTGTGTGCTGGATTTGCAAAGATGGCAAGTATGAGGGTTGTCGCTAGGCTTTATTTCAGACAAGCATCCAGGGCAAAACTGAAAAGAAAGATTTTCAAAATAGTCGCGTGTGATTTTGGACTCGTCAAGGTTTTCAATCCTAGAAGAAAGTTCTTTGATGAATAGATTTGAGTCCAGGATTTCTAATTCTAATGATGCTAATTTGTCCTTCAGAACTGATTCGTAACCTTTTGCTGTGCTCAATCTTTTACGCAGCGTCTCGTTAACTTTGTTCGCGTCGTTCGCCTCTTTTCGAGAGATTTCTCGATCTTTCTTGAAAGTCTCGATACGAGATGCGAGCTCTGCTCTACTATCCTCAAGCTTTTTGATTGCCGTTGTGGGGTCTGCTAATTCTGGTGTTTGTCCAGATTTACCTAGGACACTAAAGATCCCTCGAAGCTCGGAGATTTTTTTCTCCAGTTCCCGTTCGATTTCTCTAACTCTAAGCTGGGCATTATAAAGTTCGTCGCTATATACGCCGCTCAAGTATCCGCCAATAGTTTCACGGGTCAGTGCGCTATCGAATGAATCAATCCTAAATATAGGGCTATGAACGGATGGCTGGTCCGCGTAAATAACTCTAAGCATCTGATGCATAGTGATATTTGAGGCCCCAGAACCTTGGGCTTGCGGGATGTCAAGTGCGCCAAATAGAGCCTGAGTAAAGCTTATTTTTTGTTCTGATCTTTTGAAAGGGTAGCGCTCCCACTGATCGGCACTCGCTTTGGAAGCGTCGGCCATTCGTCCCCAGAAGAAAGACATAGGTCTCATTGTCTGAGTGCTTATTTCTCTCATGAGTGTGACTGGAATGCCGTTGAGCTCAACCTCAACAATAGTAAAGGTGCATTTTAAAGCTTGAGGTTTCCAGCGTATGTTTTCTGCTCCGAGCGAATATGCAAGGAGGTCCATCACAGTGGTTTTTCCAGAGCTATTTCGTCCTCGTATGACGTTAACGCCTTCGTGGAAGTCGGCATCGAAAGCAGAGTGACCGCCTTGCTTTACTACCAAGTTGCAAACTTTCAGAGTTGGCTTAATTAATGTCATATCGATACTCTAATAGATCGGTCCTGTGTTTTAGCCCGTTTATCCCTTGAAGAGGGATGGCTGAAAGCTCTTTAACCAAGAACTCAAAAGTTTCCCCTGAACTGATCTCGAAGTTCGAGATTTTTTCTTTTATCTGTTCAGGTATTGCATTTGAGGCGATGATTTTCAACTTGCCTTTTTCAAAAAGATCAAGATCTATGAAGCCCGAGGCAGCTATATTTCGCAGTGCAGATGTTTGAATTTCCGCCATTTCACGGAATACATTCTTCGGATTAATAGGGTCTCGGTAGATATTGGCGGCGGCTTTTGCAATTTTTCTGCCGTGGGCCATGCCGCTTGGAAGCCTGACGCTGGCAATAGCTGATGGAAAGGTTAAATAAAAATCGCAAATCCGCAGAAGATCAATCTCTGCTTCTTTTAGTGCAACCGCTAGGGCAAGCATTCTGAAAACGCAGTGATAAGCGTCAAACGCTGGGTGGTATATCAGCATCTTTGTCCCACCGTATGTGGCAATTTCCAGCGAGAAAATATAGTAGCCCCAATAGATCCTTTACGGTGAACTCTAAGAAATTTTCACCGAGCATAGACTTTATGGTAAATAAAGCTTGATTTATGGAAGCATCTACATCTTGGCGATTGCCGCCACTTTCAATGATTGGTGTTACGGTTAGCATGTAGATAGTGTGAAGCTCATCGAGAATAATGGTGAACACGCGTTGAGCGCTTCTCGAGGTTTGATATTTCATTATCAGTTTTGCTGCGGTCTCTTTTTGCTGTATAGCAAAATTTAACATGTCTAGGCGACCGCTTGACTTTAGTTTTTCCTCTAGCCCGCGCACATCTCCGTCAGTTGGAACTGCCATATAGTGCTGCAGCTTGTGTGAGAAACCAGTGCTAGCAGGGTCGCCTACGCCATCAACTTTAAGTTTTGCATATAAAAGTGCCAGCTCGTCAGAGGATGGCGAGTTGATGACATTGTACGTGTTATGTTTGATAACGTCGCGGCCAGCGTTGTCGCCGCCAATGACGTTATCTGATTGTCTTGTATACAATGCGAGTCAACGCCTTGTTTGTTTTTTTATATCGCCACCAGCCATGTCACCACCCACGGTATTACCCTTTTGAGAGGCGAAGCTGTTACGCGAATTACTGGAAGACATTTTTGTGATGGCAACCTTCAAAGTCCAGCCTGTACCTAGGCCAGCTATAAAGGTAACAATATGAGAGAGATATTCCATTATCGGGCCTCACCAGATGAGCGTAAGTTGAATCCGTGTGCTGTCTTTGAAATCGTAGCTTATGGCCATTATTGCGTAAAGCCTCTTTTGCGTATCTTCGACCAAGCGCTGCAGGAAAGATAAACCTACAGTGCGGTAATCCCCACGTCATCCCGCCAAGAATGTTGAGTGTTATCAGGGATCAAGGCCCCTGCGGCCTGTGAGGGTTGTCCACTGACGCGGGACTGGCGGCTCTTTACGACCGGGTGCTTGGGCATCTCATGATCTGGCCTCCTGAGCACTTCCGAGGAAGTGGGCGGGTGGAGGCTGCGCTGGCTGACGAGTCCGGCGCCGCGAGATCCTGAGTCGGGTGAAGGCAGTGAAGCGATGACCGGGGGCATGCCTGACTGTCAGTCAGGTGCAGTCCATTCCGTGGGTTGCGGCACCATCATCTGCATCGCTGTTGCTGGTGACTTTTCGGTGTTTGTCACGCCGATTGTCACGAGGGGAAATGCCGCAAAGCCTTGTACGAGATGGGCTGCAGCAATGGTAGGAGCGCCCGTCTCTTTCCGGAAGAAAGAGACGGGCGCAGGTTGGCGCAAGGAAATGGCCAAGCGGATAGGTTGCTGCAGGGCAGCTATGAAAGGGGATGAGTTGCCGCAGTGGGCACACTGATAAAAGTAGGCATCCATCACATCGCTGTGACCGTGCGAGCCGCCGGACGCTAATCGCACTTTGGGAGAACCACCACCGTGTGGCGTAGCCTCAAAGGTTCTGGCTACCTGGGTTGCTGTCAGCGACAGCGCTTTGCCCGATCTTTTCTACGCCTGTGGATAATTCGGGTCAAGGCTCGAGTTTTCGGGAGTTCTGCGGCTGTGGATGAGATTATCCACCGGTGGAAATCTGTGGTTTTCCACAGACAGTTTGCGTGGGCTTTAGATTTTTTAAATGAGGTCCATCCAAGCAGGGCGGCTTTGCAGCCCTGTTTGGATGGACCCGCGTGGACAAGCGGATCATCGAGATTTCGAGAACGTACGCTTACTTTGCTGCGCCGCGATTGGCTTTTGGCGGTGTGACTTTCTGTGCAAAGTCGTGAGCAGTGACATCCTCCTGCTGATTGGTGACTGGAAATCGGCTCCACCAGTTCATGATCAGTCTCCGCTCGTCGAGTTGCGTGCGACTATGGAAGACTGAGTACAATCCCCGCACGTATATCTTTTCTTCGACCTTTTGCAGCTACGTGAAGCAGGCTGATCATTTAGGAAGTCTTTGATGTCACTCAATCCCCACACCCTTGAAGACCTGCCCTCGCTGGTTGAATCTGTCGAGCTCGAATGCAAGCTCGCTCAGGGGCAGGATGGGAAGGGAGAGTTGCCTAAGGATTTCTGGTTAACCTACTCCGCTTTTGCTAACACTCAGGGTGGGGTAGTACTGCTTGGCGTGCGCGAGAAGGATGGGCAGTTCAGCGTTGCAGGCCTATCAAATATCGAGAAAGTACGTACTGACCTGTTCAATACCCTCAACAATCCGGCCAAGGTCAGTGTCAATCTGCTGACTGACCGGGAGGTGGTCGTCAGAGAGCTGGAGGGCAAGCAGGTACTCGAAGTGAAAATCCCGGCGGCTTCGCGTAAGCAGAAGCCGGTATTTCTCAATGGTCAGCCGCTAGGTAACACTTATCGTCGATTACATGAGGGTGATCGGCGTTGCTCTGAGGAAGATGTTCGCCGCATGTTCGCAGAGCAAGTGGAGGACTGTCGGGACGAGCGGATTTTGCCGAATTACGACTTCGCAGACATCGATCCGGACAGTCTGCGTATCTACCGCCAGATGCTTAGCGACATAAAGCCAGGCCATCCAGCGCTGGAGCACCAAGGGATTGAGTTTCTCCGACAGATAGGAGGTTGGCGTAAGGACCGCGCGAACAGAGTAGAAGGGTTGACTCTGGCAGGTTTACTCATGTTCGGACGCTGGCTTTCGATCCAAGAGAGTGTGCCGCATTACTTTGTGGACTATCAGGAGCGGCCGTACGCCAAAACAGAACTACGTTGGGTGGATAGACTCGTCCCTGATGGAACCTGGTCAGGGAATCTGTTTGATTTCTACCGGCGGGTTTATCGCAAGTTGGTTGAGGACCTAAAGGTACCGTTCGCTCTCAAAGGTGATCAGCGCCAGGATGACACACCGGTACATGAAGCTCTGCGCGAGGCTTTGGTTAATACCTTGGTCCATGCCGACTATACCGGGCGGGTTTCTGTGTTAGTCGTGAAGCGTCCTGACTTGTTTGGCTTTCGCAATCCTGGCGGCTTACGTTTACCCCTTGAGCAGGTGTTGCAAGGTGGTACCAGCGATTGCCGGAACAGGCTAATGCACCAAATGTTTCTTCTTATCGGTCTTGGCGAGCGTGGTGGTTCTGGGGTTCCAAAAATCTACAGCGGGTGGCGAAGCCAGCATTGGCGACCGCCAGCCCTTTATGAAAAGCCCGAGCCCGAGCAAACCCTTCTTGAGCTTCGCATGCTGGACTTGCTTCCTGAAGGGGTGGTGGAGCAGTTACGAGAGCGATTTGGGGGGCGTTTCGAGAGCTTGGAACATACTGCCAGGTTGATTTTGGCCACGGCCGCGATTGAGCGGGTGGTCAGCCATAATCGTCTCCTTGAGATTTGTGATACTCATGCTCATGACTTGAGCCAACTGCTTGCGCGGTTGGTACGCGAGGGATTCCTTGTGCCCGACGGGCGCTCTCGGGGCATGATTTATCACCTGCCGGGTGAGCAACTGCCTACGCCGGAGCAAGTGTTCGCAGGTCCGCTACAGAGCTCCGAACATTACGCCGGCAGCTCCGAACATAACGGGGCTAGCTCCGAACATAACGCAGGTAGCTCCGAACATAAGGTCGAGCTGGATATGCAGCGAAACGATGATGGCTGCTTGTTGAGCGATCATATTGACGCGCCGCTGATCGATGCTTTGGACAGGCTTGATGCAGGGTTTCGAGAAAAGCTCGAAATACTGGCTGAGGAGCCGCGCAATCGAGAGCGTATGCAAAAGGATCGTATGCAACAGGTGATTATCACCCTATGCAAGGAGCACTATCTGACGCTCAACGTTTTGGCTAATTTAGTAAAGCGCAGTCCAGATGCCCTCCGTCAGCAGTACCTGAATGGAATGGTGAAAAGCAGGCAGATTCAGTTGGCATTTCCGTCCAAACCGACTCATGAAAGGCAGGCGTACAAAGCGTACGTTGGTGGGCAGGACGAGGAGTAGGCTAACGGTCTACTCCCTCAAGCGGCTTTTCGCCTTGAGTCGTGTGACGTTCGTCCCGGTCTGGTTCGCGAATTCGTGTGGAGTGACATGCTCCTGCCGGTTGGCCTCCAGGTACCGGCTCCACCAGTTCATGATCAGCCTGCGCTCCTCGATGAACTCGGCCTTGTGGATGTAAGCGGCGCGGACGTTGTTGCGTTCCTTGTGGCTCATCTGCCGTTCAATGGCTGTCTCCGACCACAATCCTGACTCGATCAGTGCGCTGCAGGCCATCGAACGAAACCCATGCCCGCAGATTTCGGTTTTGGTGTCGTAGCCCATCTTTCGAAGCGCGCTGTTCACCGTGTTTTCAGACATGGGTTTCCAGGGCTTGGTATCGCCTGCAAACACCAGGTCGAATTTACCGGTGAGGAAGTGGATCTGTTCAAGCAGGGCCACGGCTTGCGGCGATAAGGGTACAAGATGGATATCCCCGGCCATTTTTGTACCCCTTGTGGAAAAGGGGACGCCGTCCAATGCGGGACGGGTGTCGGGTATCTCCCAGGTGCCGCGCTTGAGGTCGAATTCGTTCCAACGGGCAAAGCGCAGTTCACTGGAGCGGACAAAAACATGCAGCGAGAGCATGGCCGTCAGCCGAGTAAGTACGCGGCCGTTATAACCCTCAATGCGCTCCTGCAGTTCAGGCAGACGCGATAAGGGTAACGCTGGGCGGTGAACAACCCTCGGGGCTTTGATCAAACCTTCAAGGTCGGAGGCAGGGTTTGCCGCTATCTGTCGAGAACGCTTCGCCTCGCGCATGATGCTTTGCAGGTAGTTTTGTACCCTTAAAGCGACGTCAATTGTGCCGCGTTTCTGGATCGCTTCCAAAGGCTGCATCAGGTCATGGGTGTCCAGATCGACAATAGAGCGAGCGCCGATCAGCGGGAAGACATGGGTTTTGAGGCGGCTCAGAACCGTCTTGGCATGACCCGGTGCCCATTTGGCAGACATCGCTTTGTGCCATTCCAGTGCAGCGCTTTCAAAGGTTCGGCCTTTGATTGCGGCCTGCGTCTTGGCTTGGTGTTTTGTCTCGATAGGGTCGATGCCTTTCGCCAGCATCCGCTTGACCTCCAGGCGCTTGTTGCGCGCATCGGCGAGGCCGACCACGGGGTAGCTGCCGAACGAGGTCAGTCCTTCGCGTCCATCAGGTTTTACATACCTGAGACGCCAGCCTTTACGGCCATTGGGCTGGACTAGAAGGTAGAGGCCGTCGCCGTCGAAAAGCTTGTAGGCGCGGTCGGTGGGCTTGGCTGAGCGGCAAGCCGAATCGGAGAGTGGAGCAGTGGTGTGCGACATAAGGGTACTCCCCCTTTATCGAATTACCTTACCCCTAACATTACCCCTAAAACCGCCGGAATCCACCAGTTTCTGACGGAAACCGATGGAACCCCAAAACGAAAAAACCCGCCAGAAGGCGGGTTTTTCGGGGGTTCCAGAGATTTTGAAAGCTTTCTATGGAACCTTGAATGGTGCCGGCACCAGGAATCGAACCCGGGACCTACTGATTACAAGTCAGTTGCTCTACCATCTGAGCTATACCGGCATAGGGGCGTCATTATAGCGATCAGTTTGCGTCTGTAAACTACTTCTGCACGATTCTTTGAAATACTTGTTTCTAAAAGGTATTTCGGCCAGTTTTGCTACCAGCCACGGTGCAGTGAGGTGGCGTCTGGTTCGGCTTTGGTCGGGTCGAAAAGCATGGGTTTGTGGTCGTGGCAGCCACGCTTGTTGCAGTGCATGTAAGGCTGTGCCGGCAGGCCGTTGTCGCCCAGTACCTGCATCTTTGGCATTTCCCAGTCCGGGGTGTAGCTGGCGCTGCTGCAGCCGGTCAGGGCGAGGATGAAGGTGAGTAAGGCAAGGCTATGTATTTTGTTCACTGTAAATTCCGTTTTCTTCAGGTTTATTCTTTGTTGAGGATGCGCTGGATGGTGCCGCCGCAGCTTTGGTAGCAGCTGTCGTAATCGTTGCCGCAGCTGTAGCTTGAGCCGCTGCCGTACGGGTAGCTGGGGTAGTAGCAGCTTTTGCGGGCTTCTTTTTTGCTCTTGCCGTTCTGGCAGTGCTGGTAGCTTCTGAGGTTGGCCTGGTACAGGGCCTGGTCGCTGTTTTCCTGCAGGCGCGCCATTTGTTTGCAGTGGTTGCGTTCGGTGGCGCAACTGTTGATGCAGTTCATGCCCATCATGCTGGGTGGGGGCGAGTATCTATAGGTGTAGCTAGGGCCGCAGCCGCCTAGCAGGACGGCAGTCAGCAGCAGCGCAGGGCGCCACTTGAGTGAATTGCTCACGAGTTGCTGGTTCCTTGATCATTCCTCGCTGAACTCCAGCAGATCACCTGGCTGGCAGTTCAACGCGCGACAGAGCTTCTCCAGGGTCTCGATTTTGAAACCCTTGATTTTGCCGTTTTTCAGCAACGACAGGTTCGCTTCCGTAATCCCGATAATTTCGGCCAGATCCTTGGAGCGGATCTTGTTTTTGGCCATGACCACGTCAAGGCGGATGATTATCGGCATAGGGGGAAGCTAGACATAACAGTTGTGTTCATCGCTGATGGTTTTGGCGTCACGCATGAGGAGTGAAAAGGCGCAGAGCAATATCCCTTTCATGATCTCGTAAACCGCCACGGATGATACACCGATCGATACGCTGAAGCTTCTTTCCCCCGCAGGCAGGTCGATGGCAAATGCCAAGCCTTGGAGGGTGCCGATCACCGGCCACAGCATCGGTGTGCAGATGCACAGCAGGCCAACCCACCACAGCAGTTTGATGTTTTCTGCTGTCCAGGTTTGACCCTTGGACAAGCGCAGGAAGAACAAGCCGGTGAAGAACAACGCCAGCACCGATAGGCTGCTGGGGATCAACTCCAGGGCCAGCACCAGGCTCAGGGCCAGGATGGAGGGTTGGTAGTCCGGTGCCAGCAGCAATGGCATTTGGTCGCCATAGCTTTGCAGGTAAGCGCTCTGCATCTGGGCCTTGTCGAAAATCCACAGCATTGCTGTGCTGCCGAATTCGACGACGGCAGTCGTCCAGGCAAGTAGAGCGGCGAATGCGCCGATCACTCGAAGACGCGAGCGCGCATAGGCCACTGTTTTACTGTTCATGTTTTGCCTCCGTTCGATGTTGAGCGGTGGGCATTATTTTCTAGAAATTATCGTAATACAATAATTAATTGTTGTTTTAGCTGCGGTGTGACGTTTTGACTCGATCGCGGGGCAAGCTGCTCCGGTAGCAACGTATCCACACAGAGGGAAGGGATAGTCCTAAGATCTTGGGAAATATAATTTACGAAGCTTTCGGCAACCTTTAAGGGCTTTCACCTGGATACGGTTTAAAAGGCGCGAAATTTAATTAGTAATTTTCTATCGATTTGACTTTTGCGATGCCTTGAGCTAATTTGTTGTTCATTATGTTGAACAGTAAAGCGTTTCTGCTCCCCACCTCTCGTCTGGCTTCCTGTGAAAATCACTGGACCGGCGGTCTCTAGCGCCTCCCCCGACAAACAGCTTTTTCTTTGGTTTTGTCTGTAACCCGTCGCCGCTTGTGCGCCCGGTTTGTTTCGCCCGTGGGAGGGCATCATGCGTTCCTGGATCTATTTGTTTATCGCCATCATCGCTGAGGTGATTGGCACCGTTTCGATGAAATTCGCTGCCACTGCGCACCCGGTTTTGGGTCATGGCTTGATGTACGTCATGATCGGCCTGTCGTATTTCTTCCTCGCGCTGGCCGTTAAGCGCGTGCCGGTAGGTGTTGCCTACGCGCTGTGGGAAGGCATCGGCATCGTGCTTATTACCTTGGCCAGCGTTACCTGGTTGGGTGAAAGCCTGGGCTTGCTCAAGGCCGCCGGCCTGGGTGTGATGATTGCCGGTATCTTGCTGATCAAGTCTGGTACCCGCCCAGCATCTGCCGAGCGCAACAGGGAGGCGCTGCCATGCTAAGCATGAATTGGATTCCTTTCGCTTGGCTTGGCCTGGCGATCGTGCTCGAAGTTATCGCCAACCTGTTGCTCAAGTATTCCGATGGTTTTCGCAAGCGCGGCCTGGGGATCGTTTCGATTCTTTGTGTGCTGGCGGCGTTTACCGCGTTGGCCCAGGCTGTTCGCGATATTGAACTGTCGCTCGCTTATGCCATTTGGGGTGGGTTCGGCATTCTCGCCACCGTGGCCATGGGGTGGGCACTTTTTGGCCAGCGCTTGGCCGGGCGAGGCTGGTTGGGCTTGCTGCTGTTGCTGGCGGGTATGAGTCTGCTGAAACTGGCCTGATTTTGCTGCTTAGAGCTATTTGCTGGAACGCTTATGCACAAGGCGCGTGCCAGCAGGGCCGCGCGTATGTCGGCTCGAGGCGTTCCTTTGGTCTTTGCGCAAATAGCTGTTTTTGCTGGCGATAAACCGCTGAGCAAAAAACGATCAATCGCTGAAAGCGTTTGGATCCAAGGTTTTTGAGGGTGTTTTCAAAAGGTTGCCCACAGACTTATCCACAGGCTGCGCACAGTTGTCGAAGTCAGTGGCGTTCGGCCAGCAGCATCAGATTGCGCGGCGTCAGTGGCTGGTCACAGAACACCCCCAACTGCACCCGGTAGCCTTGCTCTTGCAGGTACAGGGCGCGGTCCAATACTAGCCATATCTCGAGGGGGCGACGGAACAGATTGCGCAGCAGCTCAAGGTTACGGACCTCGGCCAGACGCTGCCAACCCAGGGCCTGCAAGCTAGCCCAGTCTGGTATGGGGTCGATGGTCAGGCCTTTGAGTGCTGCCAGCTCCTGGCAGTAGTCAGCGAACGACTTGTGCAGCCAACTGACCGGTAATGATGGTGTCGGCAGGTACTCATCGACACCCCGCAGCTGACGCTGCAGCAGATCAAAGCCCAGGCGCCTGGCCATCGATTCGTCGCGCTGGCGGCGTACCCGCGCGCCGGCGGTGACGGTTTCACTCAATGGCAGGCCAAGATCATCGATTGAAAGCTGCAACCCCGAGGCAATCGCGGCGCCAGACAACGGCTGGTAGTGCGCGGCCTGTATGCGGTTGTAGCAGCACGGGGCAATGGCCAGTTGTCGACAACCTTGCTGACTGGCCAGTTTGATCAAGCGCACATGCAGGTCGCCGCAGGCATGCAGGGCCACCGCCGTATGTTCGCTGCCCAACTGGCGGCAGGTTTCCTCTGCCATCACGTCTTGCAGCAAGTGCTGGCTCGGTAGGCCATGGTGCTCGCTGAGGGCATGGCCGGCTTGTACCAGTGCAGGGTCGTATTCCAGGCAGGTCAGCTTGTGCCGCTCGGCTTGCAGTAGCCGTCGGCCAAGGTGGCCCTTGCCGGAGCACCAGTCGAGCCAGTGTCGTGGTTCGTGGTTGAACGCCAGGTGGCTGGCGAACGCCTCAATCTGCTGCCACTTGCGACCAGGCACATCCACATTCAGGCGATGGCTTGCTGAGTGCAGTTCGATGGCAGGTAGCTCGCCGACTTCGGACAACTGGTGTGCCAACTGCGCCAACTGCGGGAATGGCTGGGGTGCGGGCAAAAGCTCGGGGTGGTTGTGCGCCGCCTCTGCCTCGCTCAACGAGCGTTGCCTTAACCAGTTCGCCAAGGCTGGGTGCTCGCTTTCCCAGGGCAATTGCAGCTGGGTGAAGGGGCGGGGGCGCCAAAGCGCTTGATGCTCGCGCAGAAAGCTGTCCAGGGCCTGGAAGCGGCCAAGCATGTGCGTATCTGTTAGCGGGCGGGGCGTGGTCATAGGCAGTCAAGCGAACGGGGCTGTGATCAGCCCCGTTATACAGGTTTAGCGACCCTGGCAGGCGTCGACGCGCAGCCAGCGTTCAAGCACCTTGAAGCCTTGCACCAGCAGGAAGGAGATCAGCAGGTAGAACAGCCCTGCAGCGAAGAAGATCTCTACCGGCAGGTAGGTGCGGGCGATGATGGTCCGCGCCATGCCGGTCAGTTCCAGCAGGGTTACGGTACTGGCCAGGGCACTGGCCTTGAGCATCAGGATCACTTCGTTGCTGTACGCCGGCAGGCCGATGCGCGCGGCGCGCGGCAGCATGATGTAGAACAGCGCCTTGGCTCTGGACATGCCCAGCGCCCGCGCCGCCTCGATTTCACCGCGCGGAATGGCCTGCAAGGCGCCGCGCAGAATCTCGGCGATGTAGGCCGCGGTGTGCAGGGTCATGGTCAGCACCGTGCACCAGAACGGGTCGCGCAAGTATGGCCAGAGGGAGCTATTGCGCACCACTTCAAACTGGGCCAGGCCGTAATACACCAGGAACAGTTGCACCAGCAGTGGCGTACCACGGAAGAAGAAGATGTAGCCGTAAGGCAGGGCGCGTACATACCAGTGCCGCGATGAGCGCGCGATACCAAGCGGAATGGCAATGATCAGGCCGGCGATAACGGCGATTGCCACCAGCTCCAAGGTCAGTGTGGCGCCTTGGGCAAGCCGTGGCAGCCACTTGATAATGACTTCCCAGTTCATTGGTTGGCCCTCGCGAAGCCGCGTGCGGCGCGTTTTTCCAAGAAGTGCATGCCGGTCATTGCCAGTACGGTTAGCGCCAGGTAGATGATGGCGGCAACCATGTAGAAGGTGAATGGCTGCTTGCTCACAGTCACTGCGATTTGTGAGTGACGCATGATTTCTTCCAGGCCGATCACCGATACCAGTGCGGTGTCTTTCATCAGAATCATGAACAGGTTGCCGAGGCCGGGAAGGGCGATGCGCCACATCTGCGGCAGGATGAGTTTCGAGAAGATCCGGCCTTTGGACAGGCCCAGGGCCAGGCCCGCTTCACGATGGCCCTTGGGGATCGCCAGGATCGCACCACGGAAGACTTCGGTGGCATAGGCGCCGAAGCACAGGCCCAGGGCAATCACGCCCGCAGAGAAGGCGCTGAGCTCAAGGCCCGGAATATTCAGGGCTTCGCCAAGCTGATTCATCATGCTGACGGTGCCGAAGTAAATCAGTAACACCCAGAGCAGTTCGGGCACGCCACGCACCAGCGTGGAGTAAAAGCCACCCAGCCATTGCAGGGGTTTGTACGGTGAGGTTTTCGCCAGGGCGCCAAGCAGCCCCAGTACCAGACCCAGACACAGGGCTGACAACGCAAGTTTAACGGTCATCAGCGTCCCGGCTAACAGGGCCGGACCGAATCCGTATAGATCAATATTCATGGGCAGGTTTGTTCAAGGGACCGGCATCGCCGCAGGGGCGACGCCGGTCGGGGCGAATCAATAGATGCTGAAAGGGAAGTACTTGTCGTTGATCTTCTTGTAAGTGCCGTCGGCAACGATTTCCTTCAGTGCAGCGTTCAGCTTGTTGCGCAGTTCGTTGTCACCTTTGCGCACAGCGATGCCGACCTTGTCGCTCTCGTTCACTGGCTCGCCTTTGAACTCGTAGTTCTTGCCGGCATCGGACTTCAGCCAGTCGTAGTTGGCGTATTTGTCGGCCAGCAGGGCGTCTACACGACCCGAGGTGAGGTCCAGGTAGGCGTTTTCCTGGGTGTCGTAGAGGTTGACCTTGAAGTTGCCATCCATGCCGCCGTGATCGTCCAGCCAGATTGCCGCCTGGGTGGCGCGCTGGGTGCCCAGGGTCTTGCCTTTGAGCGACGCGTCGTCGGTTTTGAAATCGACGTTTTTCGGGGCGATGAACTGCTGTTTGTTCGAGTAGTACGGGTCGGTGAAGTCAACGGCTTGCTTGCGCTCGTCGGTGATCGACAGCGACGAGACGATGAAGTCGAACTTCTTGGCGTTCAGGGCTGGAATGATGCCATCCCAATCGGAGGTGACGACTTCGCATTCAGCCTTCATCTTGGCGCACAGGGCGTCGCCGATGTCTTTGTCGAAACCTACGACCTGGCCACTGGCATCCTTGTTGTTGAACGGCGGGTAGGCCGCTTCGATGCCCATCTTCAGTTTCTCGGCAGCCATGGCATTGGCCGAGAACACCAGCGTGGCGGCAGCGGCCAGGAGGAATTTCTTATAGTTCTGCATGCGTGTTGCTCCGTTAGCGGTTGCTGGACATGAATTGTTTACAACGCGCCGAGGTCGGGTTTTCGAAAACCTGCTGCGGCGTTCCCTGCTCTTCGACCAACCCTTGGTGCAGGAAGACAACTTCACTGGACACCTGGCGGGCGAAGCCCATTTCGTGTGTAACCAGTAGCATGGTACGGCCTTCTTCGGCGAGGGCACGGATAACGTTAAGCACTTCCTGGACCATTTCCGGATCCAGCGCCGAGGTCGGTTCGTCGAACAGTATGACCTTGGGTTTCATTGCCAGGGTGCGGGCAATGGCTGCGCGCTGCTGCTGGCCGCCGGAAAGTTCGGCCGGGTAGCTGTGGCGCTTGTTGTGGATCCCCACTTTGTTGAGCAGTGCTTCGGCATGCTCGATGGCCTCGGCCTTGCTTTGGCCGAGCACGCGCCGGGGCGCCTCGATGATGTTGTCGAGGATGCTCATGTGCGGCCACAGGTTGAAATTCTGGAACACGAAGCCGATCTCGCTGCGCAGGCGATTGATCTGCTTGTTGTCGGCGGCTACCAGGTCGCCGTTTTTCGCCGCTTTCAAACGCAGCTCTTCACCGGCGACCAGGATCTGACCCTGGTGCGGGTTTTCCAGCAGATTGATGCAGCGCAGCAGAGTGGACTTGCCGGAGCCGGAGGATCCCAGGATCGAGATCACATCGCCATCGCGGGCGGTCAGCGAGATGCCCTTGAGGATCTCCTGGTCGCCGTAGCGTTTGTGCAGGTTGCGGATTTCCAGCGCGGGCGTGGCCTCAGCCATGTGCGGTCCTCATGTGTTCTGGTGCGCTCCTGCTTGTTGGCGGCCTTCCTGGCTGCGCCAAGCTAGCATAGCGGCGGAATGACAGCCAACAAGGTCGGGAGGGGCAAGCAGTTGCCAAGAGGGCAAGTGTCGCATCGCTGCAGCGGACTGTCGCGCCGATGACCACTTCCCTCGTTTCCAGGGCCGGAGCCTTGATGAAAAAAGGCGCGATGGTGCCAGTTTTGGCCGGTGCTGGAAAGTCGTTTCTGCCCTCGGGCACCGCTTGGGCGCGTAAGTGCGGCAAATGGTTGCGCCTGTGGGTTGCGCCTTTTTGCGCAAAAAATGTGCGCGAGGTGTTACCGCCGACAGGTTTTGGTGCACCTGGGTATTTGTAAGTGGGTATTTCAGTAATCGTGTTTTTCCGTTGTGATTTGATGGCCTTTCGGTCATGTCTTGGCAGCAAAGACATAGAGCCCTTTATTTCCGCGGCCTGAGCAGTTGCGGCTACGAACGGTCGTGTTGCTGGCGCATTTATTGCCTTATCCACCGCCAACAGGATGTAGCACGCTTTGCGAAGTGTGCGCCTGACGAAATCAGGATGTAGAAAGCCACTCCCTTCAAAGGTAGTTTTATGAGCGGTACGCACAATTCCAATGACCTCGCTCAGGGGCTCAAACAACGGCATGTCACCATGCTGTCTATTGCGGGTGTAATCGGTGCTGGTTTGTTCGTGGGTTCTGGCCATGCCATCGCCCAGGCAGGTCCCGCGGTATTGCTGGCCTATGCTGCTGCCGGCACCTTGGTTGTTCTGGTGATGCGCATGTTGGCCGAGATGGCCATTGCTTCCCCGGACACCGGATCGTTTTCCACCTATGCCGACAGGGCTATCGGCCATTGGGCTGGTTTTACCATTGGTTGGCTGTACTGGTGGTTCTGGGTGCTGGTGATTCCGCTTGAGGCCAACGCCGCCGCAACCATTCTGCATGCTTGGTTCCCTGATGTAGGCATCTGGGTATTTACACTGGTGATCACCCTGCTGCTAACCGCTACCAACCTGTTCAGCGTGAAGAACTACGGTGAATTCGAGTTCTGGTTCGCCTTGCTCAAAGTGGTCGCGATCATTGGCTTCATCATTCTTGGCCTGGCAGCGGTGTTCGGTTTCCTGCCCAGTAGTCAGGTCAGTGGCGTCAGCCATCTGTTCGACACCCAGGGCTTCATGCCTAATGGCCTCGGCGCGGTATTGGCTGCAATGCTGACCACCATGTTTTCGTTCATGGGCACCGAGATCGTCACTATTGCTGCCGCCGAGTCCAAGGATCCAGGCAAGCAGATCACCAAGGCCACCAATTCGGTGATCTGGCGGATCTTCCTGTTCTATCTCGTGTCGATCTTCCTGGTGGTGGCACTGGTGCCATGGAACCACAGCGACTTGGCTGAAGTGGGCTCGTACCAGACTGTGCTGAACCTGATGGGCATTCCGAACGCCAAGCTGATCGTCGACGTCGTTGTCTTGATCGCGGTAACCAGCTGCCTGAACTCGGCGCTTTACACCTCTTCGCGCATGCTCTTCTCCCTGAGCAAGCGTGGTGATGCCCCGGCCATGGCCCAGCGCACCACTTCCAGCGGCACCCCGTACGTTGCGGTGGTGCTGTCGACTGCGGCGGCATTTCTGACTGTATTTGCCAACTATGTGGCGCCTGCTGCGGTGTTCGAGTTCTTGCTGGCAAGCTCCGGCGCCATTGCCTTGCTGGTATATCTGGTAATCGCCGTATCGCAACTGCGCATGCGTCGCCAGCGTATGGCGCGTGGCGAGAAAATCGCGTTCAAGATGTGGCTGTTCCCGGGCCTGACCTGGGCGACCATCGCCTTCATCGTGGGCATTCTCACCGTGATGCTGATCCGTCCGGATCACCGTATCGAAATCGTCGCCACCGGCTTGCTGTCCATAGCGGTGGTAGCGGCAGGTCTGCTGGTGGCGCGCAAGCGCAAAGCCGAGGCGGCGGGGCGTGCGGTGCTGAACAACTGATTTAGCTGAAATGTAAAAAGGCCGCGATCTGAAGAGATCGCGGCCTTTTTATTGGGCATTGCACGCAGGCCTGTGGCGGCCTTATCGCGAGCAGGTCCGAGTGTTAGCCATACATTTTCTGCTGGGTCTTGGCCACGGCTTCAGAGGCAGAAATGTAGGCTTGCTGGAACTCGTCACTTTCCAGCCAGGCCATGGTGGTGGCTTCGTCGGCGCCATCCAGCCATTGGCGGTAGGCCGTGAAGACCATGACGATGTAGTCGGTGGCGTGTTCTTCCTTGTGGCCTTTGAGTACCAGGGCCAGCAGTGGGTCGACCAGGAACACCGAAATCAACGAAACAAGCCCGTCTTCCTGGGCTTGCTTCATTTTTTCGAATAGGGCGGTGTAGCTGCCCGAGTTCATGGCCTTGTTGAATACCTGCTCGACGCTGGCGCTGGAGCTTTCGCCGCTGCTCTTCACTGCCTGGCCACTACGCACCATACGGTTTTCACGAGCCTTGTTGGCGGCGCGCTTGGCGCGTTTCTGCTGCTTGCTGTTAGAGGCCATCGGTGAATCCTGAGTCAAAAAATTTTGCGTATTGAAGCCTAGTTCGCAAAGAAACCCAAGTGTATCCGACGGCCTCGCTCAGGCAGGCTGTACCAGCTCGCCACGGTCTTCCTCGGCATGCACCCGCGCCGCACGCTCAACCAGTAGCGGATCGGGCTGGTGGGCCACGCGCAGGTCCTTGCCGGGATAGTCCAGCGAATGCAGGAAGTGGCGTATGCAGTTGATGCGCGCACGCTTCTTGTCGTCGGACTTGATGACCGTCCATGGCGCATCAGCGGTGTCGGTGTGGAAGAACATCGCTTCCTTGGCAGCGGTGTATTCGTCCCACTTGTCCAGCGACTTGATATCGATGGGCGACAGCTTCCAATGCTTGAGCGGGTCGTCACGACGCGAGATGAAGCGGCGCAGTTGCTCTTCGCGGTTTACCGAGAACCAGTACTTGAACAGCAGAATGCCGGAATTGCACAGCATGCGTTCGAGGTCGGGGGCCTGGCGCATGAACTCGAGGTATTGCAGTGGCGAGCAGAAGTCCATCACTCGCTCGACACCGGCGCGGTTGTACCAGGAGCGGTCGAAGAAGACCATTTCACCGGCGGTGGGCAAATGCTGGATGTAGCGCTGGAAGTACCACTGGCCCTTTTCCTGTTCGGAAGGCTTCTCCAGGGCAACGATACGTGCGCCGCGCGGGTTCAGGTGCTCCATGAAGCGTTTGATCGTGCCACCTTTACCCGCTGCGTCCCGGCCTTCGAACAGTACGACGATACGCTGGCCGGTTTCCTTGGCCCAGCTCTGCACCTTGAGCAGTTCGATCTGCAAATCGTGCTTGGCCTTATCGTATTCTCCCCGGCGCATACGTGTGCGGTAGGGGTAACTGGCCGGTAGCTTCGCTGCGGTGCTGTCTTCGTTGGAGCCGCGTGGGGCGGACGCGACCTTGAGAGCGGCAGGTTGCTGGCTGATCGCGACGATTTCGCTTTCAGCGGCTGCTACGGCTGGTTTGCGGGTGGTGCGCGCGCGCCGTGGGCGTGGGGTTGCAGGCTTGGCCGGGGCGGGGCTGGTGTTGGCCGAAGTATCTGGGGTCGGCACGGGCAGAGGCAGGGCTGTGGATTCTTCGCTCATGTAGGTGGGCCTGTTGGTTTTTTCGAATTTCCACCAAATAGCATACGAGTGTGCGGCGAGAAGGTACTGATGTTGGTCAAAAGCCTTGGGGTTTCTCGCCCAAACCTAAAGTTTCAGCCGCGTTGAAGCGACGAGTGCGCAACCCCGTTGTTCCATTGAGGGCTTAAGGTGTGCAGGCGGTATGCGCCGGTCGGCTTGTAGCTGCGGCGTGAGTTGGGCTAATCAGGAAAGGGGCGGGAATTTCAGGCAATAAAAAACCCGCTCGAAGGCGGGTTTTTTATGTGTTTCAGATGATGCTGACACCACCTGAAAGCGAAAGGTGGTACCCAGAGACGGAATCGAACCGCCGACACGGGATTTTCAAAACCTGTGAAAGTCCTTACCCGTTTGGCAAACGGCTGGTTTTCCTGGGCCTATCTCAAAGACGGGGCGGTAAACACCGGCCAGAAACGGGCCAGATGGCTTGAAAGTGTTCCGTACGGTCCGGAGGAGCACCGGAGCGGGGTGAGCTGATTGCCGCTGCGTTTCCATGCACCGCGCGCACCGCGTGACTTTTGAGCCAGCAAGAAATGCTATTCCAGTTGGTAGTACAGGGCCTGAAAATTGGTGGTGAATTCTGGAATGAGCTCTTTGAGGCGGCTGTAAGGGTTCTCGTCAAAGAAAAAAATGATGACCTCGCTTTCTCTCACTCCCTTGTTTGAAAGCTTGCCAGGCTTTAAGTCGTAAGGCTTGCTGATGTTTGCTGCTAGCTTGCGCAGTGCTTGTAGGCGCCGTTTTTTGTGGGCAGCAATGTCAAGACCGTCCTTGGGGACAGCAGCGTACTGGTTGATGCGTAGGTAGGTTCTCCCGGAGCGGGAGTCAACTCTCCAAAACAACGTTTCGTTTTTTTCCTCGTAGTAGTTCTTTCGTTGGCAAAAATCTAGCTGAGTCCATGGGGAACCGTTTTTATTTACCCCTTTCTTGAATTTCAAACAAGCATCACTGCCCTTCAATTGCTCATAGAGTTCACCGATGAAGTGTCGTTGGCCTATGGCGCTTTTGAACGCGTCAGGACACGAAGCCGCTAGGTTTTTTAGGGCTTCTTCTTCCTTGGAAATCCAATTGTCCTTTAGAAAAGCGCAGTATTGATGAATGATTGGATGGAAGTTAGCTAAGAAGCTAACGGTATTATAAAAGTCATGGGCGGAGATGAGCTCATACTTCCCTAAGCTCTGTCGTTCCAATGTGTCGATATAGCCGATTTTGAAGTAAATATATTTGTAACAGTCGGGGAAGCGTTTTTGGTAAGTGTTAAGTTGATCTGAGTGAATGGTTGATGAAGTTTTATTCTCAAATAAAATATTGCGGCGCTCGTCGTTCACGTCAAAGCTCAGCATTAAATCAACACTGCCGGACTGTAATTTTGAGTGAATGTTAACGGGCGTTTCGCCCTCTTTGGTGAACCCCAAAGCATTGAACACATGTGAGCGATATAGGCTGATGTCCGGATTTTCATCCAGTTCTTTGAAGAGCCAAGCTAGGAAGGCATCTGTACTGAGTTCCTTGCTGGCATATTCGAATAAATTGTTCAATGTCAGGGTCCATGCGCAATGGTACGTCAACGGTGAAGGCTAGGAAAGGAGCCAAGCCTCAGGAATGTGTAGTCAGCGATCGGATTATGAGTTTTGTACATAATGATCCGAGGGCACTTAATGCACTATTTCTTTGTATACTGGTCTTTTACGGGGACCCAGCGGAGATTAGGGAATATTTCTTCCAGAATTGTTGTAAGCGAATCGAAAGTGGTCACTGAGTGTTCGACGCCTGTAGCACAATAAGCCGTGAAGCGGTGGCAGTTGTTGAAAATTAAATTGTATCCGCTTTTATTGCCCACTGCGGCACTAGCTCTATCAGAGATTTCCGGGCTGCTAATTATTTTTCCATTGGAATAGGCGGCATAAAGGGTTATGCCCGTTCGAAGTCCATGGGAGTTCATAAAGGCGTGTGGAGTGACTTTTTTAATTTTTCCGTCACCGTTTCGCTCTACAATTCGATTATTTTGTCCAATATATATTCCCGTGTGATCTGCAAAGCTTCCCGCAAGGTCACAGACGACTATGCAGCCCGGTACAAGATCGGCCTCTTTGCCCAAGCCTGCACAGATGAATGTTTTTGCAAGGCTTCGCTCCGTTCGCTTTGTTGAAGTAAATTTGAATGTTGGATTAATAGTGGTGCGGATGCTTGGAACTAATAAGGTTTTAAAAATTTTTCCCAGCATTTTCTGTCCCTAAAAAGCTGTGATCGATATGTACTCTATGGCGAAGCTTATGGCACCGATAATCATGCTGCCATCATTATGATATCGCAAGATCTATCGTTCTTTTGGGCAGTTTTAGGGGCATCTCACTTCTCTTTCTCTCCGCTGAGTCTCTTCTGGCTTATGGAGGCTACCTTGCTACAGGAGAAAGGTACGCTGGTCACCAGATGCCAGCGCGACCAGTCCATGCTGACTACGGATCTTTAGATCAGTCTCACTGGAGTATTGGGGGCCATATGTATCTTTAGCTACCGTTGTCGTCTTTAAGGCAGGTCAATAAAACGGTCTGCAATGGAAAAATAATATAACGGTGGCAATTCAATGTAAGAGGCTTTTAAAGCCTGTAAGCAATAAAGCTGATCAGGAGGCATTTGCAGGCATGCAGTTCGTAAAAGGTAATTTTCCGTAGTCGTCACAAATTCAAGTTACACACCAGGAGCTTGAGAGATCACGAGAGAAGCTGGCACACATTTTTGTTTAATGATAACGATCTCCCTCAGCTTGGGTCACTAACTAAGCAGAGGTGTACACTTTACTGAAAAATTTCCTACACCGCTAAGCCACAGTCCGCTTTTGGCTGCTTTCTGCCTGTGGTGAGAGGCAGAAAACGACCAGAAGCGGTCATCGTCGAGAGCAGTCTCCGATCGCGGCTTCTAGCGTCTGCCCCAGGGTGACAGAGTCAGGTTAACCGGCAGGTCAGTAGGGTAGTGCTATTTCCGGCAGTACGTCTCGCAAAGCTTTGACGAGTCCGGGCACCTTATTATTAAGAAGCACTCTTGCCAGCCACGCTTCAAACGGGGCGCGGCTAGTGTTTTTTAAGCGACTGGAAGCTTTAGCCAGCATTCCTTTATTATCGAATAAAGACAGGAGAGTTGGAATATCACCTTGAGCGATTGCGGTCTCAATTCTGGTTCGACGCTCTTTGGCAATTGCTGTGATATCTATGCTTTGAGTCTGCAGGATGTAGGCGTTTTTCATCCCTTCGATCGAATCTTGCTTGCTGAGATCAGTTTTCTTGAGTGCGCGATCAATACGCCGCATACAGTACATCCGCACAACCCGATCAGTTAGATCAGACTGGCCTGCCAGAGTTAGAATGTCATCCTTAAGCCCGTCAAGGCGCACTTCAATTTCTTCAGGGGCTAGGTGCTCGGCGTTTGCGATTTCCCGACTGATTTCGGGGAGCAAAAACAGATTTTCAATTTCTGATACCGGTAAAACGGCCACACCCATTTGTTCGAAGGCATCGATGTCCGTGGTGTCGTAGCCATCGGCATCAATAATCCCTGCGCATTGGACGCGTGTGAGCTCGGTGTTAGCTCTCAACGTTGTTACAGCGTGTACAACTTCTTGACACGAGCCGCGTGGCACAACAGTCCATTGAGGGTAAGCGCATCGATAAACTGCTTTATCAAGACTCTTGGCATCGCCTTCAACGAAAAGAATTGGCCGACGGCTACCGAGAAGTAAGGTGGTGATTTCTTCAGTGAAACCGGTGTCGGTGGGCACCGTATCGATGGTCCAGCGTGGTCCTACGGAATTATAGTCGCGGATCACAAATTTTTGACCTACTCGGCCAGCAGCGAACTCTAGGTCATGTGTGATAAACACAAAGGCGCAGTCGGGGCGGGCGCTTTCAAGATGATCCCATAGCTTGTTCATGATCGAACGGTGAACATGCAATTCAGGCTCATCTACGATGAGCACGGAATTTTCCGCTGCAACCAAAACTTGGCCAATTAAGTAGAAAATTGCCCGCTCTCCGTCACTCATGTCGGTTGCGCTGTACGTAGCCCCAGTAGTAGGTGATATCACTTGAATATCATCACCACTGATTTCGAGAACGCGGTGCGGTAACAAGAGCTGCCAAATTTTCTGAAGTTTCTCGAATTTCGTATCGTTAGCCGCCAGGTTCTTTCCGTCCCGTACACTCTTATGAGTTTCGAGGGAGGTTCGCGACTGTTCGGCAAACATCGCCTGGAGTACATAGTCGAAATCGTTCAGTAGCGCGCTGGCTTCTTTCGATTGCCAGCGAGACCCCGTGCGATGGTATAAGGCTGCACTCTCGTCTGGATGACCGAACCTCAATCCCGCTAACGCTTGCCTTTCACGGATTTTCGGAACGCCAGGATTCAGTGTGAGTGCGCGATGTGCCGAAATTCGATGGGCGCTTTCCCCTCCAAATGCTTCTATATGAATTGCGAGTCGAGTCTTGCCACTCCCATTAGCTCCTACAAAGACAACAGATGTTCCTTGCACTACATCAATTTCGATGGGATCGCCATTCGTTGGAACTGTAAATTGCATGGTATTTGCCGAAGAGAGTTAATGACTAGTTAACAGGGTGCCTGATTCAGGATGGGGCTGTCATCTCCTGAGGCGGATTCCAGCAAGAGGTATTTAGGCCAAAAACGATCGCTCCTGAAAGGCAGGTTTTGGTCGATCTCTGCCGGTCAGGGCCACGAAGGGTAATGGTCAAAGTCTATGCATATGACTAATCAGTCGAATGCAAATGGGTGGGCAAGTCGGTGCATTTCCCCGGTTGCATCGGAAGTCCAGTATTTTGTCCTGATGTTCGACTCCAGGGGCTGGTTTATGCGTGCCGCGCATGCAGCGTGACTTGTAAGTGTCTGGAGTGAAGGGCGGTCGAGAGTGCTCAGAGGCCCTGTGGTGTGCCAGGGGAAGCGGAAGGGCTATGCTGGGCGGGCCTGTATTGCCGACGTCTCAGCTTGTCTGAGGGAGGCTCTCAAGCTGACAATTCAAATTAGATTAAAACTACCCAGTTTTGGGGTCGGTACCGAAAGTCCGTTGGACTCCTTTCAATCACGCTGCCGAAGCGCCATGGTCCAGCTGCCATTAAATCGCAGGCAATAAAAAACCCCAAGGACACATTGTTCCTTGGGGTTTCTCGGTATTTTGGTGCCCAGAGACGGAATCGAACCGCCGACACGGGGATTTTCAATCCCCTGCTCTACCGACTGAGCTATCTGGGCAACGGGGCGCATTAAAAGGCTTTTTCAGGTTTAGGTCAAACACTTTTTGAAAATTTTTTAAATTAATTCCGTCGCTTACGGTTTTTGGGGGTTATTCGGCAGGTGGAACGTAGCCTTCGGCCTTTTCGTATTCCTGGCCGGAGAAAAACTTGTCCATCTCGCCCTGGAGGAATTTGCGGTCCTCGGCGTTCATCATGTTCAGGCGCTTCTCGTTGATCAGCATGGTCTGTTCCTTCTGCCAATCGGCCCAGGCCTTCTGCGAGATATGCTCGTAGATGTCCTGACCCTTGGCGCCCGGGTACGGTGGACGCTCCAGGCCTGGAAGTTCTTCGTTGTATTTGCGGCACATTACGGTGCGGGTCATCACGACTCTCCTGCAATCAAAACATCGGCCGCGCGTTTGAGCAGCTTTTTGACCGGGGCAGCAAGGCCCAGGCGCGGCGGGGTGGCGAGGTTATACCAGAGCCAGTCGGGCTCGACCATGTCGGCCCGGGAGTCATCGACCCGGACCAGCCAGGGCTCGATGGCCAGCTGGAAATGGCTGAAGGTGTGAGTCAGGCCGTCCAGCGCCTGGCGAGTGATAAGGGTAAGGCCGTGCTGATCTGCGAGGTCGTCGAGCTGTTCCACCTGCTCCAGCTCCGGCAAGCTCCACAAACCACCCCACAGCCCCGTGGAGGGACGACGATAAAGCAGGACGGCACCTTGGCCGTTGGCCAGTAGCGGCATCAGTGTGCGGCGTTGTGGCAGCTCCTTGCGAGGCTTGGGGATCGGGTAGCGAATCTCCTGACCCAACAAGTGTGCTTCGCAGCCAACTTTGAGTGGGCACAACAGGCAACTGGGCTTGCTGCGGGTGCACAGGGTGGCGCCCAGGTCCATCATCGCCTGGGTGTAGTTGTTGACTCTGGCGTGCGGGGTATAGCGTTCGGCATTGGCCCACAGCTCTTTGGCCACCTTGGGTTCGCCCGGGTAGCCTTCCTGGGCGGTGTAGCGGGCCAGCACGCGTTTAACGTTGCCGTCGAGGATCGGCGCACGCAGGCCCATGCTGATACTGGCAATGGCCCCGGCTGTGGATAAGCCGATGCCCGGCAGGTCGGTGAGCTTTTCGACATCGCGCGGAAATTCGCCGCCGTAGTGTTCGACGACGATTTTCGCGGTCTTCTGCAGGTTGCGCGCCCGGGTGTAATAGCCCAGGCCCGTCCACAGGTGCAGCACTTCATCTTCCGGCGCTGCGGCCAGTGCCTCTACGGTCGGCAACGCTTGCATGAAGCGGTCGAAGTAGTTGAGCACGGTGCTGACCTGGGTCTGTTGCAGCATGATCTCCGAAACCCACACCCGATAAGGGGTGATGCCCTGTTGCCAGGGCAGGTCATGTCGGCCATTACGGTCGTACCACTCCAGCACGGCGCTGGAAAACTGCTCGGGGCTCATCGCTTGAACAGCCCCTTCAGCGCGTCCTTGAGTTCAGGGCTGACCTTGTCACCGAGTTTCTCATCGATCTTGTCGCTGAGTTTTTCGCTGACTTTGTCGCCGGCAAGCTTGGCTGCAACTTTGCCCAGGCCTTCCTTGTCCAGGCGGCAGGCCTTGGCACCCAGCTCCAGGGGGCCACGGCAACGCAGTGGCAACTCCAGGCCGACGTAGCGCTGGCCGACCTGGCAGGCCGGATCCGGCATCTCACGTTTGTCGCCTTCAACGATCACGCCCACGCGGTAGTCCATACCCAGCACGCGCAGATCGAGATCGCCATGACCGTTGACGGTAAGGCCGGGAATACGCGCCTTGAGGTCCGGGTTGCTGGCTACGCCGTTGCGCAGTACCAGGCTGCCCTTGAGCTCCTGGAACGGTGTGTCCTTGCCGCGTGGCTCACCGCTCAATGCCTTGCGGTTGAGGGTGGCGATGGCCTGGCAGAGTTGCTGTTCAAGGTTGGCGTTGACCAGGATGCCGTCGTTGATAACGAAGCTGGCATTGCCGTTGAGGGTATCGACCAGTGCCTTCTGGCTGTTGCCGGTGGCGGTCAGGCTGCTGCTCAGGGTCAGCAGGCCTTTGACCGGTGGGGTTTCAGTCTGGCTCTTGATGAAGTGTTCGACCGGTACCCGATTGACCTTGGTGTTGAGACCTATCTGCGGAACTGCCGGGCGCACGTCGAGGGTGCCCTTGGTTTCGAAGTCGCCGTCGTAGAGGCCGCCGCGCAGGGTTTCAAGGGTGATCAGGCCACCTTGGCCCTGGGTCTTGAGATGGGCATTGTCGATGGGCAGCTTTTCCAGCGTCAGTTGGCCGAAGCTCAGGTCTGCCTGCAGGTCGAGTTGGCGCAGGCGATCGACCGGCAACAGTTTGTCGCTGCTCCAGGCCACCTGAGTTGGGGCGTCGGGCAGCGGGGTGTTGCCGGCACTGGCCAGGGCGCTCTGTTCCTTGCTCTTGACCTCGGCCTGGCGCGCAGCCGTGGCGCTGGCGGCGGCTTCGCTCTTGGCCGGCATGTAGCGGTCGGCATCGAACTTGTCGGCTTTGAGTTGCATACGCAGGGCTTGCTTGGCGAAGTCTTCCACGGCCAGGCGGCCGCTGAAGGTGCTTTCATCCAGTTTTACGGCCAGGTCTTCCAGCGCCAGGCTGTTAGGGCTGCCTTGCAGGCGGGTGACCATCTCGAACTTGCTCAGCGCAGTGGCGTCCGCGGTGGCCGGCAGGGTGCGGCCGATGCTGTCGAGGAAGGTGCGCAGGTCGATCTGGGCAATGGACAGGCCACCCGTCAGTTGCGGGGTCTTGTCCAGATCGCGCACGTTCAGTTCGCCCAGGGCGCGCAGCTGGTTGGCCGAGAGTTTCAGGCCATTCCATTCGGCGACATTGGCGGCCAGGTCGACCAGCAACTGGCCTTGGGCTGCATAGGTCATGGTCTTGCCTTGCAGAGGTTCACCCGACGCTTCGCCGCTAAGCTTCATGTCTTCGAACTGATAGCGCTTGAGGCGACGGTCGAAACGCAGCTCGCCGCTGAGCTCGGTACGGGTCTTGAGCGCGGGTTGCGCGGTGCTTACGAAAGCGGTCATTTTCAGCGGAATATTGACCCCTTCGTGCACGGCGCCGGTGCTCAGTTGGATGCTTTCAGCGCTGATCGTCTGGCCGCTGCGCGCATCACTGTATTGAACGCGGGCGTTGTTGACGGTCAGGCTGTCGATATCCAGTTTGACCGGGCGCTCGTTGGCGTCGGCCTTGCTGTCGGCCTTGGCGGTGCTGTCACCGGCAGGTGCGGAGGGCGCGCCGTCGGCGGGCGCGGTGGCTGCCGTCGGCAACGGTTTGCCGATGTCTTCCCAGTTGCCATGGCCGTTTTCATCGCGGCTCAGAATCAGGTTGAGGCCTTCGACACGTACATCGCTCATTTGCACTTCGCGGCGTAGCAGGGGCAGGACGCGAACCGACAGTCCAAGCATCTGCAAATCGGCAAATGCGACTTTCGGGTTGTTCAGCGTAGCGATGCTGGCTTCATGCAGCTCCAGCCCCAGCCAGGGGAACAGGCTCCATCCAATATCGCCATTGAGTGTTAGCTCAACGTGGGCTTTGTCGCGTGCAAGCTGGCGAATCTCGTCTTTGTAGTCGTTGGGATCGAAGAGGTGGGTCAAGGCAAAGCCTAGAGCCACAATGATCAGCAACAGCCCGAGAAGCACTAGCCCCAGGATTTTGCCGAACGCTTTCATGGGCGAGTCCTTGTAGTCCGATTCTAAAATTTAGCCGCAGAGTATAGCGCTGTGGTTGTCGTCACTGGAGCTAGTCGAAGGTTGATGCGTAATTCTCCTCCAGCACGAACAAACCCCGATTGTGCCGAGGTTAGCGTGGCCAAGGTTTCGACAGTGGAGGCAGCGACAGTTCAGTTGCAGTACAAAACACCGCATCAGTGTGCTTTCAAAGCCGCAGGCGAATGCTACTCTTGCGCCGCTCACACAGCCTTCTGCGACGAAATGTCGCGTTTTGTAGGGCAAAAGCGCCAAAAACGATCAGTTGCCGATGGACCAAGATCGAGAGCCGTGAGCTGACCATCTACGAGGGGAACACAATAATGAGTAGCAGTATCACGGCGGGTGCTATCAGCAATAGCCCTGGCTTCTTGTCGAAAGAGCGGATTATCGCCGCCCCTGGGTTCAACCGCTGGCTGGTGCCGCCAGCCGCCTTGGCCATCCATTTGTGCATTGGCATGGCGTATGGTTTTTCGGTGTTCTGGTTGCCCTTGTCCCAGGCCATCGGCATTACGGCGCCGCTGGCCTGTGCCCCGGACATGAGCTTCTTTGCTCGTCTGTTCAGCGCCGAGTGCGACTGGCAGATCTCGATGTTGAGCTGGATCTACACGCTGTTTTTTGTGTTCCTGGGCTGCTCGGCCGCTATCTGGGGTGGCTGGCTGGAACACGCCGGGCCGCGCAAGGCCGGCGTCGTCTCGGCGCTGTGCTGGTGTGGTGGCCTGCTGATCTCGGCGTTTGGCATTTATACCCACCAGTTATGGCTGATGTGGTTGGGCTCGGGTGTCATTGGTGGCATCGGCCTGGGCCTGGGTTACATCTCTCCAGTGTCGACCCTGATCAAGTGGTTCCCGGACAAGCGCGGCATGGCGACTGGCATGGCGATCATGGGCTTTGGTGGTGGTGCCATGGTCGGTGCGCCGTTGGCGGCTGCCCTGATGAACCATTTCGCCAGCCCCGAAGGCGTAGGCGTGTGGCAAAGCTTCGTGGTAATGGCGGCGATCTACTTCGTGTTCATGATCGGTGGCGCCCTGGCCTATCGCGTGCCGCCGACGGGCTGGAAGCCCGAAGGTTGGACAGCACCGCTGAAGAAAGCCAGCAATGCAATGATCACCCATCGTCATGTGCACGTAAGCGTGGCATGGAAAACCCCGCAGTTTGTATTGATCTGGCTGGTACTGTGCCTGAACGTGTCGGCGGGTATCGGCATTCTGGGTATGGCCTCGCCGCTGCTGCAGGAAGTGTTCGCCGGCAAATTGCTGGGTAATGACCTGAGCTTCAGCGAGCTCAGCAGCACACAACTGGCGCAGATTGCTGCCATCGCGGCCGGGTTTACCGGGCTATTGAGCCTGTTCAACATTGGCGGACGTTTCTTCTGGGCCTCGTTCTCCGACTACATCGGGCGCAAGAACACCTATTTTGCGTTTTTTGCCCTTGGCGTAGCCCTGTACGCATTGGTGCCGAACATGGGCCATTTGGGCAACGTCGCCCTGTTCGTGGCCGCGTTCTGCATCATCCTGTCGATGTACGGTGGCGGCTTCGCCACCGTGCCGGCCTATCTTGCCGACCTGTTCGGTACGCAGATGGTCGGTGCCATTCACGGGCGTTTGTTGACGGCCTGGGCGGCAGCAGGCGTGCTCGGTCCGGTGCTGATCACTTACCTGCGTGAGTACCAGTTGGCTCTGGGCGTGGAGCGCGCAGCGGTTTACGACATTACCTTGTACATTCTGGCCGGTTTGCTGGTGCTGGGTTTTATCTGCAATGCGCTGGTACGCCCGGTTGCCGACAAATACTTCATGACCGACGCACAGCTGGCCGCCGAGCAAGCGCTAAGCCATGACCAGGGCAGCGGCAATGCCCGCGTGCTGGAGTGGCATGCCGCGCCGGGGAGCCTGCCGCTGGTGATCGCTGCCTGGCTGGCGGTCGGGGTGCCGCTGGCCTGGGGTATCTGGGTGACGCTGCAGAAGACGGCTGTCCTGTTCAATTAATCGATTCATCGCGGGCAAGCCTGCTCCCATTGGGTCACAGCAACCCGGTGGAAGCGGGCAAACCCTGCGATAAATTCCCCGCCGCGCGTCTTCTTCGTTCCAAGCCTGACGCTTCTAGGCCTATAATGACCGCCTTTTTCGCCCAATGATTTTGCGGAGCTGGTGATGGTCGAACGTAAGGCTTCCGTCGAGCGCAATACTCTGGAAACCCAGATCAAGGCCTCGATTAACCTGGATGGCAGCGGCAAGGCTCGATTTGATATCGGTGTGCCTTTCCTTGAACACATGCTCGACCAAATCGCCCGACATGGGCTGATTGACCTCGACATCGAGTGCAAGGGCGACCTGCATATCGACGATCACCATACCGTCGAAGACGTCGGGATTACCTTGGGCCAAGCCTTCAATCAGGCCATTGGCGACAAGAAGGGCATCCGCCGCTATGGCCACGCCTATGTACCGCTCGATGAAGCGCTGTCGCGTGTGGTTATCGACTTTTCCGGCCGTCCAGGCCTGGAAATGCACGTGCCCTACACCCGCGCCTCGGTTGGCGGCTTCGATGTCGACCTGTTCCAGGAATTCTTCCAGGGCTTCGTCAACCACGCCAACGTCACCCTGCACATCGACAACCTGCGTGGGCACAACACCCACCACCAGATCGAGACAGTGTTCAAGGCTTTCGGCCGCGCCCTGCGCATGGCTATCGAGCTGGATGACCGCATGGCCGGGCAAATGCCGTCGACCAAGGGTTGCCTTTAATGCAGACAGTTGCTGTTATTGACTATGGCATGGGCAACTTGCACTCGGTGGCCAAGGCACTGGAGCACGTCGGCGCTGGCAAGGTACTGATCACCAGCGATGCCGCGGTAATCCGCGAGGCTGATCGTGTGGTATTTCCGGGAGTGGGCGCGATTCGCGATTGCATGGCTGAAATTCGTCGCTTGGGCTTCGACAGCCTGGTGCGCGAAGTCAGTCAGGACCGTCCGTTTCTCGGCATCTGCGTGGGTATGCAGGCGCTGCTGGATCACAGCGAAGAGAACGACGGCGTCGATTGCATTGGCCTGTTCCCAGGCAATGTGCGGTTTTTCGGCAAGGACTTGCATGAAGATGGCGAGCACCTGAAGGTGCCGCACATGGGCTGGAACGAAGTTACCCAGGCCATCGATCATCCGCTGTGGCACAACATTCCTGACCTGGCACGTTTCTACTTTGTGCACAGCTACTACATCACTGCGGCCAAGGCCTTGCAGGTGGTGGGGCGTGGTCACTACGGCGTCGATTTCGCTGCAGCGCTGGCCGAAGGGTCGCGTTTTGCGGTGCAGTTCCACCCGGAGAAAAGCCATACCCATGGCCTGCAGTTGCTGCAGAACTTCGCCGCCTGGGATGGCCACTGGTAATGAGCAAGTCCAAGACCAAGGCGCCGATTCTCACCCTTGCCCCGGAGCAGGAACGCGAAGCGCTGGATGTACTCAAGCGCTTTCTCGAAGACCGTTTCGAGCTGCAACTGGGTTCGTTCGAGGTCGCTGAGGTTCTGGACCTGTTCAGCAAGAAAATCGCTCCGCATTACTACAATCGAGCGATTTTCGATGTGCAGAACCATCTCAAGGAACGCTTCGAAAGTATTGAAAGTGACCTCTGGTCGCTCGAAAAAAGCAGCTGAAAGCTACCAGCTGCAAGAGAACAGACGCGCACGCTTGCAGCTTGTAGCTAGCAACTTGCAGCTCTTTTTACGAAGGAAAACAGCATGCTGATTATTCCCGCTATCGATCTTAAAGACGGTGCTTGCGTACGTCTGCGCCAGGGCCGCATGGAAGACTCCACGGTATTTTCCGATGACCCGGTGAGCATGGCCGCCAAGTGGGTCGAAGGTGGTTGCCGCCGCCTGCACCTGGTTGACCTCAATGGCGCTTTCGAAGGCCAGCCGGTCAACGGCGAAGTGGTAACTGCCATTGCCAAGCGCTATCCGAACCTGCCTATCCAGATCGGTGGCGGTATCCGTTCGCTGGAAACCATCGAGCATTACGTCAAGGCTGGCGTCAGCTACGTGATCATCGGCACCAAGGCCGTTAAAGAGCCTGAGTTCGTCGCCCAAGCCTGCCGCGCCTTTCCAGGCAAGGTTATCGTCGGCCTGGATGCCAAAGACGGTTTCGTTGCCACCGACGGCTGGGCTGAAGTCAGCTCGGTGCAGGTCATTGACCTGGCCAAGCGGTTCGAAGCCGACGGCGTCTCGGCCATTGTCTACACCGACATTGCCAAAGACGGCATGATGCAGGGCTGCAACGTCCCGTTCACGGCTGCACTGGCCGCGGCTACCAAGATTCCGGTGATTGCTTCCGGTGGTATCCACAACCTGGGTGACATCAAGGCCCTGCTCGACGCCAAGGCGCCGGGCATCATCGGCGCGATCACCGGCCGGGCCATCTACGAAGGCACCCTGGATGTCGCCGAGGCTCAAGCCTTCTGCGACAGCTACAAAGGCTGAGGACTCCCACATGGCATTGGCTAAGCGCATCATCCCCTGCCTCGATGTCGATAACGGCCGGGTGGTCAAAGGCGTCAAGTTCGAGAACATTCGTGATGCCGGTGATCCGGTTGAAATCGCTCGTCGCTACGATGAACAGGGCGCTGACGAAATCACCTTTCTCGACATCACCGCCAGCGTCGATGGCCGTGACACCACGCTCCATACCGTTGAGCGTATGGCCAGCCAGGTGTTCATCCCGCTGACCGTAGGCGGTGGTGTGCGTACCGTGCAGGACATCCGTAACCTGCTCAATGCGGGTGCCGACAAGGTCTCGATCAACACTGCCGCGGTGTTCAACCCGGAGTTCGTCGGCGAAGCTGCTGCGCACTTTGGTTCTCAGTGCATTGTGGTTGCCATCGACGCCAAGAAAGTTTCCGGACCGGGTGAAACCCCGCGCTGGGAAATCTTCACCCACGGTGGTCGCAAGCCGACCGGCCTGGATGCGGTTGAGTGGGCGATGAAGATGGAAGGCCTGGGTGCCGGCGAGATTCTGCTGACCAGCATGGATCAGGACGGCATGAAGAATGGCTTTGACCTGGGTGTTACCCGGGCCATCAGCGATGCCTTGGGTATTCCGGTGATTGCTTCAGGTGGTGTGGGTAACCTGCAGCACCTGGCTGACGGAATTATCGAAGGCCATGCCAGCGCAGTGCTGGCGGCGAGTATCTTCCATTTCGGCGAGTACACCGTGCCGGAAGCCAAGGCCTTCATGGCCAAGCAGGGGATCGTCGTTCGCTGATGCCTCTATCGCGGGGCAAAACCGCTCCCGGTGGGAGCGGGCTTGCCCCGCGATAGCCTCAGCCCAAATTCTTGCCCAGCAGCGCGTGATACAACTCACTGTCGCCGAGAATCCCCACCACGGTATTACCTTCCTGAAGCACTAGCTTGTTGCCGGTCTGGTAACGGATCTGCAGTGCCTCGCGCATTCCAATGCTGGCACTCACCAGGGTGGGTTTGCGGGCCAGCTCTTCTACCGCTTCACCCGGTGCCCAATTCTGTAGGTCCATGCCGTTGGCGCCCTGACGCGCGCCTTTTATGGTGTTGCCTTCGGCCAGATCCAGCCAGGAGTCGCCGCCTGGGTCCAGGCACACCGAACCGTTGATCCGTTTGCACTTGTCCAACGTGCGCATCAAGCTGCGGCCGCACAGTACGTTGAGTGGGTTGGTGTGGGCGACGAAGGTTCGCACGTACTCGTCGGCCGGGTTCAGAACGATCTCTTCCGGCTTGCTGTACTGGATGATTTTGCCGTCTTTCATGATAGCGATACGGCTGCCGAGCTTGAGTGCTTCATCCAGGTCATGGCTGACGAACACAATGGTTTTGCTCAGTTTGCGTTGCAGCTCCAGCAATTCATCCTGCAGGCCCTGGCGGATCAGCGGATCGAGGGCGGAGAAAGGTTCGTCCATCAGCAGGATATCGGCATCCATGGCCAGGGCGCGGGCCAGACCTACACGCTGCTGCATGCCGCCTGAGAGTTCGTCGGGCTTCTTGTTGCGCCATTGGGTAAGACCGACCAGCTCAAGCTTCTCGTCGACCAGTTTGCGCCGTTCCTTTTCCGGACGACCCTGCATCTCCAGGCCGAAGCTGATGTTCTCGCGCACTGTCAGCCAGGGCATCAGGGCGAACTTCTGGAAGACCATGGCGATGCGCTTGGTGCGCATCATTTTCAGCTCCGCCGGGGTGCAATGGGCGATGTCGATATGCGTGCCTTCATGCTCGACGAACAGCTTGCCTCGGCTCACTGTGTTGAGGCCGTTGATGCAACGCAGCAGGCTTGACTTGCCCGAGCCGGACAGCCCCATCAACACGCAGATTTCACCTTTGTTGATATCCAGGTTGGCCTTTTCGACGCCGACTACCAACCCGGTCTTTTTTAGAATCTGCTCCCGCGAAAGGCCTTGGTCGAGCAGGCTGAGTGCCTCACGCGGTCGGCTGGAGAAGATAACGTCTACATCTTCGAAGCGAATAATGCTCATGCTTCACTCCTTGCCGGTGCGTCGGGTTGTTTGCAGATACGGTCGAGCATGATCGCCAGCAATACGATTGCCAGACCGGCTTCGAAGCCCAGGGCGATATCGGCAGTGTTCAGTGCGTTGACTACAGGTTTGCCCAGGCCATCGGCCCCTACCAGCGCGGCGATCACCACCATCGACAACGAGAGCATGATGCATTGGGTAACGCCGGCAGCGATGCTCGGCATGGCATGTGGCAGCTCGATGCGCGACAGCAGCTGGCGGCGCGAGCAACCGAATGCCTTGCCAGCGTCGAGCAGCTCCTGGGGCACATCACAGATACCCAGGTAGGTCAGGCGGATCGGTGCGGCGATGGCGAACACCACCGTTGAGATCAGGCCGGGAACCACACCCAGGCCGAACAGCGTCAGGGTCGGGATCAGGTAGACGAAGGTGGGTACTGTCTGCATCAGGTCCAGCACTGGACGCATAGCGGTATAGAACATCGGTTTGTGCGCGGCGAGAATTCCCAGCGGTACGCCGATGGCCACGCAGACCATAGTGGCGAACAACACCTGTGCCAGGGTCTCCATGGTTTCTTGCCAGTAGCCAAGGTTGAGGATCAGCAGGAAAGACAGTGCGCAGAAAGCGGTCAGCGACCATTTACGCTGAATCAGATGCGCGATCACTGCAATCAGGCCGATCAGGACGAAGGGGTTGAACCAGGTCAGTGCCCCGGTCACTCCATGAATCATCAATTCCAGTGCTTCAGCGAAGGCATCGAAGTAGTTGGCGCCATGTTGCGTCAACCAGTCAACGAAGCCTGCGATGTACTGGCCCAGTGGTATTTTTTGATCGATCAGCATGATAGCGAGCGTCCACCTGCATAAGATTGAAGACAGCCTGCGGCGGGGCGGGCCCGCCGCAGGTGGTGCTTACTGCGTCAGTTTGGCTTTGGCCGCCTCCAGGCCGGGTTTGCCGTCAACGGTGGTAACTCCGGCCAGCCAGGTGTCGAGTACCTGCGGGTTCTTTTTCAGCCAGGCCTTGGCAGCTGCGTCGGGTTTCATCTTGTCGTCCAGGACGTTGCCCATCAGGGTGCTTTCCATGTCCAGGGTGAAGGACAGGTTTTTCAGCAACTGACCGACGTTGCTGCATTCCTGTACATAACCCTTGCGGGTATTGGTGAGCACGGTGGCCTTGCCGTATTCGGGACCGAAGAAGTCATCGCCACCATCGAGGTATTTCATCTTGAAGCGGGTGTTCATCGGGTGGGGCTCCCAGCCCAGGAACACCACATCGTTGCCACGGCGGGCAGCACGATCAACCTGCGAAAGCATCCCGGCTTCGCTGGACTCGACCACCTTGAAACCGGCGTCCTTGAGGCCGAAGGCGTTCTTGTCGATCATGCTCTGGATGGTGCGGTTGCCGTCGTTGCCGGGTTCGATCCCGTAGATTTTGCCGTCCAGTTCTTTCTTGAACTTGGGGATATCGGCGAAGGTTTTCAGGCCTTTGTCATACAGCGCCTGGGGCACGGCCAAGGTGTACTTGGCGTTCTCAAGGTTGGCTCGTACGGTCTCCACCGTACCGGCATCGCGGTACTGCTTGATGTCGTTTTCCATCGTCGGCATCCAGTTGCCGAGAAACACATCCATATTCTTGCCATCGGCCAGCGACTTGTAGGTTACCGGCACCGAGATCATGGTCGTCTTGGTCTTGTACCCCAGCGATTGCAGCACGACGCTGGTAACGGCGGTGGTCACGGTAATGTCGGTCCAACCGACATCAGAGAAGTTAACGGTATGACACTGCTCCGGCTCTGCGGCCTGGGCCAGCAGCGGCACACTCAACAGCGTGGCCAGCAATAGCGAGGGTGAACCTTTCATTCGATGGACTCCTGATGTTTTTGTCGGATGTCCCACGGGACCGCCGTGCTTTATGTCTTGCATTCGGTCGGGCCGGGCTATCGGGCGATAGCGGGACAGGTGCCGTGCAATCGAGTCGATAACGATCATCTAACAGCGAAAATCAAACGCCTACAGGGTGCGTCGTATCCAGTACAGACAGGGTCGCTTCCAGTGTCGATGAGGTCGTTTACAGATTTATCCGGCCCTGTAAACGTAGTTTTGCTGGCGCTGCACCGCAAAAAAACGGCGCAGCGGTGGTGCTGACAACTGGCGGCGTTGCTGGGCAAGAGTGCGTCGGTTGTAGACGTCAGACGTGCGTTCAAAAGCCTGATGATGCGCGAGTTCGGCGGATTGCCGCCTTTTCAGCGTAGCAGTTGCAACGCCCTTGGCTTGGGTTGCGGGTGGCTGCTCATTCAGGAGTTTGCGCCATGGCCATCAGTGTGTTTGACCTGTTCAAGATCGGCGTTGGTCCATCCAGTTCTCATACCGTCGGGCCCATGCGTGCGGCAGCGCTGTTCGTCCAGGGCCTGCGTGAGCGTGACGAGCTTGAGCAGGTGCAACGCGTCGAGGTACGCCTGTATGGCTCGTTGTCGGCGACCGGCATCGGCCATGGCAGCGACAATGCGGTGATCATGGGCTTGATGGGCGAGTGGCCCGACGCAATCGATCCGTCGCAGATTGCGCCGCGTATCGCTGCATTGCGCGAAACAGACACCTTGCTGCTCGCAGGGCGGCTGCAGATCGGCTTTGTCTGGCACCGCGACATGCTGCTGCTGGATGAAAACCTGCCTTACCATCCCAACGCCATGACCCTGATTGCTCAAGGCGTTGCCGGTGAGTTGCACCGGGATACCTATTACTCGGTCGGTGGCGGCTTTGTGGTCGATGCGGCGCAGGCAGCCAGCGGCGTGCTGGATGCTGACAACACCGAGCTTCCCTACGATTTCAACAGTGCTGCTGAGTTGTTGGCGCTGTGCAAGCAAAACGACATGCGCGTGTCGCAACTGATGCTGGAAAACGAGAAAGTCTGGCGCAGCGAAGCAGAGATCCGAGCCGGTCTGCTCAAGCTTTGGCAGGCGATGCAGGCCTGTGTTGAAAACGGTCTGAAATACGAAGGCATTCTTCCCGGCGGGCTGAATGTGAAGCGCCGCGCCGCCAAGCTTCATCGCAGCTTGCAGGAACTGAACAAGCCCAATGTGATTGGTTCGACCTTGAGCGCCATGGAGTGGGTCAATCTGTATGCCCTGGCGGTCAACGAGGAAAACGCCGCGGGCGGGCGCATGGTAACCGCGCCAACCAATGGCGCGGCCGGGATCATTCCGGCGGTGCTGCACTACTACATGCGTTTTAGCGATCAGGTGAGCGAAGCCTGCGTGGTCGACTTTTTTCTCGGCGCGGCGGCGGTCGGTATTTTGTGCAAGAAAAACGCGTCGATCTCCGGCGCTGAGGTGGGCTGCCAAGGTGAGGTCGGTTCGGCCTGTGCAATGGCAGCGGCAGGCTTGGCCGAAGTGCTAGGCGCAACACCGGGACAACTGGAAAACGCCGCTGAAATCGGCCTTGAGCATAACCTGGGGCTGACCTGCGACCCGGTTGGCGGCCTGGTACAGGTGCCGTGCATCGAGCGCAACGCGATCGCTGCTGTAAAGGCAATCAACGCGGCACAAATGGCGCTGCGTGGTGACGGTGAGCACTTCATCTCGCTTGACCGGGTGATCCGCACCATGCGCGACACCGGCGCCGACATGCACGACAAGTACAAGGAAACCTCACGTGGCGGCTTGGCCGTAAGCGCCGTCGAGTGTTGATGTTGCCTGCGTCATTAGTGCCCGTGCCTGGCACGGCTGCCACCTTTTGGCGCGCGCCTCTATCAGGACCTTGGCAAGCTTGCTGAAGAAAGCTGTTACCCGGGTAACTTGTGCCTGGGGTGACACTCGAATATGTCGTTTCTGGGCATCCTTCCCACAAGTGCTACCGAATTGCTCAGGTCGCCCGTGCAGCGGCGCTAGCACGGTGTTTTGCGTTTAAAACCCAGGGTTGCAACAGTTGCCAGATAGACACTGCGCGACGTCGTTTTTGGGTTTTGTTGAATAGCCATTCAATTTCAGGCACGGCAATTGCGTTGTGATTATCAAAGCCCCTGCATTCGAATCGGGGCCGTGACAAAAAAAGCCCGCGCCTGCCTGAGGCGCAACCTGCATTGTGTGAGGAGATACCGCGATGACGTCGTACAACTCCGGGACCCCAACCCAGAACCGCACGCCACAATCCATCGGCTTCCTGCTGTTGGACAACTTCACTCTTATCTCCCTGGCTTCGGCCGTCGAGCCGCTGCGCATGGCTAACCAACTGTCCGGACGCGAGCTGTATCGCTGGAGTACCTTGAGCGTGGATGGTGGTCAGGTGTGGGCCAGTGACGGCTTGCAAATCACTCCCGATGCGGCGATGCACAAGGCGCCGGCCATGGATACCGTCATTGTCTGTGGCGGCATCGGTATTCAGCGCACTGTTACCCGCGAGCACGTGACCTGGCTGCAGAGCCAGGCCCGCCAGTCGCGCCGTCTAGGTGCGGTGTGCACCGGCAGTTGGGCGCTGGCGTGTGCCGGCCTGCTCGACGGCTTCGATTGCAGCGTGCACTGGGAATGCCTGGCGGCAATGCAGGAAGCCTTCCCACGGGTGAGCATGAGCACCCGACTGTTCACCCTCGACCGTAATCGCTTCACCAGCTCCGGCGGTACTGCACCGCTGGACATGATGCTGCACCTGATCAGCCGCGATCACGGCCGTGAGCTGTCGGCGGCGATTTCCGAGATGTTTGTCTACGAGCGAATCCGCAACGAGCAGGATCACCAGCGTGTACCGCTCAAGCACATGCTCGGTACCAACCAACCGAAGCTGCAGGAAATCGTTGCGCTGATGGAAGCCAACCTGGAAGAGCCAATCGATCTGGACGAATTGGCTGTGTATGTGGCGGTATCGCGTCGCCAGCTCGAGCGACTGTTCCAGAAATACCTGCACTGCTCGCCGTCGCGCTATTACCTCAAGCTGCGCCTGATTCGCGCCCGGCAACTGCTCAAGCAGACCCCCATGTCGATCATCGAAGTGGCCTCGGTGTGCGGCTTCGTTTCTACCCCGCACTTCTCCAAGTGCTACCGCGAGTACTTCGGTATTCCGCCGCGTGACGAGCGTGTGGGTTCCAATACCGCGCAGCAGGTGGCGATGATGCCGATTCCACAGGCAATGGTGCTGTCGCCACTGGCGGGGCCTATGTCGGCGCTGAGCCAGGCGCGTAACGAGTCGACATTTGCCAGCGTGAGGCTATAGGTCAGGTTGGATTTATCGCGGGGCAAGCCCGCTCCCACAGGTGATCAGCAACCTGTGGGAGCGGGCTTGCCCCTTGTTACTTTCAGCGATTGTTGAATTCGGCCAAGGCGGGCAACAACTGCTTTTCGATGGCCTGGCGCACCACCGGCAGAATGGTCGCGTTGCCGGTGTACAGTTGCTCTACCAGGCCCTTCAGGGCTTTGGCCCTTTGCTCGCTCAAGCCACGCACCGCACATTCGCAGGCCTGCTCGGCACTGGCGTCGGTCGGCATTTCGAAACCCAGAGCGCGCAATTGGCTCAACAGGTCGTCCTGATCAATCAAATCCGCATGCATCATGGCTTTTGTCCTTGTTTGCAGGTGTGATCGTCAGTCGATTCTGTGGGCACCACTGCGGTGGGGCAAGCGCAGAATGTGGCAATGGCTGCTTTACCTAAGAGCAGGTCGTTTTTGGGGCAGGATGCTACTGGGGAAGAGCGATCAACCGGCCAACGAATTGTGCAGCTGGCTGGTCTGTCTGGTCAGCGCAAATTTCTTCCAAGCGGTCCACCGCCTCGGGCGCGAAGGGCGCCGAGCGAGGGCCGGCTAGGTCCACGTGCAGCAGCATCTGCTCGCTGGCCGCCAGCACCGGCTCAAAGCCTTCACGGTGCAGGCTGTGGTACAAGTGCAGGCGTTTGCGATCGAAGCCAATGACCTGTGTCTGCACCCAGACGTCTGTGCCCAGTTTTACTTCGTGCAAGTAGTTGAGGTGGCATTCCAGAGTAAACAAGGAGTTGCCGCTGGCGCTGCGGTTGTCGCTATCGAGCCCGATGCGGTCCATGAATGCATCGGTGGCATAGCTGAATATCAGCAGGTAAAAAGCATCGCGCAGATGCCCGTTGTAGTCGACCCAGTCCGCCTGGACTGGGGTTTGGTAGGTGATCAGTGCGGGCATCAGAGGGCTCCGGTCAGTCGCTGAAGGCCATGCCGTGTTTGGCTTTGGTGGTTTTCACTGCCTCAAGTACAGCCAGCAGGCAATCATCACGATAGCGCTCCAGCGCGCTAATGCTGCGCTCGCCCAGTTGCTCGCTGGTGCCTTCGACCACGGCATCGATCAGGCCTTCAGTCAGCTCCGGCGCCGGCAGGTAGGTCCAGGGTAGCTGCAGCGCCGGGCCAAACTGCGCCATGAAGTGGCGCATGCCAGCGTCGCCGCCGGCCAGGGTGTAGGTTAGAAAGGTGCCCATGAATGACCAGCGCAGGCCTGCGCCAAAGCGAATTGCATCGTCGATTTCACCGGTCGTCGCCACACCGTCGTTGACCAGGTGCAGGGCTTCGCGCCATAGCGCTTCGAGCAGGCGGTCGGCAATGAATCCCGGGACTTCCTTGCGTACATGCAGGGGGCGCATACCCAAGGCGGTATAGACGGTTTTTGCAGCTTCGATGGCTTCAGGGGCGGTTTTGTTGCTGCCCACTATTTCCACCAAGGGCAGCAGGTACACCGGGTTGAACGGGTGACCGACCACGCAGCGTTCAGGGTGGGTTGAAGATTCATAGAACTCGCTGGGCAACAGCCCGGAAGTGCTCGAGCCGATCAAGGCGTTGGGCTTGGCGGCGGCGCTGATCTTGCTGTGCAGGTCGAGCTTGAGATCAAGACGCTCCGGGGCGCTTTCTTGAATGAAGTCGGCATCACATACGCACTCCTCGATGGTGCTGACAAACCGCAAGCGTTGTTGTGAAGCTCCCGCTGCCAGACCCTGTTGCTCCAGCGTCGGCCAGGCATTGGCAATGCGTTTGCGCAGTACGGCTTCAGCGCCCGGTGCCGGATCCCAGGCCACTACATCAAGGCCATGCGCCAGGGCGCGAGCTACCCAGCCGCTGCCGATCACGCCACTGCCCAATGCTGCGAATGTCTTGATTTCGGTAATAAAGCTCATTTCACACTCCACTGATCAGCGACGGCTCAGGTTCATTTTTGCCCGGCCTTCGGCTGGGGTAAGCACGCGGGCACCAAGACGGCTGAGGATCTGGGTGGCGCGCTCGACCAACTGCCCGTTGCTGGCCAGGACGCCTTTGTCCAGGTACAGGTTGTCTTCCAGACCTACCCGTACGTTGCCGCCGAGCAGGACTGCTTGGGCCGCCATTGGCATCTGCATGCGACCAATGCCAAATCCGGCCCAGGTCACGCCAGCTGGCAGGTTGTCGACCATGGCTTTCATGGTGGCGGTGTCGGCTGGCGCTCCCCAGGGGATACCCAGGCACAGCTGGAACAACGGATCGTCGAGCAGGCCTTCCTTGATCATCTGCTTGGCGAACCACAAGTGCCCGGTGTCGAAGATCTCCAGTTCGGCTTTCACTCCCAGCTCGGTAATGCGTTTGGCCCCGGCCCGCAATTGCGCGGGCGTCGAGACATAGATGCTGTTGCCGTCGCCAAAGTTGAGGGTGCCGCAGTCGAGCGTGCAGATCTCCGGCAACAGCGCTTCGACGTGCGCCAGCCGTTCCAGCGGGCCGATCAGATCGGTGCCGCTACCAAACTCAAGGGGTGTTTCACCTGGGCCAATTTCCAGATCGCCGCCCATGCCGGCAGTGAGGTTGACGATGATGTCCACATCGGCTTCACGGATGCGCTCCATTACCTCGCGGTATAGCGCTACGTCACGGCTGAAGCGTCCGGTTTGCGGATCGCGAACGTGGCAATGCACCACGGTTGCACCGGCCTTTGCCGCTTCCACGGCGGCTTCGGCAATTTGCTTGGGGGTAACCGGGACCAAGTGACTCTTGCTGGCAGTGTCACCCGCGCCGGTCAGGGCGCAGGTAATGATGACGTCGTGGTTCATGGCGGCTTCCTGTAGGAGCGGGCTTGCCCCGCAATGGGATCTGTCAGTTGGCAGTGAGCTGAATATTTTCGGCAGCCGGTTTGCCATCGAAGGTGGTCACTCCCTCAAGCCAGCGCTTCTGGTCTTCAGGGTGATCCTTGAGCCACTGACGGGCGGACGCCAGGGCGTCTTTGTGGTCGAGCAGCGGTTGCATCATGCGGCTCTCGTCTTCGGCAGTGAATTTGAGGTTGGTCAGTAGCCGGTTGGCGTTCGGACAGCGCTCGGCGTAATCCGGGGCGGTGACGGTCCAGACCGTGGCCCGGCCCTCATCCGGACCAAGGGCGTCTTCGCTGCCGCTGAGGTAAGCCATATCGATATTGACGTTCATCGGATGCGGCGCCCAACCGAAGAACACCACGGCCTGCTTGCGGCGTACCGCGCGATCTACAGCGGCGAGCATGCCGGCTTCGCTGGACTCCACCAGCTGGAACTTGCCCAGGCCGAACTGGTTCTTGGTAATCATCGCCTTGATTTGAGTGTTGGCGCCGGAGCCAGGCTCGATTCCATAGATCTTTCCGCCTAGCTCTTTCTCGAATTTGGCGATATCGGCAAATGTCTTCAGGCCTTTGTCTGCCAGGTACTTGGGAACTGCGAGGGTCGCACGGGCGTCATCCAGGCTCGGGTTATCGAGAACTTTGACCTGTTTGGCAGTGACGAAGGGGGTGATGGTCTGCGTCATGATCGGGTTCCAGTAACCCAGGAACATGTCCAATCGGTCGTCGCGGATACCGGCGAAAATGATCTGTTGCGAGGCACTGGTCTGCTTGGTTTTGTAACCCAGGCCGTCAAGCAGAACCTGGGCCATGGCACTGGTGGCCATGACGTCGGTCCAGTTGACCACGCCAAGGCGTACGTCTTTGCAGGCGGCGGGTTCGGCGGCTAACAGGGGAGTGGCGATTGTGGCGCTGAGGGTGAGGGACAACAGGCTGCGGCGGATCAAGCTGTGCATGGTGGCTCTCCAACGGCAGTGCATATTGTTATGGGGCCGGTCTCTGCGGACCGTTTACACACGCTACGCGGGTCGCGGGGTTGTAAAACGCACGGTGGCGACTAAAACTTGCACGCTGGCGACCAGCCAAGAGGGAGCATTCAATGTCGCAATTGATCCAGTTTCTTCTCCTGCCGGGATTCTCTGCCATGGGTTTCATCTCGGCGGTGGAGCCCCTGCGAGTTGCCAATCGCTTCAGTGGTGCGCTTTATCGCTGGAGCGTAGTCAGTATTGATGGCGGGCCCGTCCAGGCCAGTAATGGCATGTCGATCAACGCCGACGGCGTTCTGGGACGAGAGGCGGGCGCGAGTTTGTTGCTGGTGGTTGCCGGCTTCGAGCCGTTGGCCTGCTTTTCGTCGGCGATGCAGCAAACCTTGCGTCGTTTCGACCATGAAGGTGTGGTGCTCGGCGGTATCGATACCGGCGCGATGGTGCTGGCGCAGGCAGGTCTGCTCGATGGTCATCGGGTGACCTTGCACTGGGAGGCCATTGAAGCGTTCAAGGAGCGCTATCCGCGTCTTGAGGTGACGCAGGAACTGTTCGAGATCGATCGCCGGCGCATCACCTGTGCCGGTGGTACTGCTTCAATCGATCTGATGCTCGACCTCATCGCCCAGGCTCACGGCAGTGAACTGGCTGTGCAAGTGTCTGAGCAATTCGTGCTTGGCCGCATACGTCAGCGCCAAGACCATCAACGCATGCAGATTGCGACACGCTACGGGATCAGCAACCGCAAGCTGGTGCAGGTGATCAGCGAGATGGAAAAGCATACCGAGACGCCGTTGAGCACGCTGGAGTTGGCGTCCAAGGTGATGGTGACCCGACGTCAACTCGAGCGACTGTTTCGCCTGCATCTGGACGATACCCCGAGCAATCTGTACTTGTCGCTGAGGTTGGAGAAAGCCCGCCAACTGTTGGCGCAGACCGACATGAGCGTCACTCAGATCAGCCTGGCTTGTGGCTTCGAATTACCGTCCTACTTTGCCCGACGCTACAAACGTCAGTTCGGCAACTGCCCACGCGAAGAGCGTCGATTGATGCGTGCTCATTAGACGTCAAGGAGTTGATCGAGCGTGGCAAATTTGTCGAGCTGGTCCTGCACTTTTTTGCGCTGGGAGTTGAATGCATCTTTGTCGAACACGGCTCCCAGGTGATCGAGCTCCAGTTTTAGTCGAGTCTTAGGGGCATCAGGGTCGTGAGTACACAGCACATGAAACAGAATGGCCGTCAGGGGTTCGCCAGGATCCGCTGCCAGGGTGATACTCAGGTGTGTCGAGCTGGTGTACTTCCGATACAGGTTGTCCTCCGACGCCTGCATTTCATTGAGCGCATTTTTAGCCGCAGCGTGAAAGCTTGATTTTGCTGTCTGCGGGGGAGGAAGCCAGCCTTCGAAGACGTCTTTTAGCACATCGTCAGATGGGTTGTAAGGAATCGCTTTGCGGGTGTGTTCGATCAGTTTGAAGCCAAGTTCTTTCAAGGTTTCCAGGAAACTGGCAAACCATTCCTTGGCCTGTATCTCCCGGACGAATCGGTCGTTGGCGATCAACTGCGCCAAGCGCAGGCATTGATACGTGTCCTCGACCAGGTCGGTGACAAGCCCTGCATCCTGGCTGATTGATAGGGGCGAAGAGAACAGCGCCGTACTGGGCATGTCCTGGGTGTTGGCGTTGGGGGGGAGACTTTGTGTCATGGCGTCACCTGAAGCCGTTGAGTTGGCGTCAGGCCAGGCATCAACAGGTTGATACCTGGCCACAGGCTTAGATATCCAGATCGAGGATGTCGTTTGCCTGGCTGGCGAGCTTGTCGCTCACCGCTTTGCGCATGGCTTCGAACTGGCGAACGCTGAAGGAGCCTTGCTGCGATGCACGGTAGACTCGAGTGTTGGACTTGTTGACTTTGCGACCTATCGAGCCTTGGGCTTTTTCTGCCTTGTCGTAGCTCATCTGGACGCTGGTCATGTGCATGACTGGCAAGCCTTGCGGGGTCATCTCACACGCCGCTACCTGGAGGGTGCTCGATTTACCCGAAACGCTCAGGCTGCTTTCCTCCAGCAGGTTCTGGGCTTTTGGCGTGCTCACGGTGACTTCGAAGGCACGCTTTACACACCGGGACAGACGATGATTGTGACCAAGGCTGACAGTGACGATATGCGCGGCCAGTGCGGCTGCGGTGATATCTTCTTTGTCGATAGCCTCTTCGGCGTGGGCTGCGCCGGTCAAGGTCCAGCCAAATTTGCCCAGGCCGTCGTTGTAGTAGTTGTACCACTCGCGCTGTTGAGTTTCCTTGTCGAACTTTTTGTTGGCCGACAGGTTCATCAGGCGCATACCCGCCAGCACATCTTCTGCCACACCGGCCGGTACGTCAGGTGCGAAGATACACACGGTGTTGGCGACCATCAGTACGCGATCTTCGCCCTCTTTCTTCAGCTTCTCGATTGCTTTGTCCATGTCGGCTTGAGTGATGCTGGTGCTCATATCCAGGTTCCTTAACGTCAGATTCATGGCCTGCCTCAGGAAGAGCGGCCTGGGAGTGACTTTGTCGGAACCTGCCGAGCACTTTCAGCAGCATGTTTTTCCATGCGCCGGGACTTTGGGACGAGCCTCAGCTGTGTTTGAGCAACAACGCACAGGCGCTCTTGTAGGCTTCGTGCTGGTACTTGTTCAGCGAGCCTGGCAACTCGAAATTATGTTTCTTGGCTTGCGCACTGACGGTCTGTGGTGAGACCAGTTCCACCGTACAGTTATCCAGCAGTTGCAACACGCCTTCGATCTTGAAGGTTGTCGGGCCACCAGCGAAATCGCCTTTCTTGCTGCGCTTTTTGATCGCCAGATGGCTGATGCCGTGCTCGGCAAAAAAATGTCGGGCCTGATTGGCGAAGGCTTTGACGTTTTCCGCCAGTTCGTCGTTTTCCAGCGCGATCTTTTTTGTCGCCAAGGCAACATGCACCGGATTGGCGCCGTTGAGCGTGGCGACGGCGAGCAGCGCCTCGCTGCCTTTGATTTCAATTCCGCAGATTTTCATACTGTTCTCAATCGGAGTCCTGCAGCCCCAGGGACTGCAAGTATTCAGAGCGGTCGTCGCTACGCTGCGCCAGGCAGGTGTTCAGTGCCGTCTCGAAGGATTTACCCGGGGCCTGGTCGAAGGTTTCGACTTGGCAGTCGGCGTCACGTAGCTTCTTCCAGAGGTTTTGTGCGTTGCTCAAGCGTTGGCTGACTTCGCTGATCTTCGTACCCTGGCCAGCGTATTGTGCCTTGATCCGGTCCAACAGGTCGGCAAGCGCGGCGTTGAGCTCCCGTTCTGCGCTGGTGCGGCTGAACAGTGCGCAGTCATAGCTTTGCTGGTCGGTCTCGACGTTGTCACACGGAGTACTGTCCTCTTCAGTGGCGTTAGCCCCCAAGGCCAGCGTAGCGAGCAACAGCCCAATTATCGTTTTCAAGCAGACATCCTCCCCCGGAACATGAAGACGAATTCTCTCTCAGCACCTTGCGAAAGAACAGTATTGGTGAGCACCGATAAGCGTATTTGGGGCGACCCATGCAGACTGCGGCGACGGCGCTGGTGAAAATGAGGTGCAGCCCTGCGAACTCCCCCCCTTTGACGCTTTCGGCAATTCCCCTGTCGTTTTTGCATCGGGGCGACCTGATCCCTAGGCATATGCTGGCCCTAAAGCGCCGGCACAAGATTTGGCGCAACCCAACTCAAAAAAAGGGGACCGCCTGATGAGCCCAGCCGAGTTACACGCCGACAGCATCGTTATCGACGGGCTGATTATTGCCAAATGGAACCGTGAGCTGTTCGAGGACATGCGCAAAGGTGGCCTGACTGCCGCCAACTGCACGGTGTCGGTATGGGAGGGCTTCCAGGCTACGGTCAACAATATTGCTGCCAGCCAGAAACTGATCCGCGAGAACGCCGACCTGGTGATGCCGGTGCGTAGCACTGCCGATATCCGCAAAGCCAAGGAACTGGGCAAAACCGGGATCCTTTTTGGCTTTCAGAATGCTCACGCCTATGAAGACCAGATCGGCTACGTCGAGGTGTTCAAGCAGTTGGGCGTCGGTATCGTGCAGATGTGCTACAACACCCAGAACCTGGTCGGCACCGGCTGCTACGAGCGTGACGGAGGCTTGTCGGGTTTCGGTCGTGAAATCGTCGCTGAGATGAACCGTGTGGGGGTCATGTGCGACCTTTCCCATGTCGGTTCCAAGACTTCCGAGGAGGTCATTCTCGAATCGAAAAAGCCGGTGTGCTACTCCCACTGCCTGCCCTCCGGGCTCAAGGAGCACCCGCGCAACAAGTCTGATGAGGAACTGAAGTTCATCGCCGACCATGGTGGCTTTGTTGGCGTGACCATGTTCGCGCCGTTCCTGGCCAAAGGCATCGATTCGACCATCGACGATTATGCCGAAGCGATCGAATACACCATGAATCTCGTGGGTGAAGACGCTATCGGTATCGGCACTGACTTCACTCAGGGCCATGGCCAGGACTTCTTCGAGTACCTGACCCATGACAAGGGCTACGCCCGTCGTCTGACCAGCTTCGGCAAGATCATCAACCCGCTGGGGATTCGCACCGTAGGCGAGTTCCCCAACCTCACCGAGACCTTGCTCAAACGCGGCCATAGCGAGCGCGTGGTGCGCAAGATCATGGGCGAAAACTGGGTCAACGTTCTTAAAGATGTCTGGGGCGAATAAGCCGCCAGTCACCGTCTTGCACCCCTGCCACCAGCGCAGGGGCAGCCAACCAAAATTTCTGGAGTTGAGTTTCCATGGCCAAGATCGCCCCGCAATTGCCTATCGAAGTCGACAGCGAAACCGGTGTCTGGACCAGCGATGCCCTGCCCATGCTCTATGTGCCACGGCACTTTTTCGTCAACAACCACATGGGTATCGAGGAAGTACTGGGTGCTGATGCCTATGCCGAAATTCTCTACAAGGCTGGCTACAAGTCCGCCTGGCACTGGTGCGAAAAAGAAGCTGAATGCCATGGCCTGGAAGGCGTAGCGGTGTTCGAGCACTACATGAAGCGCTTGTCGCAGCGCGGCTGGGGGTTGTTCAAGATCGAGGATATCGACCTGGAGAAAGGCACCGCCAGCGTCAGGCTCGAGCACTCGGCATTCGTCTATGTGTACGGCAAGGTCGGGCGCAAGGTCGACTACATGTTCACCGGCTGGTTTGCCGGGGCCATGGACCAGATCCTGGCAGCCCGCGGTAGCTCCATTCGTACGGTCGCCGAGCAGGTCTACGGCGGTTCGGAAGAAGGCCACGATGACGGCCTGTTCATCGTCAAGCCGCTGTAAGTCGAGGATTTCTCCATGGCTTTCGAAGCAATGTTCCAGCCGATTCAGATCGGCAAGCTGACCATCCGCAACCGCGTGCTCAGCACCGCTCACGCCGAGGTCTACGCCACCGATGGCGGCATGACCACCGCGCGGTACGTCAAATACTACGAAGAAAAAGCCAAGGGCGGCCTTGGCCTGGCTATTTGCGGCGGCTCCTCGGTAGTGGCCATCGATAGCCCGCAGGAATGGTGGGCGTCGGTGAACCTGTCCACTGACCGCATCATTCCGCACTTTCAGAACCTTGCCGATGCCATGCACAAGCACGGCGCCAAGATCATGATCCAGATTACCCACATGGGCCGTCGGTCGCGCTGGGATGGCTTCAACTGGCCTACCCTGATGTCGCCTTCGGGCATTCGCGAACCGGTGCACCGTGCCACCTGCAAGACCATCGAGCCGGAGGAAATCTGGCGGGTGATCGGCAACTACGCCCAGGCAGCACGCCGGGCCAAGGAAGGCGGCCTGGATGGCGTCGAGTTGTCGGCCGTGCACCAGCACATGATCGATCAGTTCTGGAGCCCACGGGTCAACAAGCGTACCGATGAGTGGGGCGGCAGCTTCGAAGGCCGGATGAAGTTTGGCCTGGAAGTGCTCAAGGCGGTGCGTGCCGAAGTGGGGCCGGATTTTTGTGTGGGCATGCGTATCTGTGGTGACGAATTCCATCCGGATGGCCTCAGCCACGAGGACATGAAGGAAATCGCCAAGTACTACGACGCCACTGGCATGCTCGATTTCTTCGGAGTGATCGGTTCAGGTTGCGACACTCACAACACCCTTGCCAACGTTATCCCCAACATGAGTTATCCACCGGAGCCGTTCCTGCACTTGGCGGCCGGGATCAAGGAAGTGGTCAAGGTTCCTGTTCTGCATGCGCAGAACATCAAAGACCCGAACCAGGCCACACGTATTCTTGAAGGCGGCTATGTCGATATGGTCGGCATGACCCGCGCCCACATCGCCGACCCGCACTTGATCGCCAAGATCAAGATGGGCCAGATCGATCAAATCAAACAGTGTGTCGGTGCCAACTACTGCATCGATCGCCAGTACCAGGGCCTGGATGTGCTGTGTATTCAGAACGCCGCTACCTCCCGTGAGTACATGGGCGTGCCGCACATCATTGAAAAGACCACCGGGCCCAAGCGCAAGGTGGTTGTAGTAGGCGCAGGCCCTGCCGGGATGGAAGCGGCGCGGGTATCGGCCGAGCGCGGCCACGACGTGACCCTGTTCGAGAAAAAGGATGCCATCGGCGGCCAGATCAGCATTGCCGCCAAGGCCCCGCAACGTGATCAGATCGCCGGTATCACGCGTTGGTATCAACTGGAGCTGGCGCGCCTGAAGGTCGATTTGCGCCTGGGCACTGCCGCCGACATCGATACTATTCAGGATCTACGCCCGGATGTGATCGTGTTGGCGGTGGGTGGGCATCCATTCCTGGAGCAGAACGAACACTGGGGTGCGGCTGAAGGGCTGGTGGTCAGCAGTTGGGACGTGCTCGATGGCAAGGTTGCACCGGGCAAGAACGTGTTGGTCTACGACACCATTTGCGAGTTCACCGGCATGTCAGTCGCCGACTACCTCGCTGACAAAGGCAGCCAGGTCGAGATTGTCACCGACGATATCAAGCCGGGCGTGGCCATCGGCGGTACGTCGTTCCCGACCTATTACCGCAGCATGTACCCCAAGGAAGTGATCATGACCGGCGACTTGGCGCTGGAGAAGGTCTACCGCGAGGGCGACAAGTTGGTGGCGGTGCTGGAAAACGAATACACCGGCGCCAAAGAGGAGCGGGTGGTGGATCAGGTTGTGATCGAGAACGGTGTGCGGCCAGACGAGGCGCTCTACTACGGTCTCAAGGAGGGTTCGCGCAACAAGGGCCAGATCGATGTCGAGGCACTGTTCGCGATCCAGCCGCAGCCGATCCTCAGTCAGGCGGGCGATGGGTATTTGCTGTATCGCATCGGTGACTGCGTGGCGCAGCGCAACACGCATGCCGCGATCTACGACGCCTTGCGCCTGTGCAAGGACTTCTGATCCCCTGTGGGAGCGGGCTTGCCCCGCGATAGCGGTGTGTGACCTTCATGGCTATCGCGGGACAAACCCGCTCCCACGGTGTTTTTTAAAGCGCGATTGCTGTGGGAGTTTCCCATGTTGAACACCCTGATCCCCATCCTGTTGTTCGCAGCCCTGGGCCTGGCGGTCCTCGGCGCCTTGCGGCGTGTACGGATGTGGCGCCAAGGCCGGCCTTCGAAGGTCGATCTGTTTGGCGGTCTGCTGGCTATGCCACGACGTTACATGGTCGATTTGCACCATGTGGTCGCCCGTGACAAATACATGGCCAACACTCACGTGGCTACTGCAGGCGGTTTCGTGCTGGCTGCGGTGCTGGCCATTGTGGTTCACGGTTTTGGCTTGCATAGCAAGATACTTGGCTATGCCTTGCTGTTTGCCACGGCATTGATGTTTGCCGGTGCAGTGTTCGTCTACAAGCGCCGGCTCAATCCACCCTCACGCCTGTCCAAGGGGCCGTGGATGCGGTTGCCGAAAAGCCTCTTGGTGTTTGCCGCAAGTTTCTTCATTGCGACCTTGCCGGTGGCTGGCATTCTTCCCGAAGGCTTTGGGGGTTGGCTGTTGGTGGCCCTGCTTGGCGTTGGCGTGCTCTGGGGTGTGTCGGAGTTGTTCTTCGGCATGACCTGGGGCGGGCCGATGAAGCATGCATTCGCCGGTGCCTTGCACCTGGCTTGGCACCGGCGCGCCGAGCGCTTCAATGGCGGCCGTTCTACCGGCCTTAAACCCATCGATCTGGAAGACCCTCAGGCATTGTTGGGTGTCGAGAAACCGAAGGATTTCACCTGGAACCAGTTGCTCGGATTCGATGCCTGTGTGCAGTGCGGCAAATGCGAAGCGGCCTGCCCAGCCTTTGCTGCAGGACAGCCGCTGAACCCGAAAAAACTTATCCAGGACATGGTCGTTGGCCTGGCAGGTGGCACCGATGCCAAGTTTGCCGGTAGCCCGTATCCGGGCAAGCCCGTGGGTGAGCACGGCGGCAATCCGCATCAGCCGATCGTCAATGGTCTGGTCGATGCAGAAACCTTGTGGTCGTGCACCACTTGCCGTGCGTGTGTGGAAGAGTGCCCGATGATGATCGAGCACGTCGATGCCATCGTCGATATGCGTCGCCACCTGACCCTGGAAAAGGGCGCGACCCCAAACAAGGGGGCCGAGGTGTTGGATAACCTGATCGCCACCGACAACCCGGGCGGCTTTGCACCGGGTGGGCGGATGAACTGGGCGGCGGATCTCAACCTCAACCTGCTCGCTGACACCCAAAGTACGGACGTGTTGTTCTGGGTGGGTGACGGTGCTTTCGACATGCGTAATCAGCGCACGCTGCGCGCGTTGGTCAAAGTGTTGAAAGCGGCGCAGGTGGACTTTGCCGTGCTGGGTCTTGAAGAACGCGACAGTGGCGATGTTGCGCGGCGCTTGGGCGATGAGGCGACCTTTCAGCAATTGGCCAGGCGCAATATCCAGACCCTGGGCAAATACAGCTTCAAGCGCATTGTTACCTGCGATCCGCACAGCTTTCACGTGCTCAAGAACGAATACGGCGCTTTTGGTGGCGAGTATCAAGTGCAGCACCACAGCACTTACATTGCCGAGTTGATTGGTGCTGGCGCCCTGAACCTGGGGCAGCACAAAGGGGGCAGTGTCACTTATCACGACCCCTGCTACCTGGGGCGCTACAACGGTGAGTATCAGGCGCCGCGTGAAGTACTCCGTGCCCTGGGCATCGAGGTGAAGGAAATGCAGCGCTCGGGCTTGCGTTCCCGTTGCTGTGGCGGCGGTGGCGGTGCACCTATAACCGATATTCCGGGCAAGCAACGGATCCCCGACATGCGCATGGAGGACATTCGCGAGACCGCAGCCGAACTGGTCGCGGTGGGTTGTCCACAGTGCACGGCGATGCTTGAAGGTGTGGTCGAACCGCGGCCATTGATCAAAGACCTGGCGGAGTTGGTGGCCGACGCCCTGCTCGAAGAGCAGGCGCCGAGCAGCAAGCCTGCGCCAGCAAAGCGTGAACCTGCGGAGGTGCACTGATGAGCGACATTATCCGCCGCGATCCACGCGCCGAGTGGATTGCCCGTAATCGTCTGCATCCATTGCATGCGGCCATGCAACAGACTCAGCAGCATAGCTGGATGGGGCCTAACGGCATCATCCGCAAAAATCTTCACGGGATTGGTTTTATCGGCCCTAACGGCATCAAGCGCATTGACCGCAGCGGCGCCCAGCAGGGCACCAGCAACAAGCGAAGTGCTGCCGTGGCGGTGGAGTTGCCGCTGCATCAGGTTACGCAACCGACGTTCTACATTGCTGTGGTCCCGGACATGGTCGGCGGTCGCCTGGGCAGCCACGACCGAGATCTACTGGGGCTGGCGCGCAGTCTGGCGGGTAGTGATGGCGCGGTATTGGCCGTCGTGTTCGGTGAACACAAGGAAAGCAACTTTTCCACAGCCGGTGTTGACCGTCTACTGATCGTCGAGGGTGATGAATTCGCAGGTTATGCACCGGAGCAACTGGTGCAAGGTTTACGCGCTGTGGATAACCAGTTCAACCCGCGCCATTGGCTGCTTCCGGACAGCCGTACCGGTGGCGGCGAGCTGGGCCGGCGCTTTGCTGCCGCCATCAACGAACGACCGGCAACCAGGGTCTGGCAGGTAAAGGAGGGTCAGTGCAGTGGTCGCGCCGGCGCAGGCCAGCAAGATCTTGTTCGTGGCCTGCCGCGGCTGATTCTGGCTGCAGCCGAATGTGCCGATCCGGTCAGCGAAACACGCCACGAAGCCTTGCCTGAACACTTATCCACAAGCGTGGCACGCTGCCTGTCGCGTATTGAAGACCTCGGCCCGGTAGCTGTGGATCCGGCCGCGATAGCCATGGCTGAAGCTGAATTCATCGTGTCTGGAGGCAACGGGGTCAAGGATTGGCAGTTGTTTCATCGCGCCACCGTAGCGTTGGGCGCCACCGAAGGTGCATCGCGGGTGGCTGTGGATGATGGCTTCATGCCGCGCAATCGCCAGGTCGGTGCCACGGGAACCTGGGTGACTGCACGCGTCTACATGGCTGTGGGTATTTCCGGGGCGATCCAGCATCTGCAAGGTATTGGTGCCTGCGACAAGGTGGTGGCAATCAACCTGGACCCTGGCTGCGACATGATCAAACGTGCCGATTTGTCGGTCATCGGTGACAGTGCGGCAATTCTGCAGGCATTGCTCGAGGCTGTGGAAAACTATCGCAACGGCGCCAAGCGCGACGCGGCATAAGGACAGGGTCAGCTATGAACACCAAGGTCATCAGTCTTGTTTCGATCGGTGCTCATCCCAGCTCAGGTCGCACCCGGCGTGCCGAACAGGATGCACGCGCAGTGGAGCTGGGTTTGCAGTTGGCTGGGGATAACTTGCAGGTTCTGCATGCAGGTAATCCACAGGAGCCGGCTCTACGGGCGTACCTGGGCATGGGGCTTGGGCAATTGGATGTGCTGGAGCAGCCCTGCGGGGCCGATGCCCTGGGCGTTCTCGGCGACTATCTGCGAGACGCTGGCGCGCAATTGGTCCTCACCGGAACTCAGGCGGAAACCGGCGAAGGCTCGGGTATGCTGCCTTTTCTGCTGGCAGAGCGTCTGGGATGGCCCTTGGTAGTTGGGCTTGCCGAGGTGGAATCTATCGACAATGGCGTAGCTCAGGTGCTGCAGGCGCTGCCGCGTGGGCAGCGACGTCGGCTGAAGGTGCGCTTGCCGTTGCTGGCGACTGTGGACAACGCCGCGCCCAAGCCGCGTCAGAGCGCCTTTGGCCCAGCCCGCCGAGGGGTATTGGCCGCGCGCCAGGTGGAGGTCGTCGAGGACGCATTATTCACAGATGCCGAGCTGCAACCGGCCAAACCCAGGCCCAAGCGCTTGAAAGTCATCAAAGCCAAAAGTGGTGCCGACCGGATGAAAGCGGCCACGGCCAAGGCCAGTGGCGGCGGGGGGCAAGTGCTCAAGGACGTTACGCCCCAGGCAGGTGCCGAAGCGATACTCAAGCTGCTGGTGGAAGAGGGGGTATTGCGCTGAGCAGTTGCTAACAAAGTCTGTTGGCTGATCTGTGGATAAAGTGTTTGTGTATGGCTGGAAGGCACGCATTGCGTGCCTTTCGGCCTTATGGTCAAAAAACAACCAGGCTAAGTAACGGATTTATCTGGGTTTTCTCTTAGCAACTGCAATGATATTGCCCACAATCGCTGTTGGCGGCTCTGTGGATAATATGTTTGCGTATGGCTGAGAGCCCCGTGGATCAAGGGCTGCACATTGTTGGCTAAAAAACATCCAATTACTGTGTTTGTTCCGTCGATGTCACGATAAATGGTGCGTTTGAGGTGTTATCCACAATCGTTTTTCGCTGCCACGCCGTTTGCACACAAAGGCTGTTGGCCTCTTTGTGGATAAGGTGTTGCCACTCCTCTACATGCCACGTATTTAAAGGCCTGTATTGAATTGATCAAAATTTGATCGAAAAATTTCCTTGGAAAAAACAACCACTTGCTCACATTTGCTGTGGGCTGTCCTGTGGATAAAGTGTTTGCTGTATCGACGCGGCTAGTGGGGCCGGGGGATTGCGGGGATTGGTTGAAATTTGTACAGCATTGCGGGGCTAGCCCACTCCCACAGAAGCCAGGAGCAAGCACACCCCGCGATCAGGCGTTACTGAACAGCCACACCTTTGAGGTAAGGCGCAGGTGCTGCTCCCAGGTTGCTCAGCATGCGCTCGCTGTACCAATCAACGAAGTTCACCACGCCAAATTCGTAGGTCTTGGAGTACGGTCCAGGTTGGTAGGCGGTGGAGTTGATGCCGCGCTGGTTCTCTTCGGCCAAGCGACGGTCCTGGTCGTTGGTGGCATCCCAGACTTCGCGCATGCGTGCCGGATCGTAGTCGACGCCTTCGACTGCGTCCTTGTGTACCAGCCATTTGGTGGTGACCATGGTTTCCTGCGCGCTGATCGGCCATACAGTGAAGACGATGATGTGATCGCCCATGCAGTGGTTCCAGGAGTGCGGCAGGTGCAGGATACGCATCGAGCCAAGGTCTGGGTTCTTGATCCGTCCCATGAGTTTCTGGCAACCCTGCTTGCCATCCAGGGTCATGGACACGGTGCCCTTGAGCAACGGCATGCGCACGATGCGGTTACGCAGGCCAAAGCTTGCGTGGGCGTAGGGAATCTTTTCGGCGTCCCAGGCCGCCGCTGAAGCGGCCACATGGTCCTTGAATGCCTGGTCGGCGCGCGGGTCGGTTACGTCATCCCACTCCAGCAAGGTTTTCAGTAGCTCCGGATGCGACCCACCGCAGTGATAGCACTCGCGGTTGTTCTCCAGCACCAGCTTCCAGTTGGCCTTTTCCATCAAGGTGGTTTGCACCGCCACCTTGGTGTTCTCCATGTCATAGGGCTCCATGTAATGGGTCAGGGTGGCAAGGAAGTCGTCGATGGCGGGTGGATTCTCAGCCAGGCTGATGAAGATGTAGCCCCCGGCGGTTTTCACGTTCACCGGTTTGAGTCCGTACTGCTTCATGTCGAAGTCGGCGCCCATCTCAGTGCCGGCGAACAGCAGGCGGCCGTCCAGCTCGTAGGTCCATTGATGATAGTGGCAGACCAGCTTGGCGACCTTGCCCTTGTCGCTGGTGCACAAGCGTGAGCCACGGTGGCGACAGACGTTATGGAAGGCGTGTACCTGGCCCTCTGCACCACGCACTACGAGGATGGGATTCTTGCCGATCTGCAGGGTGAGGAAGTTGCCCTTGGTCGGGATTTCGCAGGTCATCCCGGCGATCAACCATTCCTTCTGGAAGATCTCTTCCATATCGATCTGGAACAGGCGCTCGTCGCAATAGAACGGCTGCGGCAGCGAGAACGTACGCTCGCGGCTCTGCAGCATCTCGGCAGTCGCCTTGCGCGCAGGTTCCAGTGGATCGCCCAGACTCAAAGTTGCGGTGACGTCCATCGTGTAGGTCCTCGTGGCCAGTGCTGTGGCCGGTGAAAGTGGCTAATCGTTGTTATGGCGACGCAAGGCAATTACAGCAGGATCATTTGCGATGGAGTGTGCGTTCGAAGCGGGGGTGAACCATATCCATGGGCGACATGATCAGATCCGTTTCCGACGCCGCAGCCCTTGTTACAGGGGGCTGGTCGCGATAAGCACGCAGATGTCGCGGATAGGAATGTGTCGAGCATGGCGCTTGAGCAGAATCGCAACCATGAGGCCGCAGTCGGCCGTGGAGATGAGCATGTCCAACACCTTCCTCAATCCGGTCAGCACCCAGACCTGGGCCAACGGCCGCCACATCGTGCGTTGCGTAAAGGTGATCCAGGAAACCTGGGATGTGCGCACTTTCTGTTTCATGGCCGACCAGCCGATCATGTTCTTCTTCAAGCCGGGGCAGTTCGTGACCTTGGAGCTGGAGATCGATGGCGAGCCGATCATGCGTTCGTACACCATTTCCAGCTCGCCTTCGGTGCCCTACAGCTTTTCGGTGACCATCAAGCGGGTGCCGGGTGGCAGGGTTTCCAACTGGCTGCACGACACCTTGCACGAAGGCCAGGAACTGGCGGTTCATGGTCCGGTGGGGTTGTTCAATGCCATCGACTTCCCGAGCCCCAAGGTGCTGTACCTGAGCGGTGGCGTCGGCATCACGCCGGTGATGTCCATGGCTCGCTGGTTCTACGACACCAACGGCAATGTGGATATGGTCTTTGTGCACAGCGCGCGCTCGCCCAAAGACATCATTTATCACCGCGAGCTTGAGCACATGGCGTCGCGGATCGACAACTTCAGCTTGCACATTATTTGCGAGAAGCATGGCCTGGGAGAGCCCTGGGCGGGCTATCGCGGTTATTTGAACCAGAAGCTGATGGAGTTGATTGCTCCGGACTATTTGGAGCGGGAGATTTTCTGCTGCGGGCCTACGCCCTATATGCATGCGGTCAAGCGCATGCTCGAAGGTAGCGGCTATGACATGAGCCGTTACCATGAGGAGTCTTTCGGGGCGACCCCGGCGGAGGTCAAGGCCGATGCGGTGGAGCTTGCCGAACAGGCTGCCGATGCCCCGGAGGTAGACAATGCCGACCTGCATCAGGTCGAGTTCACCGCCACTGGCAAGAGCATTCGCGTGGCGCCTGGCGAAACCGTGCACGCGGCGGCGGCCAAACTTGGCTTGATGATTCCCAAGGCCTGCGGCATGGGAATATGCGGCACCTGCAAGGTGCTCAAACTGGGCGGCGAGGTGGAGATGGAGCACAACGGCGGCATCACCGATGATGATGTCGCCGAAGGCTATATCCTTTCTTGCTGCAGCGTGCCCAAGGGCGACGTGCGTATCGAGTTCTGACTGGGGGCTTTCGCCCCGCGATGATCAGACGCTGAAGCGTGCCACCAGCCCGTTCAGATCAACTGCCAGACGTGACAGCTCGGCGCTTGCCGCGCTGGTCTGGTGGGCGCCGGTGGCCGATTGCACCGACAGGTCGTTGATATTGACCAGGTTGCGGTCTACTTCGCGAGCCACCTGGGCCTGTTCCTCGGCAGCGCTGGCAATGACCAGGTTACGCTCGTTGATTTCGGCCACGGCGCCGGTGATGGTGTCCAGCGCCAGGCCTGCGCCGCGGGCAATGTTGAGCGTCGACTCGGCGCGCTCGGTGCTGTTGCGCATGGAGTTGACCGCTTGTTCGGTACCGCCCTGGATACTGCCGATCATGCGTTCGATTTCGCTGGTTGATTGCTGGGTGCGATGCGCCAGGGCGCGGACTTCATCAGCAACCACGGCAAATCCGCGACCGGCTTCGCCGGCCCTTGCCGCTTCGATGGCGGCATTAAGTGCCAACAGGTTGGTCTGGTCGGCCAGGCCACGAATTACGTCGAGCACCTTACCGATATCGCGAGACTCTTCCGCCAGGTTGCCGATCAGATCGGCAGTGCCCTGGACATCGACACTCATGCGCTCGATGGCGCTGACAGTTTCCAGCACCAGGTCGCGGCCATCACCTGCCGAGCGCGTAGCTTCCTTGGATGCTTCCGAGGTGCTGACGGCATTGCGCGCCACTTCTTCGACGGCGCTGGTCATTTCGGTGACCGCCGTGGCGGCCTGTTCGATCTCGTTGTTCTGTTGTTGCAGGCCACGGGCGCTTTCGTCCGTAACACTGTTCAATTCTTCGGCAGCTGAAGCCAGTTGAGTGGCAGAGCCGGCAATCAGCTGCAGTGTATCGCGCAGCTTGTCTTGCATCTTGGCCATGGCTCGCAGCAGGCGTGCGGCTTCATCATGGCCTTCGGTGTGGATGTTGCGGGTGAGATCGCCTTCGGCAATGCGTTCGGCGGCCTGCAGGGCATCATCGATAGGTTTGACGATACTGCGGGTCAGCAGCAAGGCGCAGCCCAGGGTCAGCACAGTGGCGAACAGCAGCAGGCTGATCACCAGGGTGACGGCGTTGGAATACTGTTCTGCAGCCGTCTGGTTGATCGTACGGGTTTGCTCGGTGTTGATGCTGACCAGTTGATCCATGACGCTGTTGATCTGCTCGGAACTGTTGAGCATGTCGCGGTTGATCAGGTTGCGCAGGGTTTCCAGGTCGTTGTTTTGCGAGGCCAGTTGCATGCGATTTTCCAACTCGCGGTACTGGCCAAGCAACTGCACATATTGGTTATAGGCGGCGCGCTCCTGAGCGCCATAGATAAGCGGTTCGTAGACCTTGCGGGCTTCGTCGATCTGCTGGTTGCGCTGGGCGATCAGATTGCGCGTGTTCTGCAACGTGTCGGCTTCGCGATTGAGTAGCAACCGATAGGACAGGGTGCGCAGGCGCAGAGTCAACTGGGTGAGCTGATCGACGTTGGTAATGCTGGGTACGGTGGAGTTCTCGATAATTTCGCCGGCCTGGCGAATCTTGCTCATTTGGTTCAGCGCAAACAGACCCAGCCCCAGCATCAGCGCGCCAATCAGGGCAAACCCCAGCAGCGCGCGCGGGGCAATATTCATGTTACGAAGGGACATAGTGGTCTTCCGGAGGGGGAAAATAGCGCGCACTTCATGCGACAGATTGAGGATTGCCTTGCCTATCGGTCAACATTTGGCAGACTTGAGGGGTGGATGATCAAACTGTGAGGCAGCAAGCAACTTTCCTGACAAGCGGACATCTGTAGCGGGAACCAGACTGCCTAAGCCAGGTCAATCTGCACCAGGCCGAAGCGTCTAACCCGATATCCCTGGCTAGCACGCGGACTTTTCTTTATCGTGTGCGCCCCCTGAAAAACCCGAGAAGGCAATCATGTTGGAAACTTCCCTCAGTCAATTGGAACAACTCGTCAGCGACCTGGTACAAAAGAATCAGGAATTGAGCGAACGCAACGAGCAGATCAACGCGCAACTGGCCCAGGCCAAGGATGAAAACGAGAGCCTGCAACTGGCGCTGATGGAACAGGAAGAAAAGCAGGGCTCTACTGCTGCACGCATCCAGGCTCTGGTTGAGCGCGCAAGCGCTGGTGCCGTCAACGCATGAGAACTTCAGCACAGCCGATCAATGTCGTGTCGATTCTCGGCAGCGATTATTCGATCAAGGCTCCCGAAGGCCAGGAGCAGGCCCTGGCGCAGGCCGTGCAGATGCTCAACGCCTCGCTGGCCGAAACCAAACGTAAATATCCGACGCTGATCGGTGACAAGCTGCTGGTTCTTGCAGCTCTCAACCTCTGCTCGCAGCAGATCGATCTGCAAGCGCAGCACCAGCAAGCCCTCGACCGTTACCAAGAGCAAGTCAGCGCCACGGTCGATGCCATTGCCCGGACCATCGGCGACAGCTGACAGGCCCCCGCAACTCCCATTTTCTCTTTTGCTCGCTCACTGCCCCGCTGGCAGTGAGCGGCATTGTTGTGGGTCAATGGAATTATTGTATTTCCACCTGTATACAATTGGCCTGGCTATTGCAGCACAAGGCTTATTTACCGGGGGAAGATTCATGCAGTTTTGGCGGCGCAGCATTCAGTGGCAATTGATCGCAAGCATGGGCGCAGCCCTGTTGGTGAGCATTCTTATCGTGGTCGGAATCTACTCGGTGGCCGTCAATCGCCTGACCGAACGTTACCTGGTCGATACCGCCTTACCGGCGAGCATTGAGGCAATTCGTAACGACATCGAGCGCATGTTGAGCCGTCCGTTGACCGCTGCGGCCGACATTGCCAACAACACCCTGCTGCGCGACTGGCTGGCCGCAGGTGAAGACAGTGCCCAAGCGCCACAATTCATTGAGTATCTCGAAGCCTTGCGCCAGAAAAACCAGGCGTTCACGGCATTGTTCGCAGGCACCGAAACCAATCACTACTACAACGAAAAAGGCCTGGACCGGACCCTGAGCCGCAGCAACCCGGCGGACAAATGGTTTTACGGTTTCATCGACAGCGGCAACCCGCGCCTGCTCAACATCGACACCGATGGCAGCACCGGTGAGTTGGCGCTTTTTATCGACTATCGGGTGGAGAAGGCCGGTAAGTTGGTGGGGATCGCCGGGCTTGGCCTGCGCATGACCGAGCTGTCGGAGCTGATCCACAACTTCAGCTTCGGTGAGCGTGGACGGGTGTTTCTCGTGCGCAGTGATGGCCTGATTCAAGTTCACCCGCAACAGGAGTTGAGCGGCAAGAAAAAACTCTCCGAGCAAATCGGCGAGTCCGCAGCCCAGGCTGTTCTGAGCAAGGGTGATGGTTTGCACAGTAGCCGTTTCGAGCGCGATGGCGAGGGCTTCTTGGCGTTGAGCCTGCCGCTTCGCGACTTGAACTGGACCCTGGTTGCCGAAGTACCAGAAGCGCAGATCTACGCTCCTGTACGTGAAACGGTCTGGTTGACCAGCCTGATTGGCGGCGCGGTGGCACTGGTATCGCTATTGCTGGTGGTGTTGTTGGCCCGTGGCATTGTCCGGCCGATTCGTCGGGTAACTGGCGCCCTGTTGGCGATTGGTAATGGGGGCGGTGATCTGAGCCAGCGCCTGGATGAATCGCGCGCCGATGAACTGGGCGATCTGGCCCGTGGATTCAATCGCTTTATTGATAGCCAGCGGACCTTGATTGGCGAAGTGCTGCGCACCAGCGAGCGTTTGCACAGGGCTGTTGCACAAGTGACCCAGGTGGTGGACAACACTGCCGAACGTTCCGGACGTCAGCAGGAAATGACCGAGATGGTCGCCACGGCGGTGCATGAAATGGGCCTTACCGTACAGGACATTGCCCAGAATGCTGGCAATGCCGCGCAGGCATCGGAAACAGCCCGCACAGAAGCGCTCGAGGCGCGTGAAGTGGTCCGGCGCTCGATTGCCCATATAGAGGGCATGTCGGGTGAGATTGGCCAGGCCGCCCACGCCGTGGGTGAATTGGCCAATGAAGTGGCATCGATTGACGAAGTATTGGCAGTGATTCGCAGTATTTCCGAGCAAACCAACCTGCTGGCGCTCAATGCAGCCATTGAAGCTGCACGGGCAGGTGAGATGGGCCGCGGCTTTGCCGTGGTTGCCGACGAGGTGCGCACATTGGCCCGGCGTACCCAGGTGTCTACCGATGAAGTGCAGCAGATGATCCTGCGTCTGAAGCACGGCGCCGGTAGCGCTGTGGCGTCGATGCAGGCTGGGCAGGTGGCAACGGGCACCGGGGTGCAATCCAGCCAGCAGACCGGCGCTTCACTGAGCACCATTACCGATAAGGTCGAACACATCAGCGATATGAACCATCAAGTGGCGACGGCAACTGAAGAGCAGTCGGCGGTGACTGAAGAGATCAATCGTACTGTTCAGGGGATATCCGATCTGGCGCGGCAAACAGCGTCGGAAGTGCAGGGGTGTCGAGAGGAATGCCAGGCACTGCGCGGCTTGGCGGATGACCTGGCGCGGCAGATGGGCGGCTTCAGGTTGTAGATCGATGCGTGGGGCAAGCTGGCTCGTGCAACTGCGACGACTCGGCTTGCCCCACGATATGGCTGTCAGGCACTCATCACTTGACGGATGTCCGCTGCCAGCTCCCGCACCCGCGCCTCTTCGGTGTCCCACGAGCACATGAACCGTGCGCCACCGCTGCCGATGAAGGTGTAGAAGCGCCAGCCCTTGTTGCGCAAGGCTTCCAAAGCAGGTTCGGACATCTGCAGGAACACCCCGTTGGCTTCGACCGGGAACATCAGCTCCACGCCCGGCACGTCGCTCACCAGTTGGCTGAGCAACTGTGCGCAGCGGTTGGCGTGGGCGCCGTATTTGAGCCAGGCGTCACCTTCGAGCAGGCCCACCCAAGGGGCAGACAGAAAACGCATTTTCGAAGCCAACTGACCGGCCTGCTTGCAGCGGTAGTCGAAATCCTCAGCCAGATCGCGATTGAAGAACAGGATCGCTTCACCCACGGCCATGCCGTTTTTGGTGCCACCAAAGCACAATACATCGACGCCGGCTTTCCAGGTCAGCTCGGCAGGCGAGCAGCCAAGGTAGGCGCAGGCGTTGCTGAAGCGGGCGCCGTCCATGTGCAGGTTCAGTCCCAGCTCTTTGCAGGTGGCACTGATTGCCTTGAGTTCGTCCGGGCGGTAGACGCTGCCCACCTCGGTGGCTTGGGTAATGGTGACCACGCGTGGCTTGGGGTAGTGGATGTCCTGGCGTTTCAGCGCGACTTCACGAATCGATTCGGGAGTCAGCTTGCCGGCCACGCTGCGGGCAGTCAGTAGTTTTGAGCCGTTGGAGAAGAACTCCGGAGCGCCGCATTCGTCGGTTTCGACGTGGGCGGTTTCTGAGCAGATTACGCTGTGATAGCTCTGGCACAAGGACGACAGCGCCAGCGAGTTGGCCGCGGTGCCGTTGAAGGCGAAGAACACTTCGCAGTCGGTTTCGAACAGTTTGCGAAAGTACTCGGCGGCACGGGCAGTCCATTGGTCGTCGCCGTAGGAACGGTCGTGACCCTGGTTGGCTTTTTCCATCGCGGCCCAGGCTTCCGGGCAGATACCTGAGTAGTTGTCGCTGGCGAATTGCTGGCTTTGATCTGTCATGACACTGTCCTGTGAACGACGCAGATCAGCACTCTAAACCAAGAAATGTGGCGTCGCCTATACAAAGCATCGGGGGGAAGCCTGCTCCTGGCTAGCGCGGTTGGAGCGGGCTTGTCCTGCGATGAGGCTGCATGTCGTAAACGCACCACTGCAAGGCGTGCGTAGGCATCTAGGCTGTCTGCGTCGGTCATACCATCGCTGAAAAGGGCAATTGCCCCATAAGAACCGATGCCGCTGCCGGGAGAGACGCAATGTTCAGCAAGCAAGACCAGATCCAGGGTTACGACGATGCACTGCTGGCGGCGATCAATGCCGAAGAGCAACGCCAGGAAGATCACATTGAACTGATCGCCTCGGAGAACTACACCAGCAAGCGCGTCATGCAGGCCCAAGGCAGCGGCCTGACCAACAAATACGCTGAAGGCTATCCCGGCAAGCGCTACTACGGCGGTTGCGAGCATGTGGACAAAGTCGAGCAACTGGCTATCGATCGCGCCAAGCAATTGTTCGGCGCCGACTATGCCAACGTCCAGCCGCATTCAGGCTCTTCGGCCAACAGCGCAGTGTACCTGGCTCTGTTGCAAGCGGGTGACACCATCCTCGGCATGAGCCTGGCGCATGGCGGTCACTTGACCCACGGTGCCAAGGTGTCGTCTTCGGGCAAGTTGTACAACGCCGTGCAGTACGGCATCGATACCGACACTGGGCTGATCGACTACGACGAAGTCGAACGCCTGGCGGTGGAAAACCAGCCGAAGATGATCGTTGCCGGTTTCTCGGCTTACTCGAAAACTCTCGATTTTCCACGTTTTCGTCAGATCGCTGACAAGGTCGGGGCCTACCTGTTCGTCGACATGGCGCACGTTGCCGGCCTGGTTGCCGCGGACCTCTATCCAAACCCGCTGCCATATGCCGACGTGGTCACTACCACGACACACAAAACCCTGCGTGGTCCGCGTGGCGGCCTGATCCTCGCGCGCAGCAACGAGGAAATCGAGAAGAAGCTCAATGCAGCCGTATTCCCTGGCGCACAGGGTGGCCCGCTGATGCATGTGATCGCGGCCAAGGCGGTGTGCTTCAAGGAAGCTCTGGAACCTGGCTTCAAGGCCTATCAGCAGCAGGTCATCGACAATGCCCAGGCCATGGCCAAGGTGTTCATCGAACGCGGTTTCGATGTGGTGTCCGGCGGCACCGACAACCACTTGTTCCTGGTCAGCCTGATTCGCCAGGGCCTGACCGGCAAGGATGCCGACGCTGCCCTGGGCCGTGCGCACATCACCGTCAACAAGAACGCCGTCCCGAATGACCCGCAGTCACCGTTCGTCACTTCTGGCCTGCGGATCGGCACCCCGGCCGTCACCAGCCGTGGCTTCAAGGTGGCCCAGTGTGAAGAGCTGGCAGGCTGGATCTGCGACATTCTCGATAACCTCGGTGATGCCGATGTCGAGGCCGATGTTGCGAAGAACGTGTCGGCACTGTGTGCAGATTTTCCGGTTTATCGCTGAGTGGTCCAGGAGTGAAAACTATGCAACGTTACTCGGGCTTCGGCCTCTTCAAACACTCGCTCAGCCATCACGAAAACTGGCAGCGCATGTGGCGCACGCCGACCCCGAAAAAGGTCTACGACGTGGTCATCGTCGGCGGTGGCGGGCATGGTCTGGCCACTGCCTACTACCTGGCCAAGCAACACGGCATCACCAACGTTGCAGTGGTCGAGAAGGGCTGGCTGGGCGGTGGCAACACTGCACGCAACACCACCATCGTGCGCTCCAACTATTTGTGGGACGAGTCGGCGCACCTTTATGAACACGCCATGAAGCTTTGGGAAGGCTTGTCTCAGGACATCAACTACAACGTGATGTTCTCCCAGCGCGGGGTCTACAACCTGTGCCACACCCTGCAGGACATGCGTGATTCGGAACGTCGGGTCAGTGCCAACCGCCTCAACGGTGTCGATGGCGAACTGCTCAATGCCCAGCAGGTCGCCGACGAGATTCCTTACCTGGACTGCTCGAAGAACACCCGCTACCCCATCATCGGTGCCACCGTGCAGCGGCGCGGTGGCGTCGCCCGTCATGACGCCGTGGCCTGGGGCTTTGCCCGCGCCGCCGACGCCTTGGGCGTTGACCTGATCCAGCAGACCGAAGTGATCGGTTTTCGCAAGGAAAACGGCGTGGTCATCGGGGTCGAGACCAACAAGGGCTTCATCGGCGCCAAGCGCGTCGGTGTGGTCACCGCAGGTAACTCCGGGCACATGGCCAAGCTTGCCGGCTTCCGTCTGCCGATCGAATCGCATCCGCTGCAGGCACTGGTGTCCGAGCCGCTCAAGCCGATCATCGACAGTGTGATCATGTCCAACGCCGTGCATGGCTACATCAGCCAATCCGACAAGGGCGATCTGGTCATCGGTGCCGGTATCGATGGATGGGTCGGCTACGGTCAGCGCGGTTCCTACCCGGTAATCGAGCACACCTTGCAAGCCATCGTCGAAATGTTCCCGATTCTTTCGCGGGTGCGCATGAACCGCCAGTGGGGCGGCATCGTCGACACCACGCCGGACGCTTGCCCGATCATCTCCAAGACCCCAGTCAAGAACATGTTCTTCAACTGTGGCTGGGGCACCGGTGGCTTCAAGGCCACGCCGGGTTCGGGCAACGTCTTTGCCGCCAGTCTGGCCAAGGGCGAAATGCACCCGCTGGCCAAACCTTTTTCCATCGACCGTTTCCACAACGGCGCACTGATCGACGAACACGGCGCTGCCGCTGTCGCCCACTAACAGGAGAAGTCCCCATGTTGCATATCTTCTGTCCCCACTGCGGCGAGCTGCGCTCCGAGGAAGAGTTCCACGCTGCAGGCCAGGCGCATATTCCGCGGCCGCTGGACCCTAACGCCTGCTCCGACGAGGAGTGGGGCGATTACATGTTCTTTCGCGACAACCCCCGCGGCCTGCACCACGAGCTGTGGATACACGCTGCCGGATGCCGCCAGTACTTCAATGCCACCCGTGACACGGTGACCTACGAAATTCTGGAAACCTATCCGATCGGCGCCAAGCCGCAAGTGACCGGCAAAAGCACCAGCCCGCAGTTGGCAGTCAGTGGTCAGGGAGAAAAGGTATGAGCCAGGTCTATCGCCTGTCCAACGGCGGTCGTATTGATCGCAGCAAAGTGTTGAACTTCACTTTCAACGGCCAGACCTATCAGGGCTACGCCGGTGACACCCTGGCTGCAGCATTGCTGGCCAACGGCGTGGATATTGTCGGGCGCAGTTTCAAGTACTCGCGTCCTCGCGGGATCATTGCCGCAGGCTCCGAAGAACCGAACGCGATCCTGCAGATCGGTGCGACCGAAGCCACCCAGGTACCAAACGTGCGTGCCACTCAGCAGGCGCTGTATGCGGGTCTGGTGGCCACCAGCACCAACGGCTGGCCGAGCGTGAACACCGACATGATGGGGATTCTCGGCAAGGTAGGCGGCAAGTTGATGCCACCGGGTTTTTACTACAAGACCTTCATGTATCCGCAGTCATTCTGGATGACTTACGAGAAGTACATCCGCAAGGCAGCGGGCCTTGGTCGCGCGCCCCTGGAAAACGATCCGGACAGTTACGACTACATGAGTCAGCACTGCGATGTATTGATCGTTGGCGCAGGTCCCGCCGGTCTGGCGGCGGCGTTGGCAGCGGGCCGTAGCGGCGCGCGGGTGATTCTTGCCGATGAACAGGAAGAGTTCGGCGGCAGCCTGCTCGACAGCCGTGAGAGCCTTGATGGCAAGCCTGCAGCTGAATGGGTTGCTGCTGTTGTAGCCGAACTCAAAGGCATGCGTGAAGTCACCCTGTTACCTCGGGCGACGGTCAATGGCTATCACGATCACAACTTCCTCACCATTCACGAGCGCCTGACCGACCACCTCGGCGACCGTGCGCCGATAGGTAGCGTGCGCCAGCGTATGCATCGGGTGCGGGCCAAGCGTGTGGTCCTGGCAACCGGCGCTCATGAACGTCCGCTGGTGTATGGCAACAACGATGTGCCGGGCAATATGCTTGCCGGTGCGGTCTCTACCTATGTGCGTCGTTATGGTGTCGCGCCGGGCCGTAACATGGTGCTGTCGACCAATAACGACCACGCCTACCGTGTGGCCCTGGACTGGCACGACGCGGGCCTGAAAGTGGTCGCCATCGCCGACGCCCGCCACAACCCTCGTGGATCGCTGGTGGAAGAGGCGCGGGCCAAGGGCATTCGGATTCTCACCTCCAGTGCGGTCATCGAGTCCCGCGGCAGCAAGCACGTAACCGCTGCGCGCGTGGCCGCGATTGACGTCAATGCACATAAAGTCACCAGCCCGGGCGAATGGCTGGACTGCGATCTGGTGGCCACCTCCGGCGGCTACAGCCCGGTGGTGCATCTGGCTTCGCACTTGGGCGGCAAGCCGACCTGGCGTGAAGACATTCTTGGCTTCGTGCCCGGTGATGCACCGCAAAAACGCGTGTGTGTCGGTGGCATCAATGGCGTTTTCGCCTTGGGCGATTCGCTGGCTGATGGCTACGAAGGTGGTGTGCGCGCTGCAAGTGAAGCGGGGTTCAAGGCTGTGTCGGGGACGCTTCCAAAAGTCTTGGCGCGTCAGGAAGAAGCGACGATCGCGCTGTTCCAGGTACCCCACGACAAGAACACTGCGCGGGCGCCGAAGCAATTCGTCGACCAGCAGAACGACGTGACCGCTGCAGCTATCGAACTGGCCACGCGGGAAGGCTTCGAATCGGTCGAGCACGTTAAACGCTATACCGCGCTGGGCTTTGGTACCGACCAGGGCAAGCTGGGCAATATCAATGGTCTGGCCATTGCTGCCCGCTCGATGGGCATCACCATTGCGCAGATGGGCACCACCATGTTCCGACCCAACTACACGCCGGTCACCTTCGGCGCCGTGGCAGGGCGGCATTGCGGGCATCTTTTCGAACCGGTGCGCTTCACCGCACTGCATGCCTGGCACCTGAGAAACGGTGCCGAGTTTGAAGACGTTGGGCAGTGGAAGCGGCCATGGTACTTCCCGCGCAATGGCGAAGACATTCATGCCGCGGTTGCTCGTGAATGCAAGGCCGTGCGCGACAGCGTCGGCCTGCTCGACGCCTCGACCCTGGGCAAGATCGACATCCAGGGCCCGGACGCACGTGAGTTCCTCAACCGTATCTACACCAACGCCTGGACCAAGCTGGATGTGGGCAAGGCCCGTTATGGCCTGATGTGCAAGGAAGACGGCATGGTCTTCGACGATGGCGTGACCGCCTGTGTCGGCGAAAACCATTTCATCATGACCACCACCACGGGCGGCGCGGCGCGTGTACTGCAGTGGCTGGAAATTTATCAGCAGACCGAATGGCCTGACTTGAAGGTGTACTTCACCTCTGTCACCGACCACTGGGCGACCCTGACCCTGTCTGGGCCAAACAGCCGCAAACTGCTGAGTGAAGTCAGCGACATCGACCTGGACAAGGACGCTTTCCCGTTCATGACCTGGAAAGAAGGTCTGGTCGCTGGCGTACCGGCGCGGGTATTCCGTATTTCCTTCACCGGGGAGCTTTCGTACGAGGTCAACATCCAGGCCAACTACGCTATGGGCGTGCTGGAGAAAATCGCCGAGGCTGGCAAGCAGTACAACCTCACCCCTTATGGCACCGAGACCATGCACGTCCTGAGGGCCGAGAAGGGTTTCATCATCGTCGGCCAGGACACCGATGGCTCGATGACGCCGGATGACTTGAACATGGGCTGGTGTGTAGGCCGGACCAAGCCGTTCTCATGGATCGGCTGGCGCGGTATGAACCGTGAGGATTGCGTGCGGGAAAATCGTAAACAGTTGGTCGGCCTCAAGCCTGTGGACCCGACCAAATGGCTGCCTGAAGGTGCGCAGTTGGTCTTCGATCCGAAGCAACCGATTCCGATGGACATGGTCGGTCACGTCACCTCCAGCTACGCCAGTAACTCCCTGGGCTATTCCTTCGCCATGGGCGTGGTCAAAGGCGGGCTCAAACGTATCGGCGAACGCGTCTACTCGCCGCAGGCGGATGGCAGCGTAATCGAGGCAGAGATCTGCTCCTCGGTGTTCTTCGATCCAAAGGGTGAGCGGCAGAACATCTAGGAGCAGCACTGACCCGCGGTGACTTCGCTGCAGCCGGCAGCGCATCGCGGGACAAGTCCGCTGCTACTGGCAGGTCCACAGAATTCAAGGCAGGTGAGTAATGAGCACGATCAACGTTTACCAGCAACGCCCAGGCAACGACGTCAAGGCAGAGTCGCCACTGCATCACGCCGACCTGTCCAGCCTGGTCGGCAAAGGCCGCAGGAACGCCGGGGTAACTCTGCGCGAGCATAAGTTTTTGGGTCATTTGACCTTGCGTGGCGATGGCCGTGATCCGGCTTTTGCTGGTGGTGTATTCAAGGCCTTGGGGTTGGAGTTGCCGGTGGCACTGACCGTAGTTGCCAATGGCGAGATGTCGCTGCAGTGGCTTGGTCCGGACGAATGGCTGCTGATCGTTGCCGGTGGTCAGGAGTTTGCCGTCGAACAGAAACTGCGTGATGCCCTCGAGGGCCAGCATATCCAGGTGGTCAATGTCAGTGGCGGGCAAACCCTGTTGGAACTGAGCGGCCCGAATGTTCGCGAAGTGCTGATGAAGTCCACCAGCTACGATGTACATCCAAACAACTTTCCCGTCGGCAAGGCCGTGGGCACAGTGTTCGCCAAGTCGCAATTGGTGATCCGCCGAACCGGCGAGGAAACCTGGGAGCTGCTGATTCGTCGTAGCTTCTCCGACTACTGGTGGTTGTGGCTGCAGGACGCAGCGGCTGAATACGGTTTGAGCATCGAGGCCTAGGGAGCGAGATCATGAGCCGAGCACCGGACACCTGGATTCTTACCGCTGACTGTCCGAGCCTGCTCGGCACTGTGGATGTGGTGACCCGATATTTGTACGAGCAGCATTGCTATGTCACCGAGCACCATTCGTTCGATGACCGTTTGTCTGGGCGCTTCTTCATTCGGGTGGAGTTCCGCCAGTCGGAGGACTTCGATGAGGTCAATTTCCGCGCCGGCCTTGCCGAGCGTGGCGAAGCCTTCGGCATGCTGTTCGAGCTGACTGCGCCCAAGCATCGGCCGAAAGTAGTGATCATGGTTTCCAAAGCTGACCACTGCCTCAACGACCTGCTTTACCGCCAGCGCATCGGGCAGTTGAGCATGGACGTTGTGGCGGTGATCTCCAACCACCCCGACCTTGAGCCGTTGGCTCAGTGGCACCGTATTCCCTATTACCACTTCGCCCTTGATCCGCACGACAAACCGGCGCAAGAACGCAAGGTGCTGCAGGTAATCGAGGCGTCTGGGGCAGAGCTGGTGATTCTTGCCCGCTACATGCAAGTACTGTCGCCAGAGTTGTGCCGCAAGCTCGATGGTTGGGCGATCAACATCCATCACTCCCTGCTTCCCGGCTTCAAGGGCGCCAAGCCTTATCACCAGGCTTACAACAAGGGCGTGAAACTGGTCGGGGCCACGGCCCATTACATCAACAACGACCTCGACGAAGGGCCGATCATCGCGCAGGGCGTGGAATCGGTCGACCACAGTCATTATCCCGAAGACCTGATCGCCAAGGGTCGTGACATCGAGTGCCTCACGTTGGCGCGGGCGGTGGGCTATCACATCGAGCGACGGGTGTTTTTGAACGCCAACCGCACGGTCGTGCTTTGATCGCGGGGCAAGCCCTGCAATAGAAACAACAGATTCCAGTAATACAGCGCCGCCTGCGGGCTGCGCACTTTGCACCGCTACATAACAACAAACTTTAGCGAGGTAAAAGCATGTCTGGTAATCGTGGTGTCGTGTATCTGGGCGGCGGTAAGGTCGAGGTGCAAAAAATTGACTACCCGAAAATGCAGGATCCGCGTGGCAAGAAGATCGAGCACGGGGTGATTCTGAGGGTGGTCTCCACCAACATCTGCGGCTCAGACCAGCACATGGTGCGTGGCCGCACCACAGCCCAGGTCGGTCTGGTGCTGGGCCATGAAATCACCGGTGAGGTGATCGAAAAAGGTCGGGATGTAGAGAACCTGCAGATCGGTGATCTGGTTTCAGTGCCATTCAACGTCGCCTGCGGCCGCTGCCGTTCGTGCAAGGAACAGCACACCGGTGTCTGCCTGACCGTTAACCCGGCGCGTGCCGGGGGTGCCTATGGCTATGTCGACATGGGTGACTGGACCGGTGGCCAGGCCGAGTACGTGCTGGTGCCGTACGCCGACTTCAACTTGCTGAAACTGCCTAACCGCGACAAGGCCATGGAGAAAATCCGCGACCTGACCTGCCTCTCCGACATTCTGCCAACCGGGTACCACGGCGCAGTTACCGCCGGTGTCGGTCCGGGCAGCTCGGTGTACATCGCCGGTGCCGGCCCGGTGGGCCTGGCGGCCGCGGCTTCGGCGCGCTTACTGGGTGCTGCGGTAGTCATTGTCGGAGACGTCAACCCGGTGCGCCTGGCCCACGCCAAGGCTCAAGGTTTTGAAATTGCAGACTTGTCACAGGACACCCCGCTGCATGAGCAGATCGCCAATCTGCTGGGCGAGCCGGAAGTCGATTGCGCGGTCGATGCCGTAGGCTTTGAGGCGCGTGGTCATGGCCATGCCGGTGCCAAGCATGAAGCTCCTGCCACCGTGCTCAATTCACTGATGGGCGTTGTGCGGGTCGCGGGCAAGATCGGCATTCCAGGTCTGTATGTCACCGAAGACCCGGGAGCGGTGGATGCTGCGGCGAAGATCGGTAGCTTGAGCATCCGTTTTGGCCTTGGTTGGGCCAAGTCACATAGCTTCCACACCGGACAAACCCCGGTAATGAAATACAACCGCCAACTGATGCAGGCCATCATGTGGGACCGCATCAACATTGCCGAAGTAGTGGGTGTGCAGGTCATCAGCCTGGATCAGGCGCCTGAAGGCTATGGCGAGTTTGATGCTGGAGTACCGAAGAAGTTTGTGATCGATCCGCACAAACTGTTCAGCGCGGCGTAAGACCATCGCTGGGCGCGGCCGCTCCCACCGCACGTGCATCATTACTCGGTAGAAGCGGGCGTGCCCAGCGATACGCTCAAAGCCACAGCGCATCCCAATGCGGATAATCCCCTGGGTCTTTATGTGGCCCAGGCTCGGCGGCAACCGCGGAACATTCGGCCGTCCGAGCAGTCCAATCCTCGTTTTCCCTGCCTTTACGGCTGACGAGGTCTATTCATGAAACGTTTTGCGCTGGTCACTCTGATGACCCTGGCTGCCAGCTCGGCATTTGCCTTTAATCTCAGCGATGCGGCCAATGCCGTTTCTGCCATGCAAGGCAATAAGGAGGGTGCTGCGGTGCAGGCGCCCGCCGCTTCGGCAAATTTACTCAATACCCTCGGCAGTGAGCTGAAAGTTACCCCTGAGCAAGCCATCGGCGGTACCGGTGCCTTGCTGGGGCTTGCCCGTAATCAGTTGAGCAGCACCGATTACGAACAACTGAGCAAAGCCGTGCCGGGGCTGGATATGCTTTCCGGCGAAAATGCTCTGGGTGGTTTGAGCGGGCTGGGCGATTTGCTTGGCAAGAGCGGTAAGTCGTCGGCGCTGAGCAATGCCCTGGGCGACAACGTTAAAAATACCACTGACCTGAACAATGCTTTCAGTGCCCTGGGCATGGACTCCGGCATGATCGGCCAATTTGCCCCGCTGATTCTGCAGTACCTCGGTCAGCAGGGCGTTGCCGGCTCGCTGCTGCAGAGCCTTGGTGGTCTGTGGGGAACTCCTGCGGCTATACCGTCGGTATAACGCCGCTCAGCCTGCTTCGGAAAAATTCACCAAGCGCACCGGGCGACGGAAGCCGCCCGTGAGCACCAGCAGATATGCCAGGCCCAGGCCGAACCAGCTCAAACCTATGGTCAAGGTCAGGGTCGACAGGCTGGTCCAAAGCCACAGGGTCAGGCTCATGCCCACCAGTGGAACCAGGCCATAACGTAGCAACCCAGACAGGTTGCGATGGCCGGTTTCACTGATCAAGTGCGTGCGAATCACCGCCAGGTTCACCGCCGAGAATGCAACCAGCGCACCGAAGCTGATCAGCGATGCCAAGGTAGCGAGGTCGATGACCAGCGCCAGCAGGGAAAACGCCGAGACCACCAAGGTTGCGACTACGGGGGTGCCGAAGCGCGGCGAAAGTCTGGCGAACCAGCGCTGTGGCAATACGTTGTCGCGGCCCATGGTGTAGAGGATTCGCGATACTGCCGCTTGCGAAGCCAGGGCCGAACCCAGGCTTCCAGCGACAAAGGCTGCGGTGAAGAAGTTGGCCAGGAACTGACCGCCGGCCTTGAACATCACCTCGTTGGCCGCCGCATCGGTATTGGCGAAATGACTTCCTGGCAGCACCAGTTGGCTGATGTAGGCCAGCAGGGTGAACAGCAAGCCGGCGCCCAGCGTCGTGAGGATGATCGCGCGTGGAACGTCACGGCGTGGATCCTTGGTTTCTTCGGCCAGGGTCGACACAGCGTCGAAGCCAAGGAACGACAAACACAGCACTGCTGCACCCGCCATCAACTGAGTAAAGCCTGGCTGGCTGCCATCGCCAAGCAGCGGCGAGAGCACATCGACGGGTGCACCTGCGCCCAGGGTCTTGAACGACAGCGCCACAAAAACACCGATGAAGATGATCTGCGCACCGACAATCAGATTGCTGGCCTTGGCCACCGAGTGAATACCGATCACGTTGAGCACTGTGACCAAGGTGATCGAGCCGAGAATGAGCGTCCACACTGGAATGCTTGGGAAGGCGATATTGAGGAACAGGCCGATGAGCAGGTAATTGATCATCGGAATGAACAGGTAATCGAGCAGCAGCGACCAGCCAGCGAGAAAGCCGACGTTCGCTCCGAACGCCAGATTGGTGTAGGAGTAGGCAGAGCCAGCCACTGGAAAGCGTCGAACCATGAAACTGTAAGACGTCGCAGTGAACAGCATGGCCAGCAGGGTAACCAGATAGGCACCAGCAGTGCGCCCTCCGGTGATTTCGGTAACGATGCCGTAGGTGGTGAATATGGTCAGGGGAACCATGTACACCAAGCCGAAAAACACCAGGGCGGGAAGGCCGAGGACGCGGCGCAGTTGGGCGGAATCTGCCTGGGCAGCATTGCTGGGTTGATTGGCCATTTATCGATCCGAGCGTTTTTGTATTTATTTGTTGCTCGATTTTTATCCAGTTAAATGGCCAATAGCAAAGAAGAATCCCTAATGTTGATTATTAAGACAGGTTTTAATCGAACGCTTCAGGCCTCCGGTCGTGGGCTTGTCCGTGACTGATCAAGCTCCGCTTTCAAGGTCTCGATACGTTGGTCCTTGGCATGCCAAAGTTGGTTGACCCAGTCTTGCACCGCCTGGCGTACAGCGGGATCGTTCTCGTAGTCACCCTTGTACAGAGCCGGATCAAGTTCGCGTACCTGGATATCGATGATGACCTTGGGTACCGCGCCACTGAGCAAATCCCAAAACCCTGGCGCCTTGTCGCCGGGATAAACGATTGTCACGTCGAGCAGAGCGTCCAGTTGCTCGCCCAGCGCTGCGAGGACGAAGGCTACGCCTCCAGCCTTGGGTTTGAGTAGATGTTTGAACGGTGACTGCTGCGCCGCACGTTTGGCTTCGGTAAAGCGTGTGCCCTCAAGGTAATTGACCACGGTGACGGGCTGGCGCTTGAACAATTCACAGGCTGCCTTGGTGATTTCCAGGTCCTGGCCCTTGAGTTGCGGATGCTTATCGAGAAACGCCTTGCTGTAGCGCTTCATAAAAGGGTAGTCCAGCGCCCACCAGGCCAAGCCCAATAGCGGCACCCAGATCAGTTCCTTTTTAAGAAAGAATTTGAAAAAAGGGATACGCCGGTTGAGCACCTGGATCAGCGCCGGGATATCTACCCAGCTTTGGTGGTTACTGATGGCCAGATAAGACGTGTCCAGGCGCAGGCCGTCAGCGCCGCGAACCTCCCATTTGGTGGGAATGCACAAGCGAAAAATAAGTTTGTCGATTTCGGCCCAGGTTTCGGCAATCCACATTACCGCCCAAGAAGCGTAGTCACGGTACCGACCGGGTAAAACCAGTTTGAACAGGGCAAAGACCATCAGTGGGCCGATCAGGACCAAGGTGTTGAGCAGCAACAGCGAGGTCACAAGAATGCCCGTTAGTAAGCGGCGCATAAGAAAGCTCTTATATTCAAGTAGGCGACCGGCAATGATAAGCACCCTAACGGCATACGCCAAATGCTCGGGCCCGGTTGCAGGGCACAAATGTTTCACATTGTGTTGAATAGACTGTTCGCGCGAACCTATCCTGCCTTCGCAGTCTAATCACTGTCTTATCTCAAGGAAGCGGATCCTGTGAAACCTGTACTCGCATTGCTGTCGTTGCTGGCCCTTCCGGTGATGGCTGCTGAACCAACCCTGTATGGCCGTTATGAATACATTACGCTGCCAGAGTTTGGCGGTGAAACCTTGAAAGCCAAGATGGACACCGGCGCACTCACCGCCTCGCTGTCGGCCAAGGACATTGAAATGTTCACCCGTGATGGAGAGGACTGGGTGCGTTTTCGCCTGGCGACCAAGGAATCTGATGGCAAGGTCTATGAACACAAGCTGGCGCGCATCAGCAAGATCAAGAACCGCGCGGACGAAGATGAAGACGGCGAAGGCGCGGAGGTCAGCAAGCGCCCGGTGGTAGACCTTGAACTCTGCCTGGGCGACGTCAAGCGCACGGTGGAGGTGAACCTCACCGACCGAAGCAGCTTCAACTACCCGCTGTTGATCGGCGCCAAGGCCTTGCGCGAGTTCAAGGCCGCGGTGAATCCGGCGCGGCGTTTCACCGCCGGCAAGCCCGAGTGTTGATAGCTGCGTCAGGTTCAGGCGCCGAGCTACAAGCTGCAAGAAAAGGCACTTCAGTGTAACGTCACGCTATCTGCTTCTACTTGAAGCGTGTAGCTTGAGGCTTGCAGCTCCCGTGCCCCACATACTTATCGTTGAAGACGAAGCGGCGATCGCCGACACGCTGATTTTTGCCTTGCAGGGCGATGGCCACAGTACCGAGTGGGTGACACTCGGCAATGCTGCCCTGGAGCAGCAGCGTCTGCGCCCCGCCGACCTGATCATTCTCGACATCGGTTTGCCAGACATCAGCGGTTTTGAGACCTGTCGCCAATTGCGGCGTTTCAGTGACGTACCGGTGATGTTCCTCAGTGCGCGCGACGGTGAAATCGACCGCGTGGTGGGCCTGGAAATCGGTGCTGACGATTATGTGGTCAAGCCGTTCAGTCCACGCGAAGTCGCCGCTCGGGTACGGGCGATTCTCAAGCGTATGGCGCCACGCACTGAACCCGTGAGCAGCGTGGCCGCGGTGTTCCATGTCGATACCCAGCGCATGCAGATCAGCTACCGTGGCCAGGCCTTGAGTCTGACTCGTCATGAGTTTCGTCTGTTGCAGAGTTTGCTGGAGCAACCCGAACGGGTGTTCAGTCGTGAGCAACTGCTCGACGCTGTAGGTGTGGCTGCCGAGGCCGGTTACGAGCGCAATATCGACAGTCACATCAAAAGCCTGAGGGCCAAGCTGCGTCAGGTTGCCGCCGACGCCGAACCGATCCAGACTCATCGCGGTCTTGGCTACAGCTACAGTCCAGGCCATAGCTGATGCGCCTGGGGATTCGGATCTTTCTGGTCTATTTCCTGTTTGTCGGGCTGACCGGTTATTTCATTCTGAGCACGGTGCGTGAGCAGATCCGTCCCGGCGTGCGTCAGTCCACCGAAGAAACCCTGGTGGATACCGCCAACCTGCTGGCCGAGATACTTCACGATGACGTCAAGGCCGGCACCCTGGGTCAGAGCCGTTTGCCACTGCTGTTGCGCGCGTACGGTCAGCGTCAGCCCAGGGCCGATATCTGGGGCTTGTCGAAAAATCAGGTCAACCACCGTATCTATGTAACCGATGCCAAGGGCAAGGTCTTGCTCGACTCCAGTGGCGAGGCCGTGGGCCAGGACTATTCCCGCTGGAATGACGTCTACCTGACGCTTCGCGGTGAGTATGGCGCGCGCTCGACCCGCAGCGACCCGGATGATGCCGAGTCATCGGTCATGCACGTAGCCGCGCCGATTCTCGATGAAGGCAAAGTTATTGGTGTGGTCACTGTGGCCAAGCCGAACAAGTCGCTGCAACCGTACATCGACCGTTCCGAGCGGCGCTTGCTGTATCTGGGGGTGGGTCTGATCGGGCTGGGCTTGCTGGTGGGCGCCGCGTTGTCGTGGTGGCTGGCGCGCTCGTTACGGCGCCTGACACATTACGCCCAGGCCGTCAGTGAAGGCGAGCGCACCACACTGCCGCACTACCGGGGTGGTGAGCTGGGGCAGTTGGCTGCGGCAGTCGAACGGATGCGCACGCAATTGGAAGGCAAGGACTACGTCGAACGCTATGTGCATACGCTGACCCACGAACTCAAGAGTCCACTGGCGGCCATCCGCGGGGCCTCGGAGCTGTTGCAGGGGCCAATGTCGGAGGAACAGCGCCAGCGCTTTGCCGGCAACATCGAAAGCGAAAGTGCGCGCATGCAGCAATTGATCGAGCGCCTGCTCAATCTGGCGCAGGTCGAGCAGATGCAAGCGCTGGAAGAACAGCAACAAGTAGCATTGGCAGCCTTGATCGATGAGTTGTTGCTGGCCCAGAGCGCACGTATCGAGAGCAACCGCTTGCAGGTGCGCCAACGAGTGCCCGCTCAAACCCGACTGCTGTGCGAGCCGTTCCTGATGCGCCAAGCGATTGCCAACTTGCTGGATAACGCCCTGGACTTCACACCACCTGGCGGTTTGCTGCTTTTTGAGTTGGAGCAACACGGTGCGCGCGTGGCCTTGAGTCTGTTCAACCAGGGCGAGGCGATTCCCGAGTACGCCCTGGGCCGTTTGAGCGAGCGTTTTTATTCGCTACCGCGACCACTGAGCGGGCGCAAGAGTACGGGTTTGGGCTTGAACTTCGTCGAGGAGGTGATGCAACTGCATGGTGGCTCGCTGGAGGTCGCCAACGCCGAAGCGGGGGTTCGGGTTCGATTGTGGTTGCCCGCCAAGCGCCTGGGCTGAAACTCCACATACTCTGCACGCAGTCTCCATACAACTTCCCAAGGGCTCCATTTTCAACAAGCAGACTCTGCTTATCGAAACCGGAGCCTTGCTTTATGAACCGAACCTTGAGTATCAAACTGGGCACCATCGCTTTGTTGGTGGTACTTCTGCTTATCCCGCTGCTGATGATCAGTGGCTTGATTGACGAGCGACAGTCGCTGCGTGACGAGGTGATTGAGAACATTGCCCAGAGTGCCAGCTACAGTCAGCAGATCAGCGGTCCGGTGCTGGTGGTGCCGTACCGTAAAACCGAACGAAGCTGGAAGACCGAAGACGGCAAGAGCGTCGAGCAAGCCAAGCAGGTCAGTGGCCTGTTGTACTTTCTGCCGGATACCTTCGAGCTGAAGTCGAACATCGACACCGAGCTGCGCTCACGAGGCATCTATCAGACGCGGTTGTTCCACGCCAACAACAACATCAGCGGTCAATTCAAGGTGCCAGCAAACTGGGGTATTACCGAAGATGTTGACGACTATCGCTTCGACCCCGCGTTTCTGGCCGTGGGCATCAGTGACATCCGCGGCATCGAAAAAGGCTTGCAGCTTCAATTCAACGACCAGCACCTGGATTTTCAGGCCGGTACCACCTTGAGCTGGTTGGGCGGCGGGGTTCACGTGATGCTCGGCGACCTCGACGGCAAGACAGAAACCCGGTTCGACTATGCCTTCGACCTCAGCTTGCAGGGAACCGGTCAGTTTCATGTGTTGCCGGTAGGTCGTAGCACCACCGTCAGCATGGCAGCCAACTGGCCGCATCCAAGTTTTGTCGGCAACTACTTGCCGAGCAGCCGTACGATTGACGCGGGTGGTTTCTCTGCACGCTGGCAGACCTCTTATTTCTCCACCAACCTCAAGGATGCTTTGACGCAATGCGTAGTCAATGCCAGTTGCGAGGAGTTTCGTAGCCGCGCCTTTGGCGTCAGCTTCGTCGACCCGGTGGATCAATACCTCAAGAGTGAACGGGCGATCAAATATGCGCTGCTGTTCATTGCCTTGACCTTCGCCGGATTCTTCCTCTTCGAGATTCTCAAGAACCTCAGCGTGCATCCAATCCAGTACGCATTGGTGGGTGCTGCGCTGGCGTTGTTCTACTTGCTGCTGTTGTCCTTGTCGGAACACCTGGGCTTTGGTCTGGCCTACCTGTTGTCTGCAGGTGCCTGTGTGCTGCTGATCGGCTTCTACCTTTGCCATGTGCTGCACAGTCTGATGCGAGCAGCGGCCTTTGCCGTGGGGTTGGCGGTGCTTTACGCGATGCTGTACGGGCTGCTCAGCGCCGAGGACTATGCACTGTTGATGGGCTCGTTGCTGTTGTTTGGCATGCTCGGTGTATTCATGGTTCTGACCCGTCGCCTGGACTGGTACAGCGTTGGGCCGGGGAGGCAGCAATGAGGGGCTTGCGTGAGGAGCGACGGGTGGGGGCGGTACTGGCTCGGCGGATTGAACGCTGGCTGCATCGCGGGACAAGCCCCCTCCCGCAGTGGGAGGGGGCTCACCCCGCGATAGGGTGGGTCAAGCCGAAGGATCGGTAGCCAACATCGACGCCCGCTGGCTGACCTGGGCATACCAGGTCGCCAGTTGGGGTTGCTGCTCGCGCCAGCCGAAGTCCGGCATGCGCAAGTCCAGATAGCCCAGGGCGCAGGCCACGCCAATGGCAGCGATGTCGAAGGCCGAACTCAGTTCCGCCATGTGCTCTTGTTCAAGGCTTGCCAGGCCGCGACGGATCTTTTCCTGTTGTGCTTCGATCCAGCTGTCCCAGCGCATTTCCTGCGGGCGCAGGAAGGTTTCGTAGCGCGTCAGTACTGCCGCATCCATGATCGCATCGGCCAGTGAGGCAAGGGTCAGGCGATGCCAGCGCGACCAGCCTTCTTTGGGGATCAGTGCAATACCGACATGTTGCTGATCGAGGTACTCACAGATAACCCGGCTGTCGTGAAGCACGCTGCCATCGGCCAGGCGAAGCGCCGGGATCTTCCCTGCAGGATTGCCCTGGTTGAGCTCGGCGACCGGATTGACCGGCGTCAGGTTGACGCTTTGCAGCGTTACCCGATCGATTTGCCCGGTTTCGTGCAGCACCACCATGACCTTGCGAACGAAGGGCGAGGCTGGGGCGTGGAACAGGGTCATGCTTGCTGCGCTCATGTCCGACCCTCAGTTGCCTTGCAGGCTGGGCGGTAGGCATACACCCGTGCCACCGATCCCACAGTAGCCCTCGGGGTTCTTGGCCAGGTATTGCTGGTGGTAGGCCTCGGCGAAGTAGACGGTCGGCGCTTCGGCAATTTCGGTGGTGATTTCGCCGAAGCCGGCCTTGGTCAGTTCAGCCTGGTAGGCCTGCTTGCTTGCTTGAGCTTCTTCTAGTTGCTCGGGCGTGGTGCAGTAGATCACTGAGCGGTACTGAGTGCCGATGTCGTTACCCTGGCGCATGCCCTGTGTCGGGTTGTGCAGTTCCCAGAACATGGCCAACAGGTCGCCGTAGCTGACCTTGTCCTGGTCGTAGACCACCAGCACCACTTCAGTGTGGCCGGTCAGCCCCGAGCAGACTTCTTCGTACGTTGGATTGGGCGTATAGCCGCCAGCGTAGCCAACGACGGTGCTGACGACGCCTTCCCGTTGCCAGAAGCGTCGTTCGGCGCCCCAGAAGCAGCCGAGGCCGAAGATGGCGAAACCGACGTTCTCGAAGAACGGGCCAAGCAACGGTGTGTCTTTGAACACGTAATGCTTTTCTGGCAGGGTCATGGGAGTGTCGCGGCCAGGCAGGGCCTGTTCCGCAGTGGGCAGGACGTTTTTGTTCACCAGGATTTCCGAGCGCAGGACCATAAACCCATTCCTCTTTGAAGTAGGACGATAAGGGATAGAGTCTTAGTGTGCCCGAGTGTTACGCCGCTGTCAGGCGATTGGGCCGCGTGGATAACGCTTGAGCCGCTCAATCAGCTCAGTCCCCGGAATCGGCCGGTCGAAAAGATAGCCCTGGCCAACGTCGCAACGATGACGGCGCAGGAATGCAAGCTGCTCGGCAGTCTCGATGCCTTCGGCAACAACCTTCAACTTGAGGTTATGAGCCATGGCTACCACTGCCGAGGTGATTTCCATGTCGTTCTGATTGGCGGGAATCTCATGAATGAAGCTGCGGTCGATTTTGAGGATGTCGATCGGAAATTTCTTCAGGTAGCTAAGCGAGGAGTAACCAGTGCCGAAGTCGTCCATCGCCAGGGTGAGGCCGAGTTTTTTCAACTGGTCGAGCTGGCGGTGAGTGTCCTCGGTCGCTTCAAGCAGCAGACCTTCAGTCAGTTCCAGTTCCAGCAAGTGGGGGGGTAGGGCTTCTTCTTCGAGAATCTTGGCGATCGAGGCAACCAGATCCGGATCGGAAAACTGCTTGGGCGACAGGTTGATCGCCACTTGCAGATTACCCAGCCCGGCCTTGCTCAACTGCTGGCTCATGCGACAGGCCTGACGGGCGATCCATTTGCCGATCGGAATGATCAGCCCGGTTTCTTCGGCGACGCTGATGAACTGGTCCGGACGAATCATGCCCTTGTCAGGATGATTCCAGCGCAGCAGGGCCTCCAGGCCCAGCAGGCGGCCACTGCGCAGGCACAGTTTGGGCTGGTAGAACACATCCAGTTCATTCTGGGTCAGGGCGCGGCGCAGGTTGTTTTCAACGAATAGTTTGTAGCTGGCTTCGGCGTTCAGCGCCTCGGTGAACACTTGCGCCTGATGCTTGCCATTGGCTTTGGCCTTGTGCAGCGCCAACCCCGCGTTTTTCATCAGGGTTTGCGGGTCGCGACCGTGCAGCGGCGCGCAGGCCAGGCCGACGGAGCCGGTGACGCTGATCAATTGGTTGTCGACGAACATCGGTTTGTCGAGCGTACGCAACAACTGCTGGGCAATCTCCAGACCGCTCTGGATGGTGGTGTCTTCCAGCAATACGGCGAATTCGTTACTGGCAAAACGCGCCAGGCTGCCTCCGGCGCTGAGGCTGTTGCGCAGACGCCGCGCGAGGCTGATCAGCAGCTTGTCACCGGTCTGATGACCGAGGCTGTCGTTGATCCGCTTGAAGTTGTCGATGTCCACCAGCAGCAGGCAAATGGGACTGTCGCTGTCGAGGGCAAAGCGCTCGTCGAGGTTGCGGATGAATGCCGGGCGATTGCCGAGGCTGGTCAAGTTGTCGGTGTAGGCCAGGCGTTCAATGCGTTGCTGGGCCAGCTTGCTCTGGGTGATGTCTTCGTAGATACCGATGTAATGGGTCAGTTCACGGTTGTCACCGTAGACCTTGGAAATCGATAACTGCCCCCAGTATGGCTCCAGGTTCTTGCGTCGGCTTTTGAACTCGCCTTGCCAGCTATTGCTCATGGCCAGGCTCGATTGCGCGTCGAACAACAGCTCGCTGAGGTTTTCCAGCGCAGGCAGCTCCGAAAGCCGGTGGCCGTGGACCTCGTCGGTGCTGTATTGGGTGATGGCGGTGAAGCTGGGGTTGACGTACTCGACCACGCCATCGCGGTTGACCAGCAAAAAGGCGTTGGCGCTTTGTTCTACGGCGCGCTGGAACAGGTACAGGGCGCTGGTGGCGGTACGCCGGTTGTGGTTGTTGATGACCTGCGCGAATTGGTCGGCCAGTTCACCGGCAAAGGCGATTTCGTCGGTCTGCCAGGCCCGCGCCGAGCCGGTCTGCTCCAGGCACAAGACACCAACCACCTGGCCATCGATACGGATACTGGCATCGAGCATGGCATTGATGTCGCGCGGTCGCAGACTCTCGGCCATTTCCCGGGTACGCGGATCGTGGGTCGCGTTGTGTGCGTCGATGGCGCGGCTGGTGTGCAGCGCCTCGAGGTAGTCGGGGAAGTGACTGGCGTCGATGGGCTCTGGCAGGTGGTGTTCCTGAGCTATGCGGTAATAGGCAGAAATCGGCTCCAGACGCTGCCCCTCCAGATACCAGAGGCTTGCGCAGTCGATCTTGTAGATCTCGCAGGCGCTGCGGGTGATCAGTTCGGCGGCTTCAAGCAGCGAGTTGCCGGCGCTGTAGCGATGACGGGCCAGGTGCAGGATCAATTCCTGCTGGGCGCGTACCCGTTCCAGATGTTCGAGCTGTTCCTGCTGGGCTTGCTGATTCAATTGCAGGGCGATCTGCAGGCGGTTGTTGCGGGTTTCCAGGTCGGCAGCGCTAAGATCCGGCCCCTCGCCGGGCTGGGTATCGATCACGGTCAGATAGCCGCGCAGCAATTGACGGTTGTGCTGCTTGTAGGCTTCGCCGATCTCCAGCAGATGCAACGGCCCTTGCGCGGTGTGCAGGGTGTAGCGCACCAGATAGTGCGGACGCTGGCTCAATTGCAACTGGATAGCGTCATGCAGTTTGTAGCGAGCTTCAGGTTCCATCAGGCTGGCATAAGGTGATCCTACCAACGCGCAGAGCTCGACCGCAGCCAGGCCAAATTGGCGTTCACATGTAGGGTCGAGATACAGCAGGGCCCAACTCGCCTCATTCAGCCGTTCGAAACGCAGCATGCCGAGCCGCGAAGGCACGGGCAATTGCGTCACGACCTCGGCCACCATACGGCTGGCGGCATCGGGTTGGCTTTTCATTGAGAACTCGCTTCAAGGAGGCTGTTCGCGAAGATAATGCAATTTGCTACTACGCGTGTTGGCAAGGTTGCATCATGCAGCTGAGGCTTACAAGCAATACAGAACCCTGCGCGTACTTTGTCGGCCTTGAAGCTGAAACCTTGAGCCGCACCGTAGCTGGCAATGACATGGGCGCTGGAATGGCAGGCAAAAAAAGCCCCGCCAAAGTGACGGGGTTGAGGTACGAGCGTGGCAGCTCGAAAAGGGAGCCTGTCTCCCTCGGCAGAGGGAGACAGGAAACAGCATTACAGCAGCATGGTGCGGATGTCGGTCAGCAGGTCACCCAGGCGCTTGGTGAAGCGCGCGGCAGCTGCACCGTTGATCACGCGGTGATCGTAGGACAGCGACAGCGGCAGCATCAGCTTGGGCTGGAAGGCCTTGCCGTCCCAGACGGGCTGGATGGTTGCCTTGGAAACACCCAGGATCGCCACTTCCGGCGCGTTGACGATCGGCGTGAAGCCGGTGCCGCCAATGTGGCCGAGGCTGGAGATGGTGAAGCAGGCGCCTTGCATGTCGTCAGCCGACAGTTTCTTGGTCCGGGCTTTTTCAGCCAGGGCCGCCGCTTCGCCAGCCAGTTGCAGCAGGCTCTTCTGGTCGACGTTCTTGATCACCGGCACCAGCAGACCATCCGGGGTGTCTACGGCGAAACCGACGTTGACGTATTTCTTGCGGATGATCGCTTTGCCGCTAGGCGCCAGCGAGCTGTTGAAGTCTGGCAGTTCCTTGAGCAGGTGGGCACAGGCCTTGAGCAGCAGTGGCAGTACGGTCAGCTTGACGCCAGCCTTCTCTGCAACGGCTTTCTGCGCAACGCGGAAGGCTTCCAGCTCGGTGATGTCGGCGCTGTCGAACTGGGTAACGTGAGGCACGTTCAGCCAGCTGCGATGCAGGTTGGTAGCACCCATCTGCATCAGGCGCGTCATCGGTACTTCTTCGATTTCGCCGAAACGGCTGAAATCGACTTCCGGGATCGGCGGGATGCCTGCACCACCGGTTGCACCGGCGGCTGGAGCTTCCTTGGCCTTTTGCATCATGGATTTGACGTAAACCTGTACGTCTTCCTTGAGGATGCGACCGTGTGGGCCAGTTGCCGATACAGCGCTCAGCTCGACACCGAACTCACGGGCCAACTGACGCACGGCAGGGCCGGCGTGAACCTTGGCACCGCTGGCAGCGGCAGGGGCAGCAGCCGGAGCTGCAGCAGGTGCAGGCGCAGCGGCGGCAGGAGCGGCAGCCGGTGCAGCTTCAGTCTTGGCAGGCGCCGGAGCAGCAGCGGCCGGTGCCGGGGCGGCAGCCGGAGCAGCGCCAGCGACTTTCAATTTGAGGATCAGGTCGCCGGTACCGACTTCGTCGTCCAGCTTGGCAATCACGGCTTCGACCACGCCAGCGGCTGGAGACGGGATCTCCATCGAGGCTTTGTCCGATTCCAGGGTGATCAGCGACTGGTCGGCTTCGACGGTGTCGCCGACCTTGACCAGTACTTCGATGATCTTGGCTTTGCCCGAAGAACCGATATCCGGAACGTGGATGTCCTGGACAGCGGCAGCAGCGGGCGCCGCTGCCGGGGCGGCTGGGGCCTCGGCAACCGGTGCAGCAGCAGGTGCAGCGGCAGCAGCTGGGGCTGCGGCCGGAGCCTCAGGCGCAGCAGCTGCGCCCTCGACTTCCAGTTCCATCAGTTCGTCGCCTTCTTTCAGACGATCGCCCAGCTTGACCTTCAGCGACTTGATGACGCCGGCCTTGGGAGCCGGGATCTCCATGGAGGCCTTGTCGGACTCCAGGGTCAGCAGGCTTTGGTCAGCCTCGATGCGGTCGCCGACTTTGACGAACAGCTCAATGATTTCACCTTCACCGCTGCCGATGTCAGGTACGCGAATGAGTTCGCTCACTTAAAATACTCCTCAGCAGTCCAGTGGGTTGCGTTTGTCCGGGTCGATGCCGAACTTGGTGATCGCTTCAGCCACGACCTTCGGTTCGATGTCGCCACGGTCAGCCAAGGCTTCCAGTGCAGCCAGCACGACGAAGTGACGGTCAACTTCGAAGAAGTGACGCAGCTTCTTGCGGCTGTCGCTGCGACCGAAACCATCGGTACCCAGGACTTTGAATTCTTTGCTCGGTACCCACTGACGAATCTGCTCGGCGAACAGCTTCATGTAGTCGGTGGAAGCGATGACCGGACCCTTACGGCCAGCCAGGCACTCTTCGACGTAGGTGATCTGCGGCTTCTGACCCGGCTTGAGTCGGTTGCTGCGCTCTACGGCCAGGCCGTCGCGACGCAGTTCGTTGAAGCTGGTGACGCTCCAGACGTCGGCACCGACGTTGAACTCTTCACGCAGGATCTTCGCTGCTTCACGCACTTCACGCAGGATGGTGCCGGAGCCCATCAGCTGTACGTGGTGTGCCGCTTCGCGGGTGTCTTCTTCGAGCAGGTACATACCCTTGATGATGCCTTCCTCGGCGCCGGCCGGAATGGCTGGCTGGGTGTAGGCTTCGTTCATCACGGTGATGTAGTAGAAGACGTCCTGTTGCTCTTCGGTCATCTTCTTCATGCCGTCCTGAATGATCACCGCCAGCTCGTAGCCGTAGGTCGGATCATAGGTGCGGCAGTTCGGGATGGTCGCAGCCAGCAAGTGGCTATGACCGTCTTCGTGCTGCAGGCCTTCACCGTTGAGGGTGGTACGGCCGGCGGTACCGCCGATCAGGAAGCCACGGGTGCGGCTGTCGCCAGCGGCCCAGGCCAGGTCGCCAATACGCTGGAAGCCGAACATCGAGTAGAAGATGTAGAACGGCAGCATCGGCTGGTTGTGGTTCGAGTACGAAGTACCGGCAGCGATGAAGGAGGACATGGCGCCCGCTTCGTTGATGCCTTCTTCGAGGATCTGACCTTTTTTGTCTTCGCGGTAGAACATCACCTGGTCTTTATCGACTGGCTCGTAGAGCTGGCCGACGGACGAGTAGATGCCCAGTTGGCGGAACATGCCTTCCATACCGAAGGTACGGGCTTCATCCGGGATGATCGGAACGATGCGCTGGCCGATTTCCTTGTCCTTGACCAGTTGCGCGAGGATCCGCACGAAGGCCATGGTGGTGGAGATTTCACGATCGCCCGAGCCGTCCAGGATCGCCTTGAGGGTTTCCAGTGGTGGGGTCGGGATGCTCATGCTCTTGGCGCGACGCTGAGGTACGAAACCGCCCAGGGCAGCACGACGCTCGGCCAGGTAGCGGGCTTCGGCGCTGCCTTCTTCCGGTTTGAAGAACGGCAGGTTTTCCAGGTCTTCGTCCTTGACCGGGATGTCGAAACGATCACGGAAGTGACGCAGGCTGTCGACGTCGACTTTCTTGGTGTTGTGCGCGATGTTCTTCGCTTCACCCGCACCGGTGCCATAACCCTTGATGGTCTTGGCCAGAATGACGGTCGGCTGGTCTTTGTGGTTGACCGCCTGATGGTAGGCTGCATAGACCTTGTACGGGTCGTGGCCACCACGGTTGAGCTTCCAGATCTCGTCGTCGGACAGGTCGGCGACCATGGCCTTGAGTTCTGGGGAGTTGAAGAAGTGCTCACGGACGAACGCGCCGTCCTTGGCCTTGTAGTTCTGGTACTCGCCGTCGATGACTTCGTCCATGCGACGCTGCAGGATACCGTCGACGTCTTTGGCCAGCAGTGGGTCCCAGAAACGGCCCCAAACGACTTTGTTGACGTTCCAGCCACCACCACGGAACACGCCTTCGAGTTCCTGGATGATCTTGCCGTTGCCGCGAACCGGGCCGTCGAGGCGCTGCAGGTTGCAGTTGATGACGAAGATCAGGTTGTCCAGCTTCTCGCGGCCAGCCAGGGAGATCGCGCCCAGGGATTCTGGCTCGTCGCACTCGCCGTCGCCCAGGAAACACCAGATCTTCTGCTTGCCGGCAGGGATGTAGCCACGGCTTTCCATGTATTTCATGAAGCGCGCTTGGTAGATCGCCTGGATCGGGCCCAGACCCATGGAAACGGTCGGGAACTGCCAGAAGTCAGGCATCAGCCATGGGTGTGGGTAGGACGACAGGCCTTGACCATCGACTTCCTGACGGAAGTTGTTCATCTGGTCTTCGCTGATACGACCTTCCATGAACGCGCGGGCGTAGACGCCTGGCGAGGTGTGGCCCTGGAAGTAGATCAGGTCGCCGCCATGCTCGTCGGTCGGAGCCTGGAAGAAGTAGTTGAAACCGATGTCATACAAAGTGGCACTGGAGGCGAAGCTCGAAATGTGGCCGCCCAGGTCCGAATCTCGCAGGTTGGTGCGCATCACCATGGCCAGCGCGTTCCAACGGATCAGCGAACGGATGCGGCGTTCCATGAACAGGTCGCCAGGCATACGTGCTTCGTGGGTAACGGGGATGGTGTTGCGGTACGGCGTGGTGATGGCATATGGCAGCTGAGAGCCACTACGGGTGGCCAATTCGCCCATACGGGTCATCAGATAGTGAGCGCGGTCTTCGCCTTCTTTGTCGAGAACCGACTCCAGGGCGTCCAGCCATTCCTGGGTTTCGACGGGATCGAGGTCTTGCATGGCTTGCTCCAGGGCGGAAAGGCTTCCAGAATCGGTTGCCTGAGTTTGCGACTGGCCTTTTGGGCAGACGACATGAAATTCTTGGATTACCGGAGAGTGTACCGGCGTTGTGTAGTTTTACTACAAATGAATCACCATTTCATGCTTTTGAGGTGAAGAAGGAGTAGTAAAACTACAGAAAAATGGCTCGTGGCCTCTGTTCAGGTTGTGGGATAAAACGATACCGGTAGTTAAAAACAAGTTACGAAAAGGTTTGCTGCGATGGTTTCTGCCAGAGAATCAGGTTTTTCAGCTATTTCTAACTTTTGTACGACAGTCCAACCGTGGTCATGCAGCTTTTGTCCACTCGCTGGCAAACTTTACTCGCCGATCAAGGATAGACCATGAGCCTGCCACTGTTGGTCGATGTACCAGCCACCCTTGAACCATTGATCAGTCGCAACCTGCAATCCTTGCGCGCAGCCGTTGCGCAGACGCCTTCGTTGTCTGTGGATGACTGGACTGCCGAACGTTGGGATCAGTTCACTCGAGTAACCGCGGCCAGCGATTTTGTTCTCGAACAGGTGTTGCGTGATCCGGCCATGCTCCTCGATCTGGTCAACAGCGGTGAACTGGATCGTAGCTTTGCGCCGGGTGAGTTGTGCACGCAAATCGCAGCTGCTACACAGGTCGCCGAGAGCGAAGATGAACTGGCGCGCAATCTGCGCCGCCAACGTAGCCGCCAACAGGTACGGATTATCTGGCGGGACCTGAACCGCCAGGCAGACCTGGTGCAGTCGTGCCGCGACCTCTCTGACTTGGCCGACGCTTGCATCGATCAGGCTTATCAGTGGCTTTACCCTCGTCATTGCCAGCAGTTTGGTACCCCCATGGGCCATCGCAGCGGCTTGCCACAGCATATGGTGGTGCTGGGCATGGGCAAGCTCGGTGCGGTCGAGTTGAACCTGTCATCGGATATCGACCTGATTTTCGCCTTTCCCGAAGGTGGCGAAACGGAAGGGGTGAAGCGTTCGCTGGACAACCAGGAGTTCTTCACTCGCCTGGGGCAGCGCCTGATCAAGGCCCTGGACCCTATCACTGTCGACGGATTTGTGTTCCGGGTCGACATGCGCCTGCGGCCGTATGGTTCGGCTGGCGCCCTGGTGCTCAGCTTCAACGCGTTGGAGCAGTATTACCAGGACCAAGGCCGCGATTGGGAACGCTACGCGATGATCAAGGCGCGGGTGGTCGCAGGCGATCAGGTTGCCGGTGCGCAGTTGCTGGATATGCTGCGCCCGTTCGTTTATCGGCGTTACCTGGATTTCTCCGCCATCGAAGCCTTGCGTACGATGAAGCAGCTTATCCAGCAGGAAGTACGGCGCAAAGGCATGGCCGACAATATAAAGCTGGGGGCGGGTGGTATTCGCGAGGTCGAGTTCATCGCCCAGGCTTTCCAGTTGATACACGGTGGGCGAGACCTGAGTCTGCAGCAGCGCCCGTTGCTCAAAGTCCTGGCGACCCTTGAGGGTCAGGGCTACCTGCCGCCTGCGGTGGTTGCCGAGCTGCGCGAGGGTTATGAGTTTCTGCGTTACACCGAGCATGCGATCCAGGCAATTGCCGACCGCCAGACACAAATGCTGCCTGACGATGAACTGGACCGCGCGCGCATCGCCTTCATGCTCGGTTTTACTGACTGGGCGAGTTTTCATGAGCAATTGATGCATTGGCGCGGGCGGATCGACTGGCACTTCCGTCAAGTCATCGCCGATCCAGATGAGGATGAAAACGAAGAGGGTGAAGTGATTGTTGGCGGTGAGTGGCTGCCGTTGTGGGAAGAGGCTCAGAATGAAGAGGCCGCTTGCCGCCAGCTGCAGGACGCCGGCTTCGCTGATCCTGGCAAAGCGCTCAAACAGCTTGCCGGCCTACGTTCCAGCCCACAATTACGTGCCATGCAGCGACTGGGGCGTGAGCGCCTCGATGCTTTCATTCCACGCTTGCTGGCCCAGGCGGTTGAACATGCCGATCCAGATCTGGTGCTGGAGCGAGTGTTGCCGCTGGTCGAGGCGGTAGCTCGGCGTTCGGCATATCTGGTGTTGTTGACCGAGAACCCTGGAGCGTTGCGCCGCTTGTTGACCCTGTGCGCCGCCAGCCCATGGATCGCCGAGCAGATCACCCGCTTCCCGTTGTTGCTTGATGAACTGCTCAACGAAGGTCGTTTGTTCAGCCCGCCGCTGGCACCAGAGTTGGCAGCGGAGTTGCGCGAGCGCCTGACGCGAATTCCCGAGGACGATCTTGAACAGCAAATGGAAGCACTGCGTCACTTCAAATTGGCCCATAGCCTGCGGGTGGCTGCTTCCGAGATCGCCGGCAATCTGCCGCTGATGAAAGTCAGTGATTACCTCACCTGGCTGGCCGAAGCCATTCTCAACCAGGTGCTGGCCCTGGCCTGGCGCCAGACCGTGGCGCGTCATGGTCAGCCCAAGCGCAGTGATGGCAGCTTGTGTGACCCGGGTTTCATCATTATTGGCTACGGCAAAGTTGGTGGTATCGAGCTTGGTCATGGTTCGGACCTTGACCTGGTATTCATACATGACGGCGATCCGCAGGCTGAAACCGATGGTGCCAAGCCCATCGACAGCGCGCAGTTCTTCACCCGCCTGGGTCAGCGCATCATTCACTTGCTGACCACCCAGACCAACTCCGGCCAGCTCTATGACGTAGACATGCGTCTGCGTCCTTCCGGCGCATCGGGTTTGCTGGTCAGTTCGCTGGGCGCCTTCGAGCGCTATCAGCAGAACGAGGCCTGGACCTGGGAACATCAGGCGCTGGTACGGGCGCGGGTACTGGTGGGGTGTCCGCAGGTGGGGGCGGCCTTCGAAGCCGTGCGCGCACGGGTTCTCGGCCAGGCGCGCGATTTGGCCAAACTGCAAGCCGAAGTCAGCGAGATGCGCGCCAAGATGCGCGACAATCTCGGGACCAAGGTCAGCGCTGCCGGTACTGGCGCCAACGCTTTCGAGGCCGGTGTACCCTTCGATATCAAGCAGGATGCCGGAGGTATCGTCGATATCGAATTTATGGTGCAATACGCCGCTTTGGCCTGGTCTCATGAGCACCCGGAGCTGCTGCGCTACACCGACAACATCCGCATTCTCGAAGGCCTTGAAGAAGTCGGCCTGATGCCCGCAAGTGATGCGGTGCTGTTGCGTGAGGTGTACAAGGCGTTTCGCTCGGCTGCCCATCGACAGGCGCTGCAAAAGCAGGCCGGGGTGATCGATGCCACCCAGTTTGTTCAGGAACGCCGCGAAGTGCGACGGATCTGGGGCGAGCTGGGACTGACATGAGCTGTTGAACCAGGCGAACCAGGCGGCAGGAAGCCTGCCAGGACCACACTACAGCCCGAGTGGCGTACACTGGTCGATATATAGCCTGAATATAAAGAGGGGAGGCCAGGCTGTTCGCGGACAGACTGCAGCCTCCCTGATCGTTTCTGGATAAAGCATGAGAATTTTGATCATTGGCCCCAGCTGGGTGGGCGACATGGTAATGGCGCAAACCCTGTTCCATTGCCTGAAGCAGCAACATCCGGCGTGTGTGATCGACGTGCTGGCCCCCGAGTGGAGCCGGCCGATCCTCGAACGCATGCCTGAAGTTCGCCAGGCCTTGAGCTTTCCGCTCGGTCACGGTGCGCTGGAACTGGCGACTCGGCGGCGCATCGGCAAGTCCCTGGCCGGTCAGTACGACCAGGCTATCTTGCTGCCCAACTCGATGAAGTCGGCGCTGGTACCGTTTTTTGCCGGTATTCCCAAGCGTACCGGCTGGCGCGGCGAAATGCGTTTTGGCCTGCTCAACGATGTGCGCAAGCTGGACAAGGCGCGTTATCCGCTGATGATCGAGCGCTTCATGGCGCTGGCTTATCCGCCGGGTACCGAACTGCCCAAGCCGTACCCGCGTCCAAGCCTGCAGATCGAGGCTGCCAGTCGCGATGCCGCGCTCGCCAAGTTCGGCCTGAGCCTGGATCGCCCGGTGTTGGCGCTGTGCCCGGGTGCCGAGTTCGGCGAGGCCAAGCGCTGGCCTTCGGAGCATTACGCCAAGGTTGCCGAGGCCAGGATCCGTGAGGGTTGGCAGGTCTGGCTGTTCGGTTCGAAGAATGACTTTGCCGTTGGCGAGTCGATTCGCGATCGGCTGATTCCCGGTCTGCGTGAAGAGGCAAGCAATCTCAGCGGCGAAACGTCACTGGCCGAAGCCATTGATCTGCTGTCGTGCAGTGATGCCGTGGTATCCAACGATTCTGGCCTCATGCATGTCGCGGCAGCCCTGAACCGCCCGCTTGTTGCGGTCTATGGCTCGACCTCGCCAGGCTTTACCCCACCGTTGGCCGATCAGGTCGAAGTGGTGCGCCTGGGGTTGGAGTGCAGCCCGTGCTTTGACCGTACCTGCCGTTTCGGCCACTACAATTGCTTGCGTCAGCTCGAACCCGAGGCGGTGGAGGCTGCCTTGCAGCGCCTCAATGGTCCGAGCCTGATCGATGTCATGGCCGAGGTCGACTAAGTGCGGGTATTGCTGATCAAGACCTCTTCTTTGGGGGATGTGATTCATGCGCTGCCGGCGTTGACCGATGCGGCTCGGGCGATTCCCGGTATTCGCTTCGATTGGGTGGTCGAGGAAGGATTTGCCGAGATTCCCAGCTGGCATCCGGCGGTGGACAAGGTTATCCCGGTGGCGATCCGCCGTTGGCGCAAGAACCTCTGGCAGACCTTCAAAAATGGCGAGTGGCGCCAGTTCAAGCAGCGTCTGCGCGAGACCAAGTATGACCTGGTGATCGATGCCCAGGGCTTGGTCAAGTCAGCCTGGCTAACCCGTTATGTGAAGGCACCGGTGGCGGGTCTGGACCGCTATTCGGCCCGTGAGGGGCTGTCCAGCCGCTTCTATGACCGCCGCTTTTCGGTGCAGCGTGGGCAACATGCGGTAGAGCGCGTGCGCCAGCTGTTTGCCCTGGCTCTCGGTTACGATTTGCCTGCAGGCCTTGGCGATTATGGGTTGGACCTGGATCGCTTGCAGCTACCCCCGGCCGCGCCGTTCGTGGTGTTCCTGCACGGCACGACCTGGGCAACCAAACATTGGCCAGAGGCCTATTGGCGGCAACTGGCCGAACGCCTGGGGCAACAAGGCCTCGAGGTGCGCTTGCCGTGGGGCAACGCGGCAGAGCAGGCGCGCGCCGAGCGAATCGCCAAAGGCTTGAACAACTGTCAGGTACTGCCCAAATTGAACCTGGTAGGTGTCGCCCGCGTGCTGGCCGCTGCCAAAGCGTGTGTGGCGGTAGACACCGGCCTTGGTCACCTGGCAGCGGCGCTCGATGTGCCGACCCTGTCGCTGTTCGGCCCGACCAACCCCGGACTGACCGGTGCTTATGGCAAGTCCCAGGTGCACCTGGGCAGCGATTTTTCCTGCGCACCTTGCTTGCAGAAAAAATGTACTTACAAACCGAGCGCTGAAGATCAGCGCCGGTTCGATCTCAAACGCGAGTGGCCGCTGTGCTTCACTCGCCTGAATCCCGAGCGTGTGGCGAGCCAATTGCGCGCGTTGCTGCTGGCTGAGGATGTTCGTTAATGCAACTGGCTTTTGTGCTGTACAAATATTTTCCCTTCGGCGGCTTGCAGCGCGATTTCATGCGTATCGCCCTGGAATGCCAGCGCCGAGGTCATCAGATCCGCGTCTATACGCTGATCTGGGAAGGCGAGGTGCCCGAAGGCTTTGAGGTGCTGGTTGCACCCGTGAAGGCACTGTTCAACCATCGGCGTAACGAAAAGCTTACCGCCTGGATGGAGGCAGACCTTGCCAAGCGCCCGGTTGACCGCCTGATCGGCTTCAACAAAATGCCGGGGCTGGACGTCTACTACGCGGCCGACGGTTGCTTCGAAGACAAGGCGCAGAACCTGCGCAACTCGATGTACCGGCGTTGGGGCCGCTACCGGCACTTTGCCGAGTACGAGCGGGCGGTGTTTGCCAAGGACGCCAAGACCGAGGTCCTGATGATCTCGGAAGTCCAGCAACCCTTATTCATCAAGCACTACGGCACGCCGTTGGAGCGCTTCCACTTGCTGCCACCGGGCATTTCCCAGGACCGCCGCGCCCCTGCCAATGCCGCCGAAATACGTGCCGAGTTTCGCCGGGAGTTCGACCTCAAGGATGATCAACTGCTGATGGTGCAGATTGGTTCAGGGTTCAAGACCAAGGGCGTGGACCGCAGCCTCAAGGCGCTGGCGTCCTTGCCTTCGACTTTGCGTAAACGTACCCGACTGATGGTGATCGGCCAGGATGATCCCAAGGTGTTCCAGCTGCAAAGTGCCGCCCTTGGTTTGACCGATCAGGTTCAGTTCCTCAAGGGGCGCAGCGATATTCCGCGCTTCCTGCTTGGCGCTGACCTGTTGATTCACCCGGCCTACAACGAAAACACCGGTACGGTGTTGCTGGAAGCGCTGGTTGCCGGCCTGCCGGTGCTGGTGTCGGCTGTGTGTGGATATGCCCATTACATTGCCGAGGCCGATAGCGGCCTGGTGCTGGATGAGCCGTTCGAGCAGCAACAGGCCAATGCGTATCTGCAACGGATGCTCGAAGATGACAGTGCCCGTGCCACCTGGGCGCGTAACGGGCTGGCGTTCGCCGACAGTGCCGACCTCTACAGCATGCCCGAGCATGCCGCCGATGTGATTCTGGCCACGGAGCGTAAATGAAACTGATATTGGCCGAGCCGTTCAAACGCCTTTGGGCCGGGCGCGATGCCTTCGATGCTGTGGAGAGCCTGCAAGGCCAGGTGTACCGCGAGCTGGAAGGGCGTCGTACCTTGCGCACCGAAGTCGAGGGACGAGGCTACTTCGTCAAGATTCACCGTGGCATTGGCTGGGGTGAGGTCTTCAAGAATCTGTTCAGCGCCAAACTGCCGGTGCTCGGTGCCGGCCAGGAGTGGCGGGCAGTCCAGCGCTTGCACGAGGTCGGGGTGCCTACCATGACCGCGGTTGCCTATGGCGAACGTGGCAGCAACCCGGCGGCACAGCACTCGTTCATCGTTACCGAAGAACTGGCGCCGACTGTCAGCCTGGAAGACTTCAGCATCGACTGGGTCAAGCAACCGCCTGCGCCGCGCCTCAAACATGCACTGATCGCCGAAGTGGCACGCATGACCGGGATGATGCACCGGGCCGGGGTCAATCATCGTGACTGCTACATCTGTCACTTTCTGCTGCACACAGATCGCGAAGTGACGGCCGATGATTTCAAACTGTCGGTGATCGATTTGCACCGTGCGCAGACTCGGGCCACCATTTCCCGGCGCTGGCGCAACAAAGACCTGGCCGCGTTGTATTTCTCGGCGCTGGATATCGGTCTTACCCGACGTGACAAACTGCGCTTCCTGCGTGGTTACTTCCAGCAGCCGCTGCGCCAGATCCTTGCTGAGGAAGCCGCGCTGCTGCGCTGGCTGGAAGGCAAGGCCCAGAAGCTCTACGAGCGTAAACAACGATACGGGGATGCGCTCTGATGGCGAGTTGGACACTGGCGCCTGGTTATCAGGCACTGGCGGCGGACTTTGGTAGTATCGAGGCAGTCTTTGCCTTGCAGGGTGAGCGCCTGACTCACGATCCGCTCAGTGAGGTAATTCGCATCGAGCGCGACGGGGTCAACTACTACGTCAAGCGCTACACCGGTGCCGGCAAAGGCTTGCGCCGTTACATTGGGCGCCCGCGGATCAAGGCTGAGTGGCAGAACCTCAAGCAGTTCGCCAAGTGGGATATTCCGACCGCCGAGGTGGTGGCCTGGGGGCTGGAGCGCAGCGGCCTGAGTTTTGCCCGTGGCGCGATGATCACCCGTGAGTTGCCGTTCACCGAAGACCTTTCGGCGTTGGCGGAGCGCAAGGACCCACGCCTGGCTGATCGCGGCTGGGTTGACCATATCAGTCGTCAGTTGGCCCGGCACACCCGGATCATGCATGATCACCACTTCACCCATAACGATTTGAAGTGGCGCAACCTGCTAGTCGATGACCAGGCCCGCCTGTTCTTGATCGATTGCCCGACGGGCGATTTCTGGTGGGGCTTCATGCTGCGCTATCGAATCACCAAGGACCTGGCGTGCCTGGACAAAGTGGCCAAGTATCATTTGTCGGCCACCCAGCGTTTGCGCTTCTATCTGCAATATCGCGGGCGGGAGCGCCTGAACGCGGCGGACAAGCGTCGTGTCCGGCATGTGGTGACGTTTTTCGAGGGACGGGAATGACTGATTTTCTGGCCAATGCCGAGCTGGCACTGCTTGAGCGCCACGGCCTCAATGGGTTTGACCAGCTGTGGGCGCTTCAGCTCGAAGCGGTGGATGAACCCAATACCGGTCGCGGTGGTTGGAGTAGCGTTTTCCGCCTGGAACTGGAGGGCAAGGGGTATTACCTCAAGCGTCAGAGCGACTACCTGACCCGCACCTTGCACCGGCCCTTCGGCGAACCGACCTTTGCCCGCGAGTTCCGCAATATCAGCCGCTACCAAAAGCTCGGGATTCCGGCCCTGCAGGCGGTCTATTACGGCGAGCGCAAGATCGAAGGCGAGCGCCGGGCGATCTTGCTTACCCGTGCACTGGATGAGTGGAGCGACCTGGATAGTCTACTGGGGGTGTGGCCGACGCTGGACATCGGCCAGCGCCAAGGCATCCTACGGGCCTGTGGGCAACTGGCGCGGACGCTGCACAGTGCCGGCCAAGTGCATGGCTGCTTCTATCCCAAACACATTTTCCTGCGTGAACGCAGCGATGGCTGGTTGGCGCAACTGATCGATCTGGAAAAGACCCGGCCGCTGTTACTGGGGATGCGTGACCGTCTCAAGGATCTTGAACCACTGTTGCGCCGCGCGCCGAACTGGAGCGAGGCTGAGGTTCGTCTGCTGCTGGCCAGTTACCTGGACCAGCCAGCCGATAGTCCGCTGGTCGATAGCTGGCTGCAGCGCCTGGTGCGCCGTCGCCGTGAGAAAGAGGCTCGCTGATGCGTTTGTCCGAACTGAAGAATGCCGGGCGTCATCCGGAACTTCCCCTGAGCATTGGCCTGGCCGATGCCGCAGGCAGTGCTGATCTACAGTTGCTCACACTGCTGCGCGTGTTGCCAGGGCAGCGCTATGTAGGGGCCGGTGTCTGGCGTGGCAAGCCGGTGCTGGCAAAGTTGTTGGTAGGCAGTAGTGCCTCTCGGCATTTTCAGCGTGAACTCGAAGGGGTGCGCTTGCTGGCGGCCCAGGGTCTGACTACGCCGCTGCTACTCGCCGACGGTCTGCGCGAGGGCGAAGGCGGGTGGTTGCTATTCGAGTTCCTGGAAGGTGCGCAGAGCCTCGCCGATGCCTGGGCAGCGGTCGAAGCCCTGCCGCCGCTGGCCGATGAGCAACAATTGGTGCTCGGCGAAGCCCTGGCCGCGGTGGCTGAGATGCACGCCAAAGGGCTGTGGCAAGAAGACCTGCACCTGGACAACCTGTTGCGTCAAGGCGGCAAGCTGTACCTGATCGACGGTGCCGGAATCAAGGCAGAAACGCCGGGCAAGCCATTGTCGCGCCCACAAGTGTTGCAAAACCTTGGGGTGTTTTTTGCCCAATTGCCCAAGCGCCTGGAGCCTTTCATCGAAGAGTTGCTGGTGCATTACCTGCTGACCAATGCCGAGCATGCCTTGCCACTGGAAGCCTTGCAGAAGCAGATCGACAAGGTGCGCAGCTGGCGCTTGAAGGATTACCTGGAAAAGGCTGGGCGCGAATGCACGTTGTTCAGTGTCGAGCGCGGCCCTTCTGGCCTGCGTTCGATTCGCCGCGATGAAGTGGCCGCCCTGCTACCAGTGCTGGAGCAGGCCGACACGCTGATCGATCAAGGCCATATGTACAAGACCGGAGGTGCCGCCAGTGTCGCGCGTATCGACGTGAACGGTCGGTCGCTGGTCCTCAAACGCTACAACATCAAGAACACGGCACACTGGCTCAAGCGTTTCTGGCGTCCAAGTCGCGCCTGGCATTCTTGGATCGAAGGGCATCGCCTGGAGTTTCTCGGCATTGCCACGCCACGGCCACTAGCGGTGTTGGAACAACGGGTGATGGGCTTGCGCAGCCGCGCCTACCTGGTGACCGAATACGCCGATGGGCTGGACCTGATCGAATGCTTCGCCCCGTATGTCGACAGCGGCGAGGTGCCTGAAGCACAGCTCCAGGCCTTGCAGGCATTGTTGAAGCAACTGATTCATGAGCGCATAAGCCACGGCGATATGAAGGGCCACAACCTGTTCTGGCAGAACGGCCAGTGGTCATTGATCGACCTGGATGCGATGTGCCAACACGTCACCCAGCTCAGCTTCGCCCCAGCCTTTGCCCGTGATCGGGCGCGGTTGTTGCGTAACTGGCCAAGTGGCAGCGCATTGTACAAGCGGCTGGATGAGTGTTTGCCGAATCTGGCTAACTGACGTAGCGTCACCGCCGGGCAAGCCGCTCCTACGCGTCGGAGCGTGCTTGCCGGCGAAGCTCACTTGGCGACGGGCCAAAAACCGCGCAAGCCGTACCAGGCTGGCAAGCCCAGACCGACCCAGGCCAGCGCATCCCACCAGCCGTCACCCAACAAAGCGGCGAACAGCCCCAGCGAGCCAAGTAGGGCAATCAATGTCGGCATGCCGAAAACAGCGGCAAGACCCGAAGATTTGCGTTTCATTGCACGGTCTCCGCTTGCGCTGCAACGACTGGCTTGGCGGCGCGTCGACGCACCACCCAAAGATACACGCCGCTGCCCAATACAATGATGGTCAGCACATCCAGCACTGCCCAGAGAATCTGCATCGGTCGTCCGCCGTAGTCACCGAAGTGCAGTGGCTGTGACAGTCCCATTGCATCCATGTACCAAGGGCGATCGCCGATTGCCGTGACGTCCAGCGTCGAGGCGTCGATCAGTACCGGTGTCAGCAGGTGCGCCGTCAGGTGCGTACCGCCTTTCATGAACACCGCGTAATGATGCTCGCTGGAAAACCGCGTACCTGGAAAGGCGATAAAGTCAGGCACCATTGCGGGAGCTGCTTCGCTGGCAATGTCCAGTACGCGGCTGACTGGCGCCAGCTCGGTGAGCGGTGGCGCATCACGGTACGGCGCCACCATGGCGCTCAAGCTATCGTTGCGCCAGGCTGCGATGACCAGGTCAGAGAGGGCGCTGATCACCCCGGTAACGCCAACCACCAAAGCCCAGGTCAAGGTGACGATGCCGATCAGGTTGTGCAGGTCGAGCCAGCGCAGCCGACGCGATTTTTCATGGCGCACGGTGGCGAATTTCAAGCGGCGCATGAACGGTGCGTAGAGCACCACACCGGAGATAATCGCCACCACAAACAGCAAGCCCATGAACGCCAGCAGCAGTTTGCCGGGCAAGCCGGCAAACATATCCACATGCAGGCGCAGCATGGTCATCATGAAACCGCCGTTGGCCGAGGGCATTTCCACGGCAGCGCCGGTGCGGGCGTCGAGCATGAAGGTATGCGAGGAATTCGGCTCGGTACCGGCGGTGGCCGCCATGATCGCTATTACACCGTTGCGGTCATCCTCGTCCCAGCCAAAGTACTGCATGACCTCACCCGGACGGTGAGCCTGGGCTTTGAGCACCAGTTGTTGCAGGTCGAGTTTTGGCGTGTCGGCCGGCATTTCTTGCAACTGCGGTGCATCGCCCAGCAGGTGGTCGATCTCATGGTGAAAGATCAGCGGCAAACCGGTCACTGCGAGCATCAGCAGGAACAGCGTGCAGATCAGGCTGGTCCAGGTGTGGACAAAGGACCAGCGGCGTATGGTTTTACTTTTCATGCTACAGCCTTCATAACAAGTCAAAGCCGCCCTGTGGGGCGGCTTGCAACGCGGCTAACTCCGCCAATTACCATTGATAGGAGGCGCTGGCGACCACGCTGCGCTGATCGCCGTAGTAGCAATAGAAGCTATCACAAGTGGAGATATAGTCTTTGTCGAACAGGTTGGTGGCGTTCAGCTTGATGGACGCGCCTTTCAAGCTGTTGTCCAGGCGGCCCAAGTCATAGTGAACGGATGCGTCAAAAACTGTTACTGCATCGGCTTTGCCAAGCCAAGTGTTGCCCTGGTCGCCATACGTATTACCGGTGTAGCGTGCGCCACCACCGATACCGAAACCGTCCAGTACTCCACTGTGCCAAGTGTAATCGGCCCAAAGCGATGCCTGTTGGTTCGGCATAAGTTGTAGGCGGTTACCTTTGTAATCCCCCTTTTGCACCTCGGACTTGGCCAAGGTGTATGCGGCGATGAGCTTAAGGTTCTCGGTCAGATCGGAAACCGCTTCCAGCTCGAGCCCCTTTACTTTCACTTCGCCGGTCTGGCTGGACACAGGGACATTGCCGACCGTGGTGGTGACCGCAACATTTTTCTGAGTGAGGTCATAGATCGCAGCACTCAACAGGGTATTGGAGCCCGGCGGTTGATACTTGATACCCAGTTCCCATTGCTTGCCTTCGGTCGGTTTGAAGGATTGGTCTGGGGACGCGCTGGCATTGGTAGCGGTCTGGAAGGACTCCGCGTAGGACAGATACGGTACGAAGCCCGAGTCGAAAACGTAACTGATCGCCGCATTGCCGCTGAAATTTTTGCTGCGCTCGGTGTTGGTTACATCTTTCTTGTTGTAGTAGGTAGTGCCCGTATGGACCCAATCCTCACGACCGCCGAGGGTCAGGCGCCATTGTTCGAGGGCCATCTGATCCTGTACATACAGGCCGGTCTGGACGGTCTTTTGGTTGTAGTCGTAGAAGGCATCCGAGCGCGGAGGGCGGACGATTGGCTGGCCATAAATCGGGTTATTGACGTTGATTGGCGGGGCCGAGCCGAAGATCGATGTGTAAGTGGTATCGGAACGTTGGTGATCAAGCCCGATCAGCAGGGTATGGCTGATAGCACCGGTGTCGAAGTTAGCCTGCAGGTTGTTGTCTACTGCAAATTGGCTGATGTCTTCGTCAGTGCTGGTGGTAGAACGAGCAATGTTGCCCTCATCATCCACTTGGCTGAAAGGATAGGAGCCGACAGTAACGGCTTGGAATGACAATTCCGATTTGGTGTATCGCAGGTTCTGGCGGAACTGCCAGACATCATTCAAACGATGTTCAAAGGCATAACCCAGTGCGTAGTAGGTGCGGTCGTAGTATTCCCAATCAGGATCGCCCAGATTCTTGTGGTGGGATATATCACCGAAAGGTGAGTCGAGCTTGGTGCCCTGCAGTGGATGGAACTGACTGGTAATACCAGTATCGTCACGAGTGAACTGCGAGAGCAGGGTCAGTTTGGTATCGGTATCGATATTCCAGGTAAGGCTGGGCGCAATGTTGTAGCGTTTGTTATCGACATGATCGATTTGAGTACCGCTGTCGCGTACCACACCACTGAGGCCATAAAGGAATTGCCCTTCCTCGTCGATCTTCCCGGTACTGGCGAAGTTAATTTGACGATGGTTGTCGCTGCCGTACTGGACTTCGATTTCATTGCTCGACTCTTCGCTGGGGCGGCGGCTGACCATGTCCAGCATGCCACCCGGTGGAGTCTGGCCGTATACCGACGATGCCGGACCGCGCAGCAGGGCGAGGCGATCGAGATTCCAGGTTTCCTGCTTGGGGTTGGCATACACGCCTTTTGGTAACGGAAGGCCATCAAGAAACTGGGTGGGTTCGAAACCGCGTACACGCAGCCAATCGGCGCGGGTGTCGCTACCGAAACTGCTGGCAACGATGCCGGGCATGTAGCGAACGGCGTCATCGAGATTTTGCACGCCGCGGTCGCTCATCTGCTCCCGGGTGGCGACAGAAATTGAGCGAGGTGCTTCGACAAGCGCTGTATCAGTCTTGGTGCCCGCGGCTGTGCGAGTTGCAACGTAACCTTCTACCGGCCCCCATGCGCTTTCCAGATCACCCGTGGCATTGATACTGGTCTCCGGCAAGGCCATGACACCTTCCGGCGCCGCGACGAGGCTGTAGGTGCCCGCACTGCTTTGCTGCAGTTGCAAACCCGTGCCACGCAGCGCGGCCTGCAATGCGCCGACGCCGTTGTATTGACCGTTGACCGGGGCAGAGGTGCGACCGTTGGTCAGTCCCGGGTCCATCGACAGGGCAATGCCGGCCTGGCTTGCGATCTGGTTCAGGGTGCTCGACAGCGGGGCTGCTGGCAGGTTGTAGGCGCGCTGACTGGATTGCTCGGCAGCAACCAGCGAAGTGCTCACCACCGGAGCGGACAGGGCAATGGCCAACGCCAGCAGGCTAGGGCGCAGGAAGGTATCGAAAACGCGGGACATGCAGCAACTCCTCGACGAATAAGTGCTAACTAGCTTCCTTGCCGAGTGAGATTGGAAAAGTGATAGGGCTTAGTGAAAATAATTTAGATTAATATTTCAAACAGCGCTGCAGGCGAGGCTTTTCGCCGGCAAGCCGGCTTTCACGGGATTGTCTAAGGGGTGTCGGGCTTCGCTGCCACCGTCACCCACCAAGGGGTGTGCTGTTCGATCTGCACGGGCAGGGTCGGCAGCAATGAAGTCAGGGCCAGGTCGATATTGTTCAGCGGGAAGCTGCCGGTGATACGCAGGTTGGCTACCTCCGGTGCCACGCCCAGGTAGCCACTGCGGTATCGGGCAAGTTCTTCGACCAGATCGCCCAGGCGTACGTTGTCAACCACCAGCATGCCGCGGGTCCAAGCGTCGGCGCCCATACTCAGGCCATCGATCTGGCTGAGCTGGTCATGGCTCATCAGCACTTGCTGACCTTCGTGCAGGATTTGCTCGTTGCCGCTGTCCTGTGGCCTGGCGGCCACGGCTGATTGCAATACGCTCAAGCGTGTTCCCTGGTCTTCGAGTTTGACCAGAAAGCGCGTACCCAGGGCTCGCATGCGCCCGTCTTCGGTGGCGACGATGAAAGGACGATCGTCCTTGTGGCCGGTCTCGACGGAGATCTCACCTTCGTGAAGGACGATCAGGCGTTCTTTTTCATCAAAGCGAATATCCACCGCCGAATGGGTATTCAGGCTGATCAAGGTGCCGTCGGTGAGGCGCATGCTGCGTTGCTCGCCGGTGGCTGTACGTTGATCTGCCAGCCAGTAGCCCAGCGATTGATAACTGCTGACCCAACTCAAAAAGCCAACCGCCACCACCAGGCTGGCCAGGCCACCACCCAATTTGCGCACTCGTTGGCGCAATCCGGCGCGTGATTGCAGTAACGCCTGGCGCGCAGGCCCGGCTGCGGCGCTGAAGCGCTGGTCAAGCATGCCCAATTGCATCCATGCCCGCTGGTGTTCTTCGCTGGCGGCCAGCCACAAGGCGAACTCCGCGCGTTCGTCGCGGCTGCCACTGCCCGAATCCAGGCACAGCTGCCAGGCAATCGCGGCGTCCAGTACCGTGGCGCTGACCGGCTTGCTGTTCATGTCGGCTCGCCGTACAGCGCTACGTAGCACTGACGCATGCCTTGGGCCAGGTACTGGCGCACGCGGGAGACGGACACACCCAGGCGTTCGGCAATTTGCGAATGATTCAGGCCGTCGAGGCGGTTGTAGAGGAAAGCCGCTCGCGCTTTGCTCGACAGTTTTCCCAGCAGGCGATCAATGGCTTTGAGGTCTTCAAGAATCAGATGTTGTTCTTCCGGGGAAGGTTGTTCGGCTTCGGGGATCAGCATCAGCTCGGCCAGATAGGCCTGCTCCAGTGCCGCGCGGCGAAAATGATCGAACAACAGACCTTTGGCAATCGCCAGGATAAAGGCTCGAGGTTCACGCGGCGCCGACAATTGATCGCGACCCAACAGGCGCACGAAGGTGTCCTGGCTGAGGTCCTCGGCACGGTCGGCGCAGGCGATATTACGCCGTAGCCAGCCGAGTAGCCAACTGCGATGGTCGCGGTAGAGCGTACCGACCAGCTCACTGTGTGGGCTTTGTGCGGACGACAAGGCGTTCCCCGAAAAAGATGTGTTAACTAACGAGAATTATTCGCGATTGTTACAGAATCTTCTTGTGAAACGCAATTGACGCTCATCGGATGATGTTAAAAGCCGTGACTTTGTTGACGTCGGCGCCGCCAACGTTGCAATTGTTGGTCGAGCTGAGCCGGGCTGTCCAACTGCTGGCGCCGGGCTTGGCTGAATAAAATCAGGGCCAGTTCGGCCGTTACCATGGCATCGGCACTGGCGTTATGGCGTTCTACCGCTTCGAGGCCGAAGCAGGCTGTCCAGTCGTCCAGCCCGGCTTCGCGCAAGGTAAGTTGCGGGTTCAGCAGCGGGGCCAGTTCAGCGACGTCGAAGAACGGGTGCTGCAGGCGATAACCGAGGTGGTCTTTCAGGGCTCGTGCAAGCATGCGCTGATCAAAAGGGGCATGAAAAGCCAGTATGGGGCTGTCACCAATAAAAGCCATCAGGTCGAGCAGCGCCTCGGCCGGATCACAGCCTGCTGCAATAGCGCTAGGGCCCAGGCCATGGATGAGCACGCTGGAAGTCAGCTTGTGATCGCGTTGATAGAGTGTGCGCTCGAACTGCTGACTGAAGTCTATCGCGCCATCTTCGATGACCACAGCGCCAATCGAAAGCACCTGGTCACGTTGGGTGTTCAGGCCGCTGGTTTCCAGATCGAGCACGACCCAGCGCTGAGAGCGCAAGGTGTTGTCACCGAGCACGGCCGCAGGTGCCAGCTGGGCGACGCGCTGGCAGATGTGCTCATCGATTTGTCGAGGGCGTAGCCAGGCAAAAAGACTCACAACTGATACCTCAATGCCAGGCTGCTCTGCAGTCGCTGCGCCTGGCGCAATGATTCGCGCAGGATACGCCGGTCCAGATGATTGAGGCTGTCCGGGTCAACGCGGTTGGAGTAGGGCAGGTTCTGCCGGCTTTGCAACTGATGCTGCTGCATGCGGGTTTGCTGGATGAAGTGGTAGGCCTCTTCATACGCGGCTCCGTCGAGTGGGTCGATCACTTCACGGCTCACCAGTTCGCGCAGGCGTTCCAGGGTATTGTTGGCGCTGATGCCATTGGCCAATGCCAGAAGACGGGCGCCGTCGACAAAGGGGGTCAGCCCCTGAACCTTGAGGTCGAGCGTGGCGGCTTTATCGCTACCCTGGCGGGTCAGTACGAATTCACGGAAGCGGCCTACGGGCGGACGCTGGCGCAAGGCGTTGCCAGCCATCATGCGTTGGAACAGACGGTTGTCGGCTACTTGCTCGAGAATGCTCTGGCGTAGCTGTTCGCAGGCGCTTTCATTGCCCCAGACCACTCGCAGGTCAAAATAGATGCTGGAGGCCAGCAGATTTTCCGGCGTGGCCTCGCGAATGAATGCGGCAAATCGGCGTGCCCATTCCGAGCGCGACAGGCAGAGCTCGGGATTGCCGGCCATGATGTTGCCCTTGCACAGGGTAAAACCGCATTGAGCCAGGCCCTGATTGATGTACTGGGCCAGTGGCAGCAGGCGACCGCGAATTTCCGCAGCCTGGGCTGCATCGCGGGCTTCAAAAAGAATTCCGTTGTCCTGGTCGGTGTGCAGGGTTTGCTCGCGCCGACCCTCACTGCCAAAACACAGCCAACTGAAAGGTACGCCGGGATCGCCCTTGTCCTGTATCGCGAGTTCGATCACCCGGCATACGGTGTGGTCGTTGAGCAACGTGATGATCTGTGTGATCTGCGTCGAAGAGGCGCCGTGGGCGAGCATGCGCTCGACCAGTTGTCCGATTTCGCCACGCAACGACACCAGGTTCTCGATCCGCGCGGCGTGGCGAATGGTGCGGGCCAGGTGCACCAGGTCAACACGCTGCAGAGAGAACAGATCGCGCTCCGACACCACGCCGCAAAGGCGTCGGTCCTCGACCAGGCACACATGCGCAATGTGGCGTTCGGTCATGGCAATGGCGGCGTCAAAAGCGCTGGCCTGCGGGCTCAGGTAGAACGGGTCGGCGGTCATGTGTTCGCCGATGGGACCCGAGACATCAGCGCTGGCATCGGCGACCACCTGGCGCAAGTCGCGCAGGGTGAAAATGCCGACGGGGAAGCGCTGCCCGTCGACGATCACAATGCTGCCGACCTGTTGTTCATGCATCAGTGCCACGGCTTCGCGCACGGGTGTCATCGATTCGCAGGTTACCGGGTGGCGCATGGCCAACTCACCGAGGCGGGTGTTGAGCGAGTACTGAGTACCGAGGGTTTCCACGGCACGGCGCTGGACCTGCTGGTTGACCTGATCGAGCAGGCTGCTGACGCCACGCAGGGCGAAGTCGCGAAAAACCTCGGAAAGCGCGAACAGGCGAATGAATGCCGCTTTGTTCAGTTGCAGGCAAAAGGTGTCTTCGCCGGCCAGGTGCTCAGTGCGGGTGGCACGTTCGCCAAGCAACGCGGCGAGGGGAAAGCACTCGCCGGTGGTGATCTCGAATGTGGTTTCAGTACCAGGGCGCGTTTCATGTTGGCGCTCGCCGATAACTCGACCCTGCTTGACGATGTAGAAGTGCTCTACCGGCCCGTCATTGGGGGTGATGATGCTGTCATTGGCTGCATAGAAACGCAGCTGGCATTGTTCGACGAGAAACGCCAGGTGAGCGTTTTCCATCTGATTGAAAGGAGGAAAGCGTTGCAGAAACTGCAGGGTCCCCTGGATGTTCTGCATGACTGCAGTCTTTCCGGCCTGGGTGAAGGCGTCCATTTTGCTCATGAGCGTTACCGCAAATTTATGTCGAGCTGTATACATCGACCTTGTTGTTTTCGACCTTCATGGTCGGTTGCAGTGTTCCCGGTGCCCATTGGACGTAAGTCTAAACAATGCGACGGGCAGGGTGAGAAACACGACGGTTGTCAAAATGCCGACGAAAGGCGGGTTGCAAGGCGATCAAAAGGGGTCTGAACTTGATTCAAGGGAGATTTTTCCGCGTCATCGATGATGAGAGAGCTATGCCCGACCAAGACGACATCCTGAGTGATGCCGAGCGCGAAGCGCTGGCAACGATTACCGCGCCGAAGGCTGCCCCGCAGAAAGTGTTGATCGTCGATGACAACGAGCTGGCTCGTGAGGCGCTGGCCAGTTACCTCAAAGCCCAGGGAATCAAGTGCGTGACAGCGGAAAATGCCGAGCGGGCGCTGGCGTACCTAAAGGGTGAACGCGGGATTGGTTTGTTGATTACAGATTTGCGCATGCAGCCGCTCGATGGCCTGGAGTTGATCCGCCAGATTCGCGAATCGGAAAAGGCGGCCCTGCCGATCATCATCGTCTCCGGTGATGCCGATGTTCCCGATGCCATTGCGGCGATGCATTTGAGTGTCGTCGACTTTCTGCTCAAGCCGATTGATTTGGACAAACTGGTGGAACTGGTGCGTAAGGAACTGGGGATTAGTTGAAGCGAATCGAGGAACAAGCCCGCTCCACAGTGGGAGCGGGCTTGTTCCTCGATAAGGCGACGTGATTACAGGCCGTTCTTGGCCTTGAACTCACGACGACGACGGTGCAGGACTGGCTCGGTGTAGCCGTTCGGCTGCTTGGTGCCTTCTACCACCAGTTCGACGGCCGCCTGGAAGGCGATATTGTCGTCGAAGTTTGGTGCCAGCGGACGGTACAGCGGGTCGTTGGCGTTCTGCTTGTCGACCACCGGAGCCATGCGCTTGAGGCTTTCCAGCACCTGAGCCTCGTTGACAATGCCATGACGCAGCCAGTTGGCCAGGAGCTGGGCGGAAATGCGCAGGGTCGCGCGGTCTTCCATCAGGCCGACGTCATTGATGTCCGGCACTTTCGAACAGCCGACACCCTGGTCGATCCAGCGCACAACGTAGCCAAGGATGCCCTGGGCGTTGTTGTCCAGCTCGTTGCGGATTTCTTCTTCGGACCAATTGGTGTCTGTTGCCAGCGGGATGGTCAGAATGTCGTCCACCGACGCAGGCGTACGCTTGGCCAGCTCGGCCTGGCGAGCGAATACGTCGACCTTGTGATAGTGCAGCGCATGCAGTGCTGCGGCAGTCGGCGACGGAACCCAAGCGGTGTTGGCACCTGCCAGCGGGTGAGCGATTTTCTGCTCGAGCATATCGGCCATCAGATCAGGCATGGCCCACATGCCTTTACCGATCTGGGCGCGGCCTTGCAGACCGGTAGCCAGGCCGATATCGACGTTGGAGTTCTCGTAGGCGCCAATCCACTTCTGGGTTTTCATGGCGCCCTTGCGCACGACAGCGCCAGCTTCCATGGAGGTGTGGATTTCATCACCGGTGCGGTCGAGGAAGCCGGTGTTGATGAACACCACACGCTCGCTGGCGGCTTTGATACAGGCCTTGAGGTTGACCGTGGTACGGCGCTCCTCATCCATGATGCCGACCTTCAGGGTATTACGCTTCATACCCAGAACGTCTTCGATACGACCGAACAGCTCGTTGGTGAACGCCGCTTCTTCCGGGCCATGCATCTTCGGTTTAACGATGTAGACCGAGCCGGTACGGCTGTTCTTGCGGCTGGTGTTGCCGTTGATGTTGTGAATCGCGGCAAGGTTGGTGATCAGGCCGTCGAGAATACCCTCTGGCACTTCATTGCCATCTTTGTCGAGGATCGCGTCGATGGTCATCAAGTGGCCGACGTTGCGCACGAACAGCAGGGAGCGACCGTGCAGAGTCACCGTTCCACCGTTAGGCGCGGTGTATTCGCGGTCCGGGTTCATGGTCCGGGTGAAGGTCTGACCGCCTTTGCTGACGCTTTCCGACAGGTCGCCCTTCATCAGGCCGAGCCAGTTGCGGTAGATCACTACCTTGTCGTCGGCATCGACAGCGGCAACCGAGTCTTCGCAGTCCATGATGGTGGTCAGGGCGGCTTCCATCAGCACGTCCTTGATCCCGGCAGCGTCGGTCTGGCCGACCGGAGTGCTGGCATCGAACTGGATTTCGAAGTGCAGGCCATTGTGCTTGAGCAGAATGGAGGTTGGCGCCGAAGCGTCGCCGAGGAAACCGATCAGTTGTGCGTCATCGCGCAGGCCGCTGTTGCTGCCGCCTTTGAGGGCGACGATCAGTTTGCCGCCTTCGATGCGGTAAGCAGTGGAATCGACATGCGAGCCGGCAGTCAGTGGTGCGGACTCATCGAGGAAGGCACGGGCGAAGGCGATAACCTTGTCACCGCGAACCTTGTTGTAGCCTTTGCCTTTTTCCGCACCGCCAGCTTCGCTGATGGCATCGGTGCCGTACAGAGCATCGTACAGCGAGCCCCAGCGGGCGTTGGAAGCGTTCAGGGCAAAGCGCGCATTCATCACTGGCACAACCAGTTGTGGACCGGCCATGCGGGCAATTTCGTCGTCGACGTTCTGGGTCGAAGCCTGGAAGTCCGCTGCTTCTGGCAGCAGGTAACCGATGTCCTGGAGGAAGGCTTTGTAAGCCACGGCATCGTGAGCCTGGCCTTGACGCGCCTGGTGCCAGGCATCGATCTGTGCCTGCAGTGCGTCACGTTTGGCCAGCAGTGCTTTGTTCTTTGGAGCGAGGTCGTTGATGATCTTTTCTGCCCCCACCCAGAACTGCTCGGCGTTGACGCCGGTTCCAGGAATGGCTTCGTTGTTCACGAAGTCGAACAGGACTTTGGCGACCTGAAGGCCACCGACTTGAACGTGTTCAGTCATTGCTTGCCTCACTCTCTCTGCTCAGCTATTGCTCTTCTATTTAAGCCTTTCGCGCTTCTCTAAATACGGCACCAGGACTTGCCCTTTGGGCGGCTGGGTGCGGCCTGCCAGACAGGCTGGCGGGCGGTTGCGTATTTTCGCAGGCGCCTTGGCAGACATCGGTTTGAACGTTTTGTAGTCCACGCAGCGGCATACTACATGATGCGCCGCAGTTGTGAAAATCAGACTAAATACGTCGTTCCGCGACCAATAAGTCGCAGAAATTCACGCCGGGAGACAGCATGTTCTCAAAAAAGTGACGGATTGTTCCAGATAAATCTTGAAACAGTACACGATTGCTTTGAAAAAGCTGCTGCGGCAGGTTGCCGCGGCTTGCCTATACTTTCTGCGCGCCCTGAGTTTTTGGGCGTTTCAAGGCAATCAGCAGAGGAATGGCGCGTGGATCATCTCGTTTTGACAGTAATCGCCCCGGACAAGGCAGGCCAGGTAGAACGCATTGCCGAATGCATTGCCGAGCACAACGGTAACTGGCTGGAGAGCCGGATGTCGCGAATGGCCGGTCAGTTCGCCGGCATCCTGCGTGTGGCGGTGCCGGCCGAATCCTATGACGAGTTGGTCGGCGCTCTAAAGGCATTAAGCAAGTACGACATTCGCGTGTTGATCGCCGAGAGCGGTATCGAACCCTCATGCACCTGGAAACCGATCGCCATGGAACTGGTCGGCAACGACCGCCCGGGCATTGTCAGGGATATAACGCGTCTGCTCGCCGAGCAGGGGGTCAATCTGGAGCGCTTCAGCACGGATGTACGACCAGCGCCCATGAGCAGCGAGCCGCTGTTTCACGCCGACGCTTTGTTGGCGATGCCATTGACCCTTTCGTTGGATTCGTTGCAAGCCAAGCTTGAAGCGCTGGCCGACGATCTGATGGTTGAACTCAAGCTGCGTCCGGAAGAATAGTTATCCCGTTTTGCCGGGGACCGGCCTGTGGATAAGCTGGGGGAAGCTTCCGCTAGCCCAAGCGGGCCGCAGCTCTACGCACGTTGAGCAAAAAACCACCAATAATCAGCAGCTTGTGCACAAAGCACGGGGATGAGGGTGTGGATAACCTTGGGAGAGGTTGCTGCAGGCCACGAATGGCGTGGCCTGCATAGGTTTGTATGTTTTTTGATCAGTTGCGTCGGCGTAGACTCAGCCAGGCATCGACGCTGTAGAGGGCGAGGCCTGCCCAGATGAACATAAAGGCAACCAGTGTGCTGCTCGACAAATGTTCACCAAAAAGCAGTACCGCCTGCAGCAAAACCAGGGTCGGTGCCAGGTACTGCAGGAAGCCTAGAGTGGTATAGGGCAGATGGCGGGCTGCAGCGTTGAAACATACCAGCGGGATCAGCGTGACAGGGCCTGCGGCAACCAGCCAGAGCGCTTCGCTGCTGGTGTAGAAGTCTGGACTGGCACTTGTTGCCAAGGGGTTCAGAAGCAGCCAACCGATTGCCAGGGGAACCAGCATCCAGGTTTCCACCACCAGCCCCGGTAGGGCTGCGACCGGCGCTTGTTTGCGGATCAGCCCATAAAAGCCAAAGCTCAACGCCAGCACCAATGAAACCCAGGGCAGGCTACCAACCTGCCAGACCTGCTGAGCCACCCCCAGTGCTGCCAGGCCGACGGCGACCCATTGCAGGCGGCGCAGGCGTTCACCCAAGAGCAACATGCCCAGAAGCACGTTGATCAGTGGGTTGATGTAGTAGCCCAGACTGGCTTCGAGCATGCGCCCGTTATTCACCGACCAGACGTAGGTCAGCCAGTTACCGGCAATCAACGAGCCGCTAAGGGCCAGGATTGCCAGGCGCTTGGGGTTCTCGCGCAATTCGCGCCACCAGCCTGGATGCTTCCACACCAAGAGAAGCAGGGAGCCGAACAGGGCTGACCAGAGCACGCGATGGACAATGATTTCCACCGCCGGAACGCTTTGTAGTGCTTTGAAATAAAGGGGAAACAAACCCCAGATGATGTAGGCACTCAGGCCCAGAATGTAACCGCGGCGGGGGTTGGCAGCGTGCATGCAGATTCCTTGCTTAGGCAGCTAACTAAAAGCACCGCTATTGTAGACAGACTCGGGCGCACTTCAGAACAATTTCAGTGGTTCTTCGTCCAGAGCGGCCATTTGCTCGCGCAAGGCGAGTATCTGATCACCCCAATAACGCTCCTGACCAAACCAGGGGAAACTGCGCGGAAACGCCGGGTCGTCCCAACGCCGGGCAAGCCAGGCGCTGTAGTGCAGCAGGCGCAGGGCCCGCAGTGGCTCGATCAAGGCCAGTTCGCGTGGATCGAAATCGTGGAATTCGTTGTAGCCATCCATCAACTCGGCCAGTTGCCCGAGGCGCTCGTGGCGATCACCGGCGAGCATCATCCACAGGTCCTGGACAGCTGGCCCCATGCGGCAATCGTCAAGGTCGACGATGTGGAAGACCTCATCGCGGCACATCATGTTGCCGGGGTGGCAGTCACCATGCAGGCGAATGGTGTTGTGTGGGGTGTTGGCGTAAATGTTTTCTACCCGCTTGAGCATGTCCCGGGCCACTGATTCAAAGGCTGGTAATAGGCTTTTGGGTACAAAGTTGCCTTCGAGCAGCGTGGTCAGCGAGGCGTGTCCGAAGTTATCCACCGCCAGCGCTTCGCGGTGCTGGAACGGGCGAGTGGCGCCGACTGCGTGCAAACGACCGAGCAATTGGCCGAGGCGATAGAGCTGGTCCAGGTTACCTGGCTCCGGGGCGCGGCCACCGCGGCGAGGAAACAAGGTAAAGCGGAAACCGCTGTGTTCGAACAGGGTTTCACCGTTGTGGATAAGTGGCGCAACCACGGGTACTTCACACGCTGCCAATTCAGCGGTGAAGCTGTGTTCTTCGAGAATCGCGGCGTTGCTCCAGCGGTCCGGGCGATAGAACTTGGCGATCAGCGGCTCGGCATCTTCGATACCCACTTGATAGACACGGTTCTCATAGCTGTTGAGCGCCAGAACGCGAGCATCGCTGAGAAAGCCGATGCTCTCTACGGCGTCGAGCACCAGGTCGGGTGTGAGCGTTTCGAAGGGATGGGACATGTCGGTTCCTGCTCTGCGGTTCCGTGCATGGTATCGCACATTCATCCTAGCGCTCAGCCCGACTCAGGTCCCGACGATTCCGCCGTCCTCTCGACGGATAGCCATGACCGAGGAGCGCGGCTTGCCATTGGCCAAGTGCTCCGGGAAGGTCGATCCGCCGGTTTCACCCGGATGCTGGATACCCACGAACAGAGTGCGCTGATCTGCAGCGAAAGCGATGCCGGTTACCTCACACGCCACCGGGCCGACCATGAAGCGACGGATTTCGCCGCTGACCGGGTCGGCGCACAGCATCTGGTTGTTGCCCATGCCGGCAAAATCACCGCTGTTGCTGTAGTCGCCATCGGTAAGGATCCATAAGCGACCGTCGGCATCGAACCCCAGACCATCGGGGCTGTTGAACATGTTTTGCGGGGTGATGTTGCTGGAACCAGCCTTGGCATCATCCGGATGCACTGACGGGTTGCCAGCCACTACGAACAGATCCCAGTCGAAACTCATGGCGCCATGATCGTCAGCGCTTTCCTTCCAGCGCAGGATCTGTCCATAGAGGTTTTTTTCGCGCGGATTGGGACCGCCTGCCGGCTGGCCTTCTTCTCCACGTTTGACGTTGTTGGTCAGGGTGCAATACACCTGACCGTCCTTGGGACTGACAACGATCCACTCGGGGCGGTCCATGCGCGTTGCTTTGAGCTGGCTGGCGGCGAGACGGGCATGGATCAGCACCTGTGCCTGACTGGCGAAACCATTGGCAGCGATCAGGCCATTCTTGCCGTGGGTCATTTCCAGCCACTGGCCTTTACCGCGCGGGTGGTCGGCGTTCTGATCGCCGTCGTCGAAGCGAGCAACATAGAGCGTTCCGTGATCAAGCAGGCTGCGGTTGGCGCTGGGTGTCTTATGATCGATGCGGTCGCGGCTGATGAACTTGTAGATGAACTCGCCGCGCTCATCGTCGCCCATGTAGACCACAGCCCGGCCATCACGGGTTTCAGCCAGTGCCGCATTCTCGTGTTTGAAGCGGCCTAGCGCCGTGCGCTTGATAGGGGTCGAATCAGGATCGAACGGATCGATTTCCACTACCCAGCCGTGGCGGTTCAGTTCGTTGGGGTTCTTCGCCAGATCAAAGCGTGGGTCGTGGGGGTGCCAGCCGATCTCTTTGCTGCTGACTGAAGCACCGTAGCGTTTTTGCCCGGCATCGAATTGCTGTGCCTGATCGCTGCTGCCGAAGCAGTCGGTGAAGTTTTCTTCGCAGGTCAGATAGGTGCCCCAGGGTGTCTTGCCGTTGGCGCAATTCTGGAACGTGCCGAGGACCTTGCGCCCGCTATTGTCGGCAGTGGTCTTGAGCAACGCATCGCCCGCGGCAGGGCCGCTGATTCGGATCGGTGAGTTGCCGTGGATGCGCCGGTTGTAGCGCGAGTCCTGGACAAACTGCCATTGACCGTTGCTGCGCTGGATTTCGATTACCGATACACCTTCGGCCGCCTGAGCCTTGTGCACCTCTTCAGCCGAAGTCGGCTGACCGCCGTGTGGGTACAGGTAGCGGTAGTTGGTGTATTCGTTGTTGATGGCCATCAACGCGCGATTTTCATCACCCGGGAAGGGAAATAGGCTCATACCGTCATTGTTGTCACCAAACTGCACTTCCTGAGCCTTGGCTGTGCCTTGTCCGGATACGTCGAACGCGGGGGCATTGGCGTGCAGCGGTTGCCCCCAACTGATCAGCACTGAGGCCTTGTAGCCGGCGGGCAGGCTGATGCTGTCGGCGGTTGCGGCGGGAATGCTGGTAAAGCCGAGCAGGCTGCTATTGGCGGTACTGACGCTGGCAGCCATTACACTGCGGCTAAGCAGGTTGCCGCCCAGGAACAAGGCGGCGCCGCACAGGGCGCCGGCGCCGATGAAGCGGCGCCGACTCAAGCTCGCCAGTTGTTCAAGATCGGTTGGTTGGTGTTCTTCTAATAGATTCATGACAGGCTTCCTGCGGGTTTGGCAGTCACCTTAGTCAGCACTTATGACGGTTTTGTGTCGCTTTTTATGCAGGCGTTCCGATAAGTACGTAGGACGGTTGAAACTGAACCCGCAACTCGCTCCCCGGAACCACGGCATGATAGTCGAGCCAGTCAGGCTCAGCGAAGGTACACAGCGTTTGTCCGTTGGTAAGTGTCAGGCGAACTTCAGTTGGCGACGAAGGCTCTGCAAGCAAGGATTCGACCCTGGCCTGCAAACAGTTGTAACCCTCTTCTAGCTGTTCCTGGGGAGCAAGCAGGGTCAACCAGCCTGCCTTGATCAAGGCAATTACAGTTGCTCCAGGCGCAAGCTCAAGGCGCTGGGTACTGTCACGGGTAATCAGCGCTTCTATGTTCAGGTCGCCGGCCAGGGCCAGGCAGATTCGGTCGTATTGTCCTTCTGGCTGGATGGCTTGAATGCGACCTTGCAACTGGTTGCGAGCACTGGTGCGCAGCATCAGGCGGCCGAGCAGGTCGAGATCGCTGGCGTCTTCGGCCGCTTCAAGAATTTGCGCCTGCAATGCCTGCAGACGCTGGTAAAGGCGCAGTACGCGCAGACCTTCCTTGGACAGCTTCGCGCCGCCACCGCCGCGCCCGCCAACACTGCGTTCCACCAACGGACTTGCGGCGAGATTGTTGAGCTCGTCAATGGCGTCCCAGGCGGCCTTGTAACTCATGCCGGCACTCTTTGCCGCACGGGTTATCGAGCCTTGCTCGGCAATGTGCTGGAGCAGGGCAATGCGCTGGGGGCGACGCACGATGTGTTGAGTGAGCAGGGCAGGCAAGGGCATGGGCTGTACAGGTATCGAGGATGGTATCTGTCATGAAAGTGCCCGCACCCTGGCGGCAAGTCAAGCGCTGCCGGGCTTGGCGGTGCGCGCCAGGCAGTAGACATCGACCCGTCGGGCTCCAGCCTTGAGCAGCACACTGGCGATCGCTTGCGCAGTGGCGCCGGTGGTCAGCACATCGTCGATAAGTGCTACATGGCGACCTTCGAGGGGCTGGGTATCCCCAATTGCAAAGGCATGGCGCAAGTTGCGCTTGCGTTCGCGCGCCTTCAGGCCTTGCTGCGCGGGTGTATCGACCAGGCGCTTGAGGCTGCGCTCAGTACAGGGAATTCCAATGTGTCTGGCGAGCCAGCGAGCCAGCATTGCAGCCTGGTTATAGCCACGCTGGCGCAACTTGCGCCGGCTCAAGGGAACCGGCAAAAGCAGCGTCGGTCGCGGCAGGCCTTCACTAAAACGATGCATCAGCCAGCGGCCGAGCAACTGAGCCAGCAACCGTCCTGTCGGCCACTGGCTGTTGTACTTGAATCGGCTGATCAGAGCATCCAGCGGAAAGCCGTAGTGCCAGGGTGCTTCAACTCGGTGGAACGCGGGGACGCGACGCGTGCACTGGGCGCAGGTCAAGCCATGCATGGGCAACGGCAGTGCGCAAACCTGGCAGCCATCGTCCAGCCAGGGCAGTTCGACCTCGCAGGCCACGCATAGCGGGTAAGGCTGCTCGGTGGTTTCGTTACAAAGCAAACAGCGCTGGTTAATATTTGCACACTTGTAAACCATGTTTTTCAGTTGCAGTTGACAGTGCATCTGGCTTCCTTAACTATGCGAACTATCCGTGATGCGCTGGCGGGCAATCCTTGTCCGGCGCTTGATAAGCCTAAACAAGGAATCGCCGATGAGCGCCAGCACAACTGCAACAACACGTCACGACTGGACCCTGGCCGAGGTCAAGGCGCTGTTCCAGCAGCCTTTCAATGACCTGATGTTCCAGGCGCAGACCGTGCATCGTGCGCATTTCGACGCCAACCGTGTTCAGGTTTCGACCTTGCTGTCGATCAAGACCGGCGCTTGCCCGGAAGATTGCAAATATTGTCCACAGTCCGGTCACTACAACACCGGACTGGAAAAGCAGAAGTTGATGGAAGTGCAGAAGGTCCTCGAAGAGGCCGCCCGCGCCAAGGCCATTGGTTCAACCCGTTTCTGCATGGGCGCCGCCTGGAAACACCCGTCAGCCAAAGACATGCCCTATGTGCTGCAAATGGTCAAAGGGGTGAAGGCAATGGGCCTGGAAACCTGCATGACCCTGGGCAAGCTGGACCAAGAGCAGACCGAGGCGTTAGCGCAGGCCGGGCTGGATTACTACAACCACAACCTCGATACCTCGCCTGAGTTCTACGGCAGCATCATTACCACCCGCACCTACAGCGAGCGACTACAAACGCTGTCCTACGTGCGTGACGCCGGAATGAAGATCTGCTCGGGCGGAATCCTGGGCATGGGTGAGTCGCTGGATGACCGTGCCGGCTTGCTGATTCAATTGGCTAACCTGCCGGAGCATCCGGAGTCGGTACCGATCAACATGCTGGTCAAGGTTGCCGGTACGCCGCTGGAGAACGCCGAGGAAGTCGACCCATTCGACTTTATCCGCATGCTCGCGGTCGCACGGATCCTCATGCCGAAGTCTCATGTGCGCCTGTCGGCGGGTCGTGAGGCAATGAACGAGCAAATGCAGGCCTTGGCCTTCTTCGCCGGTGCCAACTCGATTTTCTACGGTGAGAAACTACTGACCACCGCCAACCCGCAAGCCGACAAGGACATGCAGCTGTTCGCCCGCCTGGGAATCCAGCCTGAAGCCCGGGAGGAGCATGCCGACGAAGTTCATCAGGCAGCCATCGAGCAGGCGCTGGTCGAACAGAAGAGCAGCGAGCTGTTCTACAACGCCGCCTCGGCCTGAGGCGGTCATGGCATTTGATTTGCGCGCGCGGCTGGAGCAGCGTCGCGCTGCCGACCTGTATCGCCAGCGGCCACTGCTGGAGAGCCCGCAAGGCCCGCATGTAGTGGTTGATGGTCAACCATTGCTGGCTTTTTGCAGCAACGATTATCTGGGCTTGGCCAATCATCCCGAGGTCATCGCAGCCTGGCGTGCCGGAGCCGAGCGCTGGGGTGTGGGCGGTGGTGCGTCGCATCTGGTGATCGGCCACAGCACTCCCCATCACGAGGTGGAAGAGGCGCTCGCCGAACTTACCGGCCGTCCGCGTGCGCTGCTGTTTTCCACAGGCTACATGGCCAACCTCGGCGCGCTCACGGCATTGGTCGGCCAGGGTGATACGGTGTTGCAGGATCGTCTCAATCACGCCTCTTTGCTCGATGCCGGGTTGCTCAGCGGCGCCCGCTTCAACCGTTATCTGCACAACGACGCCAAGAGCCTGGCCAGTCGTCTGGAAAAGGCGGTGGGCAATACCCTGGTGGTTACCGATGGCGTTTTCAGCATGGATGGCGACATCGCCGATCTGCCGGCGCTGGCGGCGACAGCCAAGGCTGGCGATGCCTGGCTGATGGTTGATGATGCCCATGGCCTGGGAACGCTGGGCCGTAACGGCGGCGGAATCGTTGAGCATTTCGGCTTGAGCTGTGAGCAGGTACCGGTATTGATCGGCACACTGGGCAAGGCTTGTGGCACGGCCGGTGCCTTTGTAGCGGGTAGCGAGGAGTTGATTGAGTGTTTGATTCAATTCGCGCGTCCCTACATCTATACCACCAGCCAGCCCCCGGCATTGGCGTGCGCAACCTTGCGCAGCCTGCAACTGTTGCGCCGCGAGCATTGGCGCCGCGAGCATCTGGGCGCGCTGATTCAGCAGTTTCGCAGCGGTGCAGAGCAGATCGGTTTGCAGTTGATGGACAGCTTTACCCCCATTCAGCCGATCCTGATCGGTGACAGTGCGCGGGCATTGCGCCTTTCGCAGATGCTGCGAGAGCGTGGCCTGCTGGTCACGGCAATTCGCCCACCGACAGTGCCGGCTGGCAGTGCTCGTCTGCGAGTCACCTTGAGCGCGGCGCACAGTGAAGCCCAGGTGCAGCTATTGTTGGATGCATTGGCCGACTGTTATCCGCTGCTGGAGCCCGCTGATGCGTAATCGATTGATACTTCTGCCGGGCTGGGGCCTGGGCCATTCTGCATTACAGCCGTTGGTGGCAACGTTGCGTGCTATCGACCCCGGCCTGCAGGTTGAAATTCAGGACTTGCCCAGCCTGGTATCCAACGACCCCAATGACTGGCTCGACAAGCTCGACCGGCAGTTGCCGCGCAATGTCTGGCTTGGCGGTTGGTCGTTGGGCGGGATGCTGGCTGCCGAGTTGGCTGCGCGGCGGGGGGATGAGTGCTGCGGGCTGATCACCCTAGGCAGTAACCTCAGTTTTGTCAGTCGTCCAGATTGGCAGCATGGCATGGCTGTGGATACGTTCCAGACGTTCGTCGAGGGCTGCCGCTATCACACCCAAGTGACGCTCAAGCGCTTTGTTTCGCTGTGCAGCCAAGGGGCGGAGGACGCCCGCAGCCTGGCCCGACTGCTCAGTGCCAGCATGCCTGAACCTGCTCCAGAACAACTGGTAGCCGGGCTCGAAGTGCTTGGCAAACTGGATACTCGAGCGGCCCTGCAAGCCTACGCGGGCCCGCAGTTGCATCTGTTTGCAGGCCGTGACGGCCTGGTTCCGGCGGAGGTTGCCGGTGTATTGCTCGAGGAATTACCCGACGTGGAAGTCGGGCTGCTTGAAGACAGTGCTCATGGTTTTGTTATGGAAACACCTCATGAGTTGGCAGCTGCCATTAAGGCCTTTGTACATGAGAGTGGCGATGACTGATCTTTCCCTGCCGGCCGTGCCCGGTGCCTTGCCCGACAAGCGTCAGGTGGCCGCCTCGTTCTCGCGCGCCGCCGCCAGTTACGACAGCGTTGCAGCGTTGCAGCGGGCGGTGGGCAATGCATTGCTCGAGCAACTGCCCGGGCACCTCGAACCTCATCGTTGGGTGGACCTTGGCAGTGGCACCGGCTACTTCAGTCGTGCCTTGCACCGGCGCTTTCCACAAGCTGCAGGTGTTGCCGTGGATATCGCTGAGGGCATGCTCCAGCACGCACGTTCGCAGGGTGGAGCCCATGCTCATGTGGTTGGCGATGCCGAACGCCTGCCACTTCAGGACTCAAGTGTCGAACTGATCTTTACCAGCCTGGCAGTGCAATGGTGCAGCGATTTTGGTGCGGTGCTCGATGAAGCCAAACGGGTCTTGCAACCTGGCGGCGTGCTGGCTTTTACCAGCCTTTGTGCAGGCACGTTGCATGAGCTGCGTGAAAGCTGGCAGGCAGTGGATGGCATGGTGCATGTCAATCGCTTCCGCCCAATGCAGGAGTATCAGCGTCTGTGTGCCGCGAGCGGGCTGCACGTGCAGGCACTGGAGGTTCGGCCGCATGTCTTGCACTACAGCGATGTGCGCAGCCTGACCCACGAGCTCAAGGCCCTGGGTGCGCATAATCTCAATCCGGGCCGACCCGCGGGGTTGACCGGTCGAGAGCGGATGCAAGGACTGTTACGTGCCTACGAGCAGTTTCGTCAAAGCCAAGGGTTGCCAGCTACTTATCAGGTGGTCTACGGGATACTGCAAAAACCGTTGATGGAAGGGAAGTGATATGAGCCCGGGCTACTTCATTGCGGGAACCGATACCGATGTCGGCAAGACCACCGTCGCTGCCGGCTTGCTGCACGCCGCGCAATTGGCAGGTCTGACTACCCTCGGTGCCAAGCCGGTGGCATCGGGGTGCACTGCCACCGCCAAAGGACTACGCAACGACGATGCCATGGCGCTGATTGCGCAAAGCTCGATCAAGTTGCCCTACGAGCAGGTCAATCCCTTTGCTTTCGAACCTGCCATTGCGCCTCACTTGGCGGCTCGAGAGGCAGGGGTGGTGTTAAGTGTGCAAGGGCTTCTGACGCCCATGCGCCAGATTCTGGAGCAGGGCGCGGACTTCACCTTGATCGAAGGTGCGGGTGGGTGGCGCGTGCCGCTTTGCGACCAGGCCAACCTTTCGGACCTCGCCATTGCCTTGCAACTGCCGGTGATACTGGTAGTGGGTGTTCGCCTGGGGTGCATCAGCCATGCCTTGCTCAGCGCTGAAGCCATCGCTCGCGACGGGCTGCAGTTGGCTGGTTGGGTGGCCAATATTGTTGACCCGCGTACTTCGCGTCTGGAAGAAAACCTGGCGAGCCTGGCTGAACGTTTACCCGCCCCTTGTCTTGGACGGGTACCTAAACTCAAGCAGGCAAGCGCCGCGGCTGTGGCGGAGTACCTGCAACTGGACCTGCTGGACTAGTCAGGGTCTATCACGTGGCAGCATGCCATTATTCATTTCAACGGGTCTTTTACCTGATTGTTTGTTTCAATAGTGGCTGTTGGCCTTTTCGCAGTATGGAGTCTCGACATGGAAATCTCTGGCAACTCAGCATTCTACGCAGGACTCGGGGCGATCCAGGTCGGGCAGAACCGCGTCGATCAGGCCGCCAGCCAGATCGCCAATACTACCGTCGAACGTGCCGCCACCAGCCAATCCAGTGACTATCAGGCCGAGCGCCTGCGTGCGGTTGATCGCAGCCAACAGATGGACCTGGCTACCAGTACTGTGGAAATGGCCTTGGGCAAACATCAGGTAGAGCTCGGTGTCAAAGTCGCCAAAGCATCCGACGAAATGCTTGGCACGCTGATCGACACCTACGCCTGAGCGCCGCGCCGCGCGCTTTGAGCGCATCCCTCTAATCCTTGAGTATCAGCACCTTGGCCTTGCTGCCAGGTGCTTGCCTGCGCGTGCGCGCAACGTTTTGCGGACTGAACGGGACAGTGTTGCACGCGTAAACCGCTGTTTGGTTGACGCTTGACAAGTTTTCGACGTAAACGTATGTTTCAAACAACTGTTTGACCGAAAGTCGCCAAGCGCTGGTCGGTCTGTCGCGGTCTCCCTATCCAGGATTCATCAGCAGAGGTTCATCGCTATGCCGGATTACAAAGCCCCCTTGCGTGATATTCGCTTCGTTCGTGACGAGTTGCTTGGTTACGAAGCGCATTATCAGAGCCTGCCGGCTTGCCAGGACGCCACTCCAGACATGGTTAACGCCATTCTTGAAGAGGGCGCCAAGTTTTGTGAACAGGTTCTGGCTCCGCTGAACCGCGTGGGTGATCTGGAAGGCTGTACCTGGAGTGAGTCGGGTGTGAAGACCCCGACCGGTTTCAAGGAAGCCTACAAGCAATTCGTCGAAGGCGGCTGGCCGAGTCTGGCGCATGATGTCGACCACGGCGGTCAGGGTCTTCCTGAGTCGCTGGGCCTGGCAGTCAGCGAAATGGTGGGTGAGTCGAACTGGTCGTGGGGCATGTACCCTGGCCTGTCCCACGGGGCGATGAACACCATCTCCGAGCACGGTACCCCCGAGCAGCAAGAAACCTATCTGACCAAGCTGGTGTCCGGCGAGTGGACCGGCACCATGTGCTTGACCGAGCCTCACTGCGGTACCGACCTGGGCATGCTGCGCACCAAGGCCGAGCCTCAGGCTGACGGTTCCTACAAAGTTACCGGCACCAAGATCTTCATCTCGGCCGGTGAACACGACATGGCCGACAACATCGTCCACATCGTGCTGGCACGCCTGCCGGATGCACCGGCTGGCACCAAAGGTATTTCCCTGTTCATCGTGCCGAAGTTCATGCCGACTGCCGAAGGCACTGTGGGTGAGCGCAACGCAGTGTCCTGTGGCTCGCTTGAGCACAAGATGGGCATTCACGGCAACGCCACCTGCGTGATGAACTTCGACGCTGCTACCGGCTACCTGATCGGCCCGGCCAACAAAGGCCTGAATTGCATGTTCACCTTCATGAACACTGCGCGCCTGGGTACCGCACTGCAAGGTCTGGCACATGCTGAAGTAGCGTTCCAGGGTGGCTTGAAATACGCTCGCGACCGCCTGCAAATGCGCTCGCTGACGGGGCCCAAAGCGCCGGAAAAAGCTGCTGATCCGATCATCGTCCACCCGGATGTGCGTCGTATGCTGCTGACCATGAAGGCCTTCGCTGAAGGTAACCGCGCCATGGTTTACTTCACTGCCAAGCAGGTCGACATCGTCAAGTACAGCCAGGACGAAGAAGAGAAGAAGAAAGCCGATGCTCTGCTGGCGTTCATGACGCCGATTGCCAAGGCATTCATGACCGAAGTCGGCTTTGAGTCGGCCAACCACGGTGTACAGATCTATGGCGGCCACGGTTTCATCGCCGAGTGGGGCATGGAGCAGAACGTTCGCGACAGCCGTATCTCGATGTTGTACGAAGGCACCACCGGTATCCAGGCACTGGACCTGCTCGGCCGTAAAGTGTTGATGACGCAAGGCGAAGCACTCAAGGGCTTCACCAAGATCGTGCACAAGTTCTGCCAGGGCAATGAAGGCAACGAAGCTATCAGCGAGTTCGTCACACCGCTGGCCCAACTGAACAAAGAGTGGGGCGAGCTGACCATGAAGGTTGGTATGGCTGCGATGAAAGATCGCGAAGAAGTCGGTGCTGCCTCGGTGGACTACCTGATGTATTCCGGTTACGCCTGCCTGGCTTACTTCTGGGCCGACATGGCTCGTCTGGCTGCCGAGAAACTGGCTGCCGGCACTAGCGATGAAGCGTTCTACACCGCCAAGCTGCAGACTGCACGCTTCTACTTCCAGCGTATCCTGCCGCGTACTCGCACTCACGTTGCCACGATGCTGTCCGGTGCCAATAACCTGATGGACATGAACGAAGAGCATTTCGGTCTTTCGTACTAAGCCATCTGCTGTAACGAAAAACGCCTGCCCTAATCGGCAGGCGTTTTTTTTGTCTGCATGAACCGGTAGGCGTGAGCGCACAGCGACAGTGAAACCTGAGGGTTGGGTAAGCGCTCAGGCAAAGAGTTATGCAGTTCCGACCAAGTGAATTCATCTATTCATATGCGCTGCCGATAGATTAAAGGCACAATGCCATTATTGATCTGCCGGGTCGGAGATTACCCTTGTTTCGTTTATCCGCTGTACGACCAAGTCACTTTTTACCGTCTGTTTGCCTGTTGGTATCCGGGCTCGCCGCCGCTTATGTCAGAGACCTGAGCGTCTTCTTCACATCGCTGTTCAATGTCCTGCCTACCTTGGTGCTGTTACTGGGTGGCGCCTACTGCGCTGTTTATCGCCGTCAGCGTGAACTGTTTCTGATGGTCACGGTGTACATCGCCTATTTTCTGCTCGATACCCAAACCGATTTCTACCGCGACAATGGCCTGGTTCGTGAAGACGCCGCGGTGGTATTTCATCTGGTCTGCTTGCTGCTGCCGCTGATGTTCGCGCTATACGGTGCCTGGCAGGAGCGTACGCATTTGTTCCAGGACATGGTGGCACGCTTCGCCGTGCTGCTGGCTGTTGGCAGTGTTGCTTTAGGCTTGGAACAGAGTTTTCCCCAGGCACTGCTGGGCTGGCTGGCCGAGATTCGTTGGCCTGCCCTGCACGGTCAATGGATGAGCTTGATCCAGTTGGCCTATCCGGTGTTCTTCATCGCCTTCGCGGTGTTGGTGGTGCAGTACCTGCGTGAGCCGAGGCCGTTGCATGCTGCACAGGTCATAGGCCTGATCGGTATTTTCTGGATGCTGCCGAAGACGTTCATCCTGCCTTTCACCCTCAATATCATGTGCAGTCAGGTGATGTTGATGATCGCTGCCGCGGTGTCCCACGAGGCATATCAAATGGCTTTCCGGGATGAGCTGACCGGGTTGCCTGGCCGTCGAGCGCTCAATGAGCGTATGCAGCGCCTGGGCCGTAATTACGTGCTGGCCATGACGGATGTCGATCACTTCAAGAAATTCAACGATACCCACGGTCACGATGTTGGTGACCAAGTGCTACGTCTGGTCGCCAGCAAGCTGTCCAAGGTTACCGGCGGCGGTCGGGCCTATCGCTATGGCGGGGAAGAGTTCGCCTTGGTGTTTGCCGGCAAGAGCATCGAGGAATGCATGCCGCACCTGGAAGCCGTGCGTGAAGTGATCGCCAATTACAACATCCAGTTGCGCAACCAGGACAACCGTCCTCAGGACGATCAACAAGGTCGCCAACGGCGCGGCGGGACCGGCGCAGCGAGCGTGTCGGTGACTATCAGCATTGGAGTGAGCGAGCGCCTCATCGACCATCGGTCACCCGATGCAGTGCTTAAATCAGCGGACCAGGCGCTCTACAGTGCCAAGGGCGCGGGGCGCAACTGCGTCATGGCTTATGGTTACCAGGCCAAGCGTGGGGCTGTGCGCACGGCGTGACTCAACCTGACTGCTCAGTCATGTGATGACCCTATGTCTCGCAAAAGTTGTTCGGTTACACTGGTTGCATAACAGTGACGCGGTCCTGCGGGACCGTCCCCGACTCAAGTGTGAGAGGTTGCCATGGCTGACTATAAAGCGCCCCTGCGTGATATGCGCTTCGTCCTCAATGAAGTCTTCGAAGTCGCCAAGCTCTGGGCTCAGTTGCCGGGCTTGGCGGATGCGGTTGACGAGGAGACCGCCCTGGCGGTGCTGGAGGAGGCTGGCAAAGTCACTGGCAAGAGCATCGCGCCGCTGAGCCGCAGCGGCGACGAAGAGGGCTGCCACTGGGACGACGGCGCTGTGCGCACGCCAGCCGGTTTCATCGAGGCCTACAAGACTTACGCCGAAGGTGGCTGGGTTGGCGTTGGTGGTGATCCTGCCTATGGCGGTATGGGAATGCCCAAGGTGATCTCGGCCCAGGTCGAGGAAATGGTCAACTCGTCGAGCCTGGCATTCGGCCTGTACCCGATGCTGACCGCTGGCGCCTGCCTGTCGATCAATGCCCATGCCAGCGAAGCGCTCAAAGAAAAGTACCTGCCAAACATGTATGCCGGTATCTGGGCCGGTTCCATGTGCCTGACCGAACCTCACGCAGGTACCGACCTGGGCATCATCCGCACCAAGGCCGAGCCGCAAGCTGACGGTAGCTACAAAGTCAGCGGCACGAAGATATTCATTACCGGTGGCGAACACGACCTGACTGAAAACATCATTCATCTGGTTTTGGCCAAGCTGCCGGACGCTCCCGCGGGTCCTAAGGGAATTTCCCTGTTCCTGGTGCCCAAGTTCATGGTCAACGCCGACGGCAGCCTGGGTGCGCGTAACCCAGCCAACTGTGGTTCGATCGAACACAAGATGGGTATTCAGGCTTCGGCCACTTGCGTCATGAACTTTGACGAAGCGGTGGGCTATCTGGTCGGCGAGCCCAACAAGGGGCTGGCAGCAATGTTCACCATGATGAACTACGAGCGTCTTGGCGTAGGTATCCAGGGCCTGGCTTCGGCAGAGCGCTCGTACCAGAATGCTATCGAATACGCGCGTGACCGCTTGCAGAGCCGTGCACCTACCGGACCGCAGGCTCAGGACAAGGCGGCCGACCCGATCATCGTGCATCCGGACGTACGTCGCATGCTGCTGACGATGAAAGCGTTCAACGAAGGTGGTCGCGCGTTCTCTACCTATGTCGCCATGCAGCTGGACACCGCCAAGTACAGCGAAGATGCAGCGACCCGCAAGCGCGCCGAGGAACTCGTCGCGTTGCTGACCCCGGTATCCAAGGCTTTCCTGACCGACCTGGGGCTTGAGACCACGGTGCATGGCCAACAAGTCTTTGGCGGCCACGGCTACATTCGTGAGTGGGGCCAGGAGCAACTGGTTCGCGATGTGCGCATTACCCAGATCTATGAGGGCACCAACGGTATTCAGGCGCTGGATCTGATGGGCCGTAAAGTAGTAGGCAGTGGCGGTGCTCTGTACAAGTTGTTCGCCGACGAAATTCGCCATTTCACCGCCACTGCTGGCAATGAATTGAGCGAGTTCGTCACGCCGCTGAACGCTGCCCTGGACAATCTGGATGACCTGACGGCCTGGGTGCTCGATCGGGCGAAGAACAACCCCAACGAAATCGGCGCTGCATCGGTGGAATACCTGCAAGCCTTTGGCTATACCGCCTACGCCTACATGTGGGCGCTCATGGCGCGCACGGCGATGGCCAAGCAAGGTGAAGATGATTTCTATGCCAGTAAGCTGGGCACTGCTCGCTTCTATTTCGCTCGCTTACTGCCGCGGATTCATTCGCTCAGTGCCTCGGTGAAAGCCGGAAGCGAATCACTGTATCTGCTGGATGCCGCACAGTTCTGACAGCCGCACGTCGTGTAAGCTTTTTCCTACACGACGTGGTGACTTTTCGCCTCTATCGAAAGATTGGATCCACAGCTAATCTACTTGCATGGACGTAGCGCAGGAAGCGCCAAGGATAGAACACGGACACGAAGGATTCCTGCCAGGATGGTGGGGCGAAATGGATGTCAGGGAAACAGTCTGCAAAGCCCCGCTTCGGCGGGGTTTTCTTTTGCCCGCAGAAAAGTCCGGGTCCACGTCAGCCCAGCACATCCAGCGGTGATACACCCATCTGCCGCGGATCAGCTTCTTCTTCCAGCAGTGTGCGCAACAGTTCGACAGTTGCTTGCTGGCGCTGTGCATCTCGGAACACCAGACCAATCTTGAGCGGCACGCGAGGCTCGCTCAGCGGCTTCCACAGCAGTTCCTGATCATCTTCGACCACTTCCTTGGCGCGCCCGGGCAGTACCGTTGCGAGGGCGGTGTGACCGAGACTGTCGAGAATACCGGCCATGTTGTTCATTTCGGCCTGCACCTGCGGCCGACGTCCCAGGTTGGCCAGTTGTGTCTGCCAGATCTGGCGCACCTGAAACTCTTCGCCAAGCAGCAGCATGGGTAACTCCGCCGCTTGTTTCAGCGAGACTTTCTTGAATTCCCGCAGGGGGTGAGTCTTGGGGATTACAAGCTGTAGCTCATCTTCGTACAACATCAATCCATGCAGGCCTGGTTGGCGTGGCGGCAGGTAGCTGATGCCGATGTCCAGCGTGCCATTGAGCAAGCGCCTTTCGACCTCCAGCCCCGACAACTCGTAAATCTGTACCACCAAGTTAGGTTGAGCCTTACGCACACGGTCCAGAAGCTGTGGCACCAGGCTCGGCCTTACGATCTGCAATACACCAATGGCCAGGGTACGCAGTGATTGTCCCTTGAAATTGCGCAGCGCCTCGCGGGCCCTTTGCAGTCCGTCGAGCAGGGGCAGGGCATGGTTGTACAACGTGTGCGCCGCGAGGGTCGGCAGCAAGCGCTTGTTGCTGCGTTCGAACAGGCTGACATCCAGGCTGTGTTCCAGTTGCCGAATCTGTTGCGAGAGCGCCGGTTGCGACAAGGAAAGTCGCTCGGCGGCCCGGCCGACATGGCCTTCTTCATACACCGCGACGAAATAACGCAGTTGGCGAAAATCCATAATTAATACTTATCAAAAATGCTCGAAAAACCAAATGGCTGTTAGCCGCTATTACGCCTAGTCTATCCCGTATTCCCAAGGCTTGCAGGGCCACAAGGCGCGATGAACACCGTGTATCTGGATGTTGTTTACATAGGCTTGGCAAAAGGGTCGAAAGTATGAATTTGTTCAATTTTCGACGTCCAGCGCCTGTTGTAGCCGAGCCCAAGCCGGTGCCGGTTGCTGCCAACCCCGAAGCACTTCCTGTTGATTACCTGATGCCTGTCACTGAACGTGCAGCGCAGGTTTTTGTCCGCGGCCAGGGTTCCTGGCTATGGGACAGCGAAGGCCACGCTTATCTCGATTTCACTCAAGGCTGTGCAGTCAACAGCCTCGGCCATAGCCCGAGTGTGCTGGTGAAAGCCTTGGGCAGTCAGGCTCAGGCGCTGATCAACCCGGGTGCAGGTTTTCACAACCGTGGCTTGCTCAAGTTGGTAAGTCTTCTTTGCCAGAGTACGGGCAGTGATCAGGCCTATCTGCTCAACAGTGGGGCCGAAGCCTGCGAAGGGGCGATCAAGCTGGCGCGTAAATGGGGGCAGTTGCACCGTAACGGCGCCTACCACATCATTACTGCAAGCCAGAGCTGCCACGGCCGGAGCCTGGGCGCGTTGTCGGCTTCCGATCCTTCACAGTGCATTCGCTGTGAGCCGGAACTGCCAGGCTTCAGCAAGGTACCCTTCAATGATCTGGAGGCACTGCACGCCGCTGTCGATTCGCGCACCGTGGCGATCATGCTTGAGCCTATTCAGGGCGAAGCCGGAGTCATTCCGGCGACTGCTGCCTACCTCAAGGGCGTCGAACGCCTGTGCCGTGAGTTAGGCATTCTGTTGATACTCGATGAAGTGCAGACCGGTGTCGGCCGCTGTGGCGCACTGCTTGCCGAGCAAACCTACGACGTGCGCGCCGACATCATCACCTTGGGTAAGGGCTTGGGGGGTGGTGTACCCCTGGCCGCGTTGCTGGCCCGTGGCAGTGCTTGCTGCGCCGAAGCGGGCGAGCTGGAAGGCAGCCACCATGGCAATGCGCTGATGACTGCTGCCGGTCTTGCGGTATTGGAGACTGTGCTGGAACCGGGCTTTTTTGAACACGTCCAGGATTCCGGCCGGCACCTACGTGATGGCTTGAGCCGCCTCGCTGGCCGCTACGGACAGCGTGAAGTACGCGGCCAGGGCCTGCTGTGGGCGCTGCAGCTTAGCGAAGACAATGCCGCTGAACTGGTCAAGGCCGCGCTGCATGAAGGTCTGCTACTCAATGCACCGCAAGCCGATGTGCTGCGGTTGTCGCCGGCACTGACCGTAAGCAAGGGCAATATCGATGAAATGCTGTTGCGTCTGGCCAGGGCTTTTGCCCGGGTGCATTCGGCGCAACAGCATCAGCGGCGTGAAGCCACTGCCTGATTTTTCACCTTTGGTGAAGTAACCGAACCGTCTCGCGTTCCTGCGCATCGCCCCGGGCCTGCAGTTTTTGGCCTGGGGCGTTTTTTTATCTGCGTTGGGTGGGTTGAACCCTTGTGCAGCGCTACAGTCAGTTCTAGTACATCATTGAAGGGAACTGCCCAATGGACTTTATTCGCATCATCATCGCCATTCTCCTGCCGCCACTTGGCGTATTCCTGCAGGTCGGCTTTGGCGGCGCCTTCTGGCTCAACATTCTGCTGACGTTGCTGGGCTACATTCCGGGCATCGTCCATGCGGTGTACATCATCGCCAAGCGATAACCTTCAACGCTGCTGGCAGTGCACACGAGGCCAAGCCAACCCTTCAGGTGTCTTGCAGCACCTGCCGATAAAACTTCCATTCCTCTTCCAGCGCATGGGCAAGGTTGGCCGCCGTGCGAAAGCCGTGGCGTTCCGAGGGGTAGAAATGCCCCTCGGCACGAATACCGTTGGCTTTGAGCGCAGCAAGCATTGAGCGGGTCTGTTCTGGCACTACTACGGCATCCAGTTCGCCCTGAAAGAAAATCACCGGTACCTTGATGTTCGCTGCGTGCAACAACGGTGTACGTTGTTGGTAGCGCTCGGCATCCTTGAGCGGATCACCGATCAGCCAGTCCAGGTAGTCACCTTCGAATTTGTGCGTTGCGCGAGCCAGGGCCTGGGGATCACTGACACCATAAAGACTGGCGCCAGCGCGGAAAACAGAGTGAAAGGCCAGCGCGCAAAGCGTGGTGTAACCCCCGGCGCTGCCGCCGCGAATGAATGCCTTGGTCGGATCGATCAAGCCACGTGCGGCCAAGTGCTCGACTACCGAGCACGCATCTTCGACGTCGATTTCCCCCCAGCGCAGGTGCAGGGCCTGGCGGTAGGCGCGACCGTAGCCGCTGCTGCCGCGGTAGTTGAGGTCGGCCACGGCGAAGCCGCGTTGGGTCCAGTATTGAATACGCGGATCAAGCGCCGGGTAGCAGGCCGAGGTTGGGCCACCATGCACAAAGACGATCAGGGGCGGGCGCTGTACATTGTCCATTGCCGGATAGAAGAAACCGTGGGCGACGCCGTTACCGCTGGGATAGCGCAAAGGCTGTGGACAACTGATGCGTTCAGCAGGCAAGGGCCGTGCGCCACCCGCCAGGACCTTTACGTTGTGGTTGATGCGATCAATGGCAATGACCGCCGACGGGCAGGTCGGTGATGCAGCGATGGCGTAGAAAGAGTTCTGATCCAGGTCCAGGCAGCGAAAACGGCTGTAGGGCGTGTCGATCAGGTGCCGCGAACCATCGATGTGGTACTGGCCCAAACGACTGAAACCGTCTTCGAACCACGTGGCCAGATAGTGGTGTTCATCCACTTCAAGCCAAGTGCAGGCACCCATTTGCCACGGTGCTGCAGCATGATCGGCATGTGCGGCGGGCAGGGCGCTCCAGCCCTGTGCGGTTTCTGCCCAGGGTTGCCAGAAGCCGTTGCGATCTGACAGACAATACAAACGGCCGACGCTATCGAAACGTGGCTGCTGCAGGGATTGCGCCGGCCCTTGGTTGCCGGCGATGCAGCGTGGCGGGCCCCACTGGCCATTCGATTCGCGTTCACTGCAAAGCAAGCGCGTGGCGGTCCAGGGCTGGTTGGGCCTGCTCCATTCGATCCACGCCAGTCGCGAGCCATCATCGCTCAAGGTCGGTGCGGCATAAAAATCCGCACCTTCAGCCAACACCTCACGCCACTGCGCGGATATTGCCACCAGGCGATGTTCCACGTGATCTGCGCAATGGGTTTCTTCAACGGCCAGAACCTTGCCAGCAGCCCAGCGCAGATCACCGTAACGGCGCTCGCCCTGGGTCAGCGGTTGGGGCAGGCCGCCGAGCAGATCCTGGGTGTAGAGTTGTTGGTCGGCCTCGTTGACGAACACCAGGCCTTCATCGTTCAGGCAAAAGCTGCCGCCGCCGTATTCATAGACGCGACTGCGAACGCTAAAGCCATCCGGCGTCAGGCAGTGCGCCTGGCCGTCGCGCCACTGCCAGACGCGGCAAGCGCCATCGCGGGGACGGAACTCGTTCCAGAACAGGCCTTGCGGCCCAACCTTCAATTCGGCGAAGTCGGTGCCGGCAGCTACTGCCTGTTCGGCGCTGAATCGCTCAGCTGCGGAAGATGACTCGGGAGTTACGCTCATTGCGAAAGGTCAACTCATCAATGTTCAACTGGGCGTGCTCGGCTTCCTCGCGGGCCTTGAGAATGATCCCATGGTCCGCAGATTTGGCGCAGACCGGGTCAGCGTTACTGGCGTCGCCGGTGAGCATGTAGGCCTGGCAGCGGCAGCCGCCGAAGTCCTTTTCCTTTTCATCGCAGGAGCGGCACGGCTCAGGCATCCAGTCGTAACCGCGGAAGCGGTTGAAACCGAACGAGTCGTACCAGATGTGTTGCATGCTGTGATCGCGCACATTGGGAAACTGCACCGGTAGTTGTCGCGCGCCGTGACACGGCAGGGCGGTGCCATCCGGTGTGACGGTAAGGAACACGCTACCCCAACCGTTCATGCAGCCTTTGGGACGTTCTTCGTAGTAGTCGGGCGTGACAAAAATCAGCTTGCACGGATTACCGGCCGCCTTGAGTCGCTCGCGGTACTCATTGGTAATGCGTTCGGCGCGCTCCAGCTGTGCACGGGTTGGCAGCAGACCGATCCGGTTCAAATGGGCCCAGCCGTAGAACTGGCAGGTGGCCAGCTCGACAAAATCGGCCTCAAGCGCGGTGCACAGCTCAATGATGCGATCGATCTTGTCGATGTTGTGACGGTGGGTGACGAAATTGAGCACCATCGGATAGCCGTGAGCTTTCACCGCTCGAGCCATTTCGAGCTTTTGCGCAAAAGCTTTTTTCGAGCCGGCCAGCAAGTTGTTCACCTGTTCGTCGCTGGCCTGAAAACTGATCTGGATATGGTCCAGGCCAGCTTCTTTGAAGGTCGCTATTTTTTGCTCGGTAAGCCCGATGCCGGAGGTGATCAAGTTGGTGTAGTAGCCCAGGCGCCGGCCTTCGCCGATCAACTCGGCCAGGTCCTGGCGCACCAGCGGCTCGCCACCGGAAAACCCCAGCTGTGCGGCGCCCATTTCCCGGGCCTCGGCCATAACCTTGAACCACTGCTCGGTGCTCAGTTCCTGGCCTTGGGCGGCGAAATCCAACGGGTTCGAGCAGTAGGGGCATTGCAGTGGGCAGCGGTAGGTCAGCTCGGCGAGCAGCCACAGCGGTAACCCGACCTCAGGCTTGGCCGCTACTTCACTCAAGGACGATCCAGTGTTCGGCACGGGCGACCTCCATGAACTGCTCGATATCATCACCGAGCTCGGGTACCCCGGGGAATTGCTTGTCCAGCTCGGCAATGATTCCAGCAACATCACGCTGGCCATCGATCAGCCCACCGATCAGGGCTGCACTTTCATTCAGTTTGATCATGCCTTCGGGATAGAGCAAGACATGTCCCTTTTGCGCTGGCTCGTATTGGAAGCGGTAGCCCGGCCGCCATTTTGGGGTTTGCGTACGATCAAAACTCATAAGGTGATTCCTTTGTGCCAGACCCGTTCGCTGGTAACGCTGTGGTAGGGCGGACGGTTCAGCTCATAGGCCATGCTCATGGCGTCGAGCATGCTCCACAAAATATCCAGCTTGAACTGCAGGATCTCCAGCATGCGCTGCTGGCCCTCAACAGTAGTGTAGTGCTGCAGCGTGATTGCCAGCCCATGTTCGACATCCCGGCGCGCCTGGCCCAGGCGCGTACGGAAGTACTCGTAACCGGCCGGGTCGATCCAGGGATAGTGTTGCGGCCAGCTGTCCAGGCGCGATTGGTGGATCTGTGGGGCAAACAGCTCGGTCAGCGAACTGCTGGCGGCTTCCTGCCAGCTGGCGCGACGAGCGAAATTCACATAGGCGTCCACAGCAAAGCGCACACCGGGAAGCACCAGCTCTTGGGAGCGCAACTGCTCGGGATCCAGCCCTACCGCCTGGCCCAGGCGCAGCCACGCCTCGATGCCACCGTCCTCGCCAGGCGCACCGTCATGGTCGAGCAGGCGCTGGATCCACTCTCGACGAATCTCGCGGTCCGGGCAGTTGGCCAGAATTGCCGCATCCTTGAGGGGGATGTTGACTTGGTAGTAGAACCGGTTGGCTACCCAGCCTTGGATCTGCTCGCGACTGGCCCGGCCTTCGTACATCGCCACATGATAGGGGTGATGGATGTGGTAGTACGCGCCTTTGGCGCGCAGGGCATGTTCGAATTCGGCGGGGGACAGCGCTGTGGCGTCGCTCATGTCAGCTCCTGCTAAAGGGTGATGCTCATGCCGTCGAAGGCTACTTCGACGCAACGGCGATCCAGTTCGGCGCGTTCGGCCGAGTCTTCATCGAGAATCGGGTTGGTGTTGTTGATGTGGATAAGCACCTTGCGTTGGGTTGGAAAACCCTCAAGGACTTCCAGCATCCCACCCGGTCCATTCTGCGCCAAATGACCCATTTCGCGGCCGGTGCGAGTACCGACACCACGGCGCTGCATTTCATCGTCCTCCCACAAGGTGCCATCCACCAGCAGGCAATCGGCTTCACCCATCATCTGCAGCAGATGGTCGTCCACTTGGCCCAGCCCCGGGGCGTAGAACAGTTTGCCACCTGTACGCAGGTCTTCGATCATCAGGCCGAGGTTGTCGCCTGGATGAGGGTCGAAACGGTGTGGCGAGTAGGGCGGGGCGGCGCTGCGTAGCGGGAAGGGGGTAAAGCGCAGGTTCGGGCATGCTTCGACGACAAAGCTGCCTTGCAGTTCGATGCGGTTCCACTGCAGGCCGCCATTCCAATGACTGAGCATGGTGAACAAGGGAAAACCGGTGGAGAGGTCTTGATGGACCATCTCGGTGCACCACACCTGATGCGGGCAGCCTTCACGCAGGCTCAGCAGGCCGGTGGTGTGATCGATCTGGCTGTCGAGCAGGACAATGGCGTTGATGCCACTGTCGCGCAAGGCGCGCGCGGGCTGCATGGGCGCGAACGCCTGCAGTTGTGCACGAATATCCGGCGAGGCGTTGCACAGTACCCAGTGAATACCGTCGTCAGACAGGGCAATCGACGATTGGGTGCGCGCCGTGGCGCGCAATGTGCCGTCGCGAAAGCCTTTGCAGTTCACGCAGTTGCAGTTCCACTGCGGGAAGCCGCCACCTGCGGCGGAACCTAGAATCTGGATGTACATAGCTGCTCCTGCCGGGTTTTGAAATAAAAACGCCCCGGCTGACCGAGGCGTTGTACCGCAGGCTGACTCAGCGGCTTGCGAAATACATGGTCACTTCAAAGCCGATACGCAGATCAGTGTAAGCAGGTTTTGTCCACATGGATTGACTCCTTCCGGATGGGGCTGGGTTTGACAGCTACCTATTTAGTCCTCATGGGTCATGAGGGGTTCAAATAGCTGGGATTGCGCTATCTTACTAAAATTCCACGTACTGAATGGTTAAATCCTCGATAAACGTCGTTACATATTCAGTAAGAATCAGGGCTTCGACCAGTCGCCACAAAGAGCGGCAGGACCATTGGCCAAGCACAGCCAGCCTCGTTTGGCCTGTACCAGATCATCTGCACACTGGCGCAGCATTGCCTCATCGACTGCGTGAATCTGCTGTTGAAGTGCGTGCAAAGACGCCTTGCTACGCCCAGCCAGGAGCGCCTGCCAGGCCCATTCGGCGACCTCGGCGTTGCCCATTGCCGGCTCACTCATTTGCTCGGCCAGTGCCTGACGGATCTCGGCGTCGCAGTGCAGGGTAGAAGGTAGCGGGGTGAGAAACCCATGGATATGCTCGATGATTTGCTCATGGCTGGCATTCGGCGACTGCACGCCGAACACCAGGCCGTTTATACCCTGGATCTGACGGAAGGCGCTGAAAACGGCGTAGCCCAGCTGCAATTCGACGCGCAAGCGTTGATAAAACGGCCCTTGAATGTGCTGCGCCAACAAGCGTGCGCAGGCCTCGTCATCGGTGGATAACGGGCAGAACAGCAGCAGTGCCTGTTCACTGGCCGCAGGTGGCAGCATTTTCCAAACGCGCTCGGTTCGTGCAGACGCGGGGTAAAGCAGGCCCGGATCCCCAGGTACGTGTTGCAGCACTCTGTTGAGGGCTTGCTGCGCAGGCTGGTCCAGCCCTGTTGCCATTGCCTGCCATCGTGCGTGCGTCCAGAGCCGTTGGAGATCGCTTTGACGAACATCGCCTGCGTGCAGTGAGGCGTCGGGGCCGCCGATGAGTTGCTCGGGAAGTTGCTGGAGCAAGGCGCGGATTGGCATCTTATCGACTTCACGGGCAGACCTCGCAGTCCAGCTGAAGGCATCTGGATGCTGCAGTACCTGCAGTGTTTCCGCCATTACCGCAACGACAGCGTCAGGGCTGCCCGCACAGCGTAATTGCCAGAACCTGGCACAGGAATCGAACTGCAACGTGACCCCAGCCCTTTGCGCACGTTCGCGCAATGGCTGCAGCGCGTGGTCGAGCACCTGCCAGAGTCGTTCATCGATTCCCGCGCTCACTTGCCAGCGCACATAAACGAAACCTTGCTGGCGTGTCGGCGGCAGCAGCGAACTGATGGATAAGCCTGTAGGCGTTACGCGGATGCGCTGATCGACAGGCTGATGTATCGCGAGCAACGGTTCTGCAGCAGGCAAGTGCCACCGTTCGAGGGCCAACGGCAAGGTGTTGTGCACAAGCGCCTCGAGCAAACTGTTCAAGACTTGCTCGGCTTGGTCCTCCAAGGCCTGATAGGGGCGAGAGGCGCTGTCTCGACAGGCTAACTCCAAAGCCGAGGCGGCGTGTGCACGACGGCACTGCAAGTTTGCGTACTCCTGTTTTATCGAGGTTCGGTCGACGTCGCGGAAAAACCTCAACCAATCCGTAAACAGCCCTCGCAGCTGTTCATCAGTAGCATCACCGTCAAGCTTAAGGCGGGTGAGCAGCAGTGCCTGCCCCGCAAAGCTGTAAAGGGCGTTGAACTCGATTGCTTGTCCCCAGCCTCGCCGACGAAGCGCCGAGAGCAGCCCGCCGGGGCGCGCATCAGTGAGCCAGGTGGCGAGAAATTCGATCGCCTGTTCCATCCCCGCAGGCTGGTTTTCGATGGCGTGCAAAAGGTCCAGGTGTTGTCCACTGCGCTGTGCTGTGAGCTTGTCATCGACAAGTCTCGCCACTGCCGCCTGCTCTATTCGTTCACCTGGGGTGAAATTGCGGGCGGCGGCGCATGCCATGGTTTGTAGCTGCTCAAGACTTTGTGGTCCGCTCAGGCTCAGGACCATTTGTCCGGCTTGGTAGAAACGTTGGTGATACGTTCGCAAGGCCGTCTGAAAGGCGTGACTGTGGATCGGCAGGCTATAGCGATTGCCTGCATGGAAAGCACTCAGCGGGTGCCCCCTGGAAACCTGCTGCAGCAATGCAAACTGCAGCTGAGCTTGAGGATTGCGCGACCAGGCGATGAATTCGGCATGAATCACTTCGCGCTCGCGGGACTGACGCTGCAAATCAAACAGCGGACGGGCGAGCATTTCGCACAAGCGCTCGAGCCCACCGGCAAATGCTGCCTGTGGGACTTCGAAAAAGTAGTCAGTAGTGCGCTCGCGGGTGCTTGCATTGACCTGCCCGCCGTGACGTTGCACATAGCGCATCAGGCCATCGTCGAGGGGGAAGCGGTCATTGCCGAGAAACAGCAGGTGCTCAAGAAAGTGGGCCAGGCCCGGATGAGCACGTGGGGCGTCATGACTGCCTGCCATCACCCGTATCGCGGCGGCGCAGCGCTTGAGCTGCGGGGCATGGCGTAGCGTGACTTGCAAGCCATTGTCGAGGGTGAGGTGTTGCACAGTGCTGGGCATGACGGTTCCGTTGTAGCGCGAACCGTCATGCTAGCGGATTATCCGCGATTGCGCGGATCGCCATACAGTTCAGGTCGCAGGTCATGCAGGTAAGGGGTGTTGGCGCGACCTTCATGTACCCGTTGCAGGTCCAGGTCTGCCATCAACAGGCACGGGTCGCGACTGGCCATGGCCAGAATGCTGCCGTCGGGGCCGACGATGCTGCTTTGCCCGCAATAGTGGATCTCGTCTTCTGCTGCACAGTAGTTGGCATACACCAGGTAGCACTGGTTTTCGTAAGCACGGGCGCGCACGGTCACCTGGGCAACGAAATCGTAGGGAACCATGTTCGCAGTAGGCACCAGAATCAGTTCGGCGCCGGCCAAGGCCAGGCGCCGAGCGTTCTCCGGAAACTCGATGTCGTAGCAGATCAACACACCCAGGCGCCATCCGTTCAGCTCCACGACCGGAAAGTGGTCTGGCCCTGGACTGAACATTGCCCGGTCCAGACCGCCGAACAGATGGGTCTTGCGGTAGTTGCACAAACTGCTGCCGTGAGCGTCGATCAGTTGCACAGCGTTGTACACCCGACCGTCCTCGGACAGTTCCGGATAACCATAGGCAATGGCGATGCGATTGCTCTGGGCTATCTCTACCACGGCCATGGCCGACGGCCCGTCCTCGGCCTCGGCCAAACGTGCCACTGCTTCGCTGCCAATGTTGTAGCCGGTCAGGAACATTTCCGGACATACCAGCAACTCGGCACCGCGGGCGGCTGCCAACAGCGCCTGCTGGTGCAGGCGCTCGAGGTTGCCGGGTACATCCAATGGCTGCGGTGCACCTTGATACAGCGCGATGCGCATGACGTTACTCCCGTCAGTCGGCCAGGGCGATGGGGCCGATTTCATGGAACACATCGCCTGGGCCGGGGTTATCTGGATGGGTATGACCCCCGAAGTGAGTCATGATACCCCACACTGCATTGAGCGACGTTTGCACGGCGCCTTCGACCCAGGCGGGGGTCCAGGACACGTCATCACCGGCGATGAAGATGCCGCGTTGCTCGCTAGGCAAATCCTGCTGCATGAAGTGCGCGTACATGCGTTGGTTGTAACGGTAGTGACCCGGCAGGGCGCCTTTGAAGGCACCGAGGAAATGCGGATCGGCTTCCCAGGACACGGTGATCGGATCACCGATGATGTGCCCGGCGATGTCCACTTTTGGATAGATTTTCTTCAATGCATCAAGGGCTAGCTTCACCCGCTTTTCCACCGGGTGTGGAAGCATCTTCAGGGCGTCGCTCATCCAGGAATAGGACAGGCAGATCACGCCCGGCTTGTCGTCACCGTTGTCGAACAGGTAAGTACCACGGGTCAGGCGGTCGGTGAGGGTCATGCTCATCAAATCACGGCCGGTTTCTGGGTCTTTATCTTTCCAGAATGGTCGATCGACCATGACGAAGGTCTTCGACGACTGCATATAACGGGTACGGTCCAGGGCCATCCACATTTTTTGCGAGAACAGCGATTCCTCGCATTCGATCTGGGTGGTCAGCAGCCAGCTCTGGCAGGTAGTCAGCACGGCACCATAGTGGCGCGTGTCGCCCCAGTTGTCAGTGACCGCCAGGCGTCCATCGGCATGGCGAGCAATGCTCTTGACCCCCGGGCGCGGCGCTCCCCGGTGCAGGGAGCTGAGACTGGTGCCTTCCGGCCAGTGGGCGCAGCGTTGGGGCACATGGCGCCAGATGCCCAGCGGAACCTGCTCGACGCCACCTACCACCAAATGCTGGTGATCGTCGCAGTTGGTCATTACCACGCGGAAGATTTCCAGCATCGAGTTAGGGAAGTCCGAGTCCCAGCCACCGGTTCCGAATCCGACCTGGCCGAACACTTCCCGATGCAGAAAGCTGAGTTTGGCAAAGGCTTTGGAGGTGGCGACGAAGTCGTAGAAGGTGCGGTCGTCCCAAAGCGGCACCAGGGTGTTCCAGAGTTCCTTGAGACGCGGCACATCACGGTCGCGGATCGCTTGTTGGATCTCTGCGAAACGGGAGCCATCCTCCAGGGCATCGGCCCAGGCATCGGCAACTTCCTGGAACAGTTGCGGCAGGTCCGAGAGCTTTTCGGCGTAGTGGGTCTGGCCTTCAAGGTCGATGACAGTGCTACCCGAAGCTGGCGTCAGCGGGTTAGGGAAAGGCTTGGTTTGCAGGCCCAGCTTGTCTACATAGTGGTAGAACGCGGTGGAGGACACGGGGAATCGCATGCCGCCCAGTTCAGCGATGATTCCATCGGTGCCTTCGAAGCTTTGCGAGCGCAGTCGGCCACCCATCTTCGACGCTTCGTACACCACGGGCTTAAGGCCCAGCTTCATCAGCTCGTATGCCGCTACCAGGCCGGCAATGCCGGCACCCACAATGGCCACTTCTTCACCGTGACGTTCGACAGGAATACTGCCCAGGCCGGCTGGGTGTTCGATCCAGTCATCAAACGCGAAGGGGAAATCCGGGCCAAAAATGGTGACAGGTTTTTTGCCGTCGGCGGGATGACGATTATTCTTATTCATGAGATGACCTTGCCAGGGCTGCGCTGCACGCGAAGCTTGAGTATAGAAAACGCTGGCGGTCAGTTTAGAGCGTGTGAGTTACGTAATTAAGAAGCAGAGTGTCGTCTATTTGCTCGCCAAATCGTCTATTTGTCTCCAGTCATCGTCATAATGACGTCTGCGCTGGGGACGGGCTGGCCCCGTGATCAGTTCCAGCCACGATCCACCTTGCTACTGAGAATGATCGAAGTAGTGGTCTTCTCCACACCCTCGACGCTGCCGATCTGATCAAGCAACTGATCCAACTGTTCCGGCGAATCACTGCGCAGCCAGGCCACATAATCAAACTCACCACTCACTGCGCAGAGCTGTTGCACTTGCCCCATGGCACCAAGGCGGCGTACCACTTCCTTGCCCGAGCGCGGCTGCACCTTGATCCCGACATAGGCTTGTAACCCGCCATCAATCAAGCGCTGCCCAAGGCGCACACCATAGCCGCTGATAACTTTGGTTTTCTCCAGCCGCGCCAGGCGCGAGGTGACTGTCGTGCGGGCAATGCCCAACTGCCGGGCAAGCATGGCAACGCTTTCGCGGGCGTTGATCTGCAAGAGCGAAATCAGTTGGCGGTCGATTTCATCGAGGGCGATGGGGCGACTGTCGGACATGGGTATTCTCTGGGTTGGCGCGTAGCGTGGCGGACTAGGTAAACCCGTTAGCCTATCCACACCCCATGCTACCCGGCAAGCTTCCCGCGCGGTGAATAACTGCGCTGGAGCGGGCTTGTGCGGGTTCAGCCTCGCTACAAATTCGCTCAGCACATACAATCTAGCCTCTCAACTTGACGAGCACGCTTCATGTCAACGGATGTATTGACTCAATCCACCCCCCAACGCTTGGGGAATCTAATCATTAGCTACTTGCTGCCGCTTGGCTGGCTGGTCACGCTGACAGGAATGTTCTGGGCCTGGGAGCGCCCGCACTACCATAAATCCTTTTATATCTTTCTCGCCTTTCCAACTCTGCTGGCCTTGATCCTGCGTCCGCGCTTGCTCAAGCCCCTCACGAGCAACCCTTTATTTATTGCTTTCCTGACCTTCAGCGCCTACACCATGCTGAGTCTTGCCTGGTCCGATACCGAGAATTCGGTCGGCAGCTTGCTCAAGCGCCCGCTGTACATTGCCATGCTGATGTTTGCCGCAGGCATCATCGCCCTGCGTACTCCTGAGCGCCTTGGGCAGCTCACACGCCTGGCAGCTATCATCGCTGCTGTAGCTGCGGGGCTTTCACTTCTGTATTTCGCCTTCAACACCCCTTCCATCTTTCGTTACCGACTGACTGGGTACGGCGCGCTCTACAACCCGCTCCTCACCGGTCACGTCTTTGGGGCATTCGCCGCATTCTGGCTGGCTTCGTGGTTTCAGGCGCGGAGCCCACTGAGTCCTTTGCCGATTATTTGCCTGGCGCTGCTAGGCGCCGCGATCCTTGCCACTGGCTCACGGACACCCTTGGTTGGTCTTGCGGGGGCGCTGATCTGGTTGCTGATCGTCGGCGATCGACGCCGCGGGATGATTGCGCTGGGGTTGGCGGCGCTGACTTTGGTGGGCGTTGCGATTCTTCACCCTGAAGCGATCACTCAGCGCGGCATCTCCTACCGCCCGGCTATTTGGATGGATGCGTTGCGCCAGATTGGCGAGCACCCATGGCTGGGTCATGGATACGACAGCCCCATGACGGTGGCCATTCCCGGAATACGCAAGCTTTCCGATCCCCACAACATTGAGTTGGGTGTGTTGTACGCGGGCGGTATCGTAGGATTGGTGCTGTGGATGACGCTATATGGCCTGGCGATGTATTTCAGCTGGATCTATCGAAAGCATCCAACCGTTACCCTGGCGGCCACCTGGCTGGTGTTCGGTTTTGCTTCGGGCCTGACTGAAGGCAGCGCCTTCATGTCACGCCCTAAAGAACATTGGTTCTTGATCTGGTTGCCGCTGGCAATGGTTTACGGGCAATCGCTCATTTACTGGAAGCGTGACCGCGCATCTTCGCTGAGCTGATCAGTCGCCACATACCGCGGAAGGTTTTCTTGTTCCAGAACTTGACCGGGATTTCCGCCAGGATCTCCCGGGCAAGGGCCTTATCGCGGTTGGCGTACTTGAGCAGCATGGAGTTACGAAAGTTCATGCACACCCACTCATAGCGTGGATGATCGCAGAACACCTCATATGTCCGTAGTACGTTATCCACCATGAAGCGGCCGTTCTTGAAGGTATTGCTCGGGTGGTCACGGTATTGAGCCAGCACCTCGCCGAGCACGTCGATAAAGTAACCGGCGCGGGTGATTGCCAGCTCGATGTAGACGTCTTCCAGGCGGATATTGGCATTGAAACCGCCCACTTTATCCAAGGCTTCACGACGCAGCATCAACGTTGCAGCCATTGGCCCAGGCTTGCGGTCGAGAAACAGATCATCGAAATCCAGGCGGCGAAAGGGCAGATTGCGCTTACGCTGTTCGCGGGGGCCCATCACCTTGCCATCCTGGTCGATGGTTTCGATGTTGGCCGAGCAGATTCCCACCTCAGGCTTGCCACGCATGTACTCCACCTGGGTGGCGATGCGATGGGGGAACATAATGTCGTCGGAACCGAATGGCACGATCAGCTCACCGCGCGCGCGTTCAATGGCATCATTCAGGGTGCGAGCCAGGCCTTGGTTGGCCTGCAACTTCAAATCGAAACCGTGCTGCGCTTGCAGTCGCTGCAAAATTGCCTGGCTGTCGTCCTTGGAACCATCGTCGATGACCAGCAGCTCTATATTCTTATAAGTCTGGTTGATAACGCTATTTATGCACGTTTCGATATATCGCGCATGATTGTAGGACGCGATGATCACTGTCACCAACGGCGAATCAGTAGCATCGTGACGCTGAGCAGACATAAACAAAAACCCCTAAGTTTGTACCGTACCGCATGAGTACTTCGCAGCTCACATCTGCAGAGGGCGCGCTCAAGCGTACGAGCCCTCATCTTGATCTTAGCTAATGGATTGCACGTGTACCGCACGTGTCTTGCAATCGTCGTTCTGGCGACCTCCATGGAGTCCCCTGTCACCAAAACTACTGTGCTGTGAACGCATGGTCCCTGCTGCATTGGCAGATCGCAGGCACGCGAAAGGCATTCTACCGGGATATCAGCCATCCGTGGCGCTGATGGCCAATTGCTTCATTGAAAGATGTCTTGAATCAACGAGTTAGCAATGCGTGCGTCGCACTTTTCACGTGCTTGTAAGACGAATCCGGGACGATTCGAAAGGCGCCTAAACTGGGAGCGGCGGAATATTTCTTACGGGCATAAAAAAGCCGCGCAGTGCGCGGCTTTGAAACTGGTGGGCCCACACGGACTCGAACCGTGGACCAAAGGATTATGAGTCCTCTGCTCTAACCAACTGAGCTATAGGCCCCAGTGGTCGCGGATTATAACGAGGGTTTGCGGGCTGTGCCATCCGAAAGATCCGAAACTGCTATACGAAGAAACGTTGTGGCGAATTCGTCGGCGGCTAATGGCAGGCTGATGATGTAGCCCTGGATCTGTTCGCAGCCTTCGGCGGTGAGGAATCGTTGCTGGGCCAGGTTCTCGACGCCTTCGGCGATGATGGTCAATTGCATGCTGCGTCCCAGGGCGATGATTGCTCGGGCGATGGCGGCATCGTGGGGGTCATCCGGTAGCCCGCGAATGAACGATTGGTCGATCTTGAGGATGTCCAGCGGCAGGCGCTTGAGGTAACTCAGGGAGGAGTAGCCTGTGCCGAAGTCATCAATGGCCAGTTGTACGCCCAGGTGTTTGAGTTGATGGAGGATGGCCAAGGCTTCTTCAGCCTGGCTCATGATGAAGTTTTCGGTGATCTCCAGTTGCAGGTCGCCGGCTTTGAGTTGATGGGTCTTCAACAGTTGCTCGATGCGCTTGATCAGGCTTGGTTGGCGAAGTTGGGCGCCGGCGAGGTTGACCGACAAGGGGCCGAACGGCAGGTAATGTTTTTTCCAAGCCTGCATCTGCTGGCAGGCTTTTTCCAGGACCCAATCTCCCAATTGCAGGATCATGCCGTTTTCTTCGGCCAGGGCGATGAAGTGCTCAGGCGGGACTTCACCAAACAGCGGATGGGTCCAGCGAATCAGTGCTTCGGCGCCAACAAGACTCTGAGTTTTCAGGCTGAACTTTGGTTGGAAGTTCAGGCTCAGCTCGTTACGCTCGATTGCCCGGCGCAGTTCATGCTCCAGAGCGATGCGTTCACTGGCCTGGGCGGTCAGGTCGCGGGTGTAGGATTCCACCCTATTGCGCCCCTTGGCTTTGGATCGATACATCGCTGCGTCGGCGTTGCGGATCAGAGAAGCAACGTCGCTGCCGTCCTGCGGGTAGAGGCTGGTGCCGATGCTGGCGCTGGTAAAAAACTCGTGTTCGCCGGCCTGGAAAGGAGCGCTGAAGCAGGCCAGCAACTTGTTGGCAATGTGGCTTGCATCGCTAGGTTGATGCAGACCGGGCAAGAGAATGATGAACTCGTCACCGCCCAGTCGGGCCACGGTGTCGATGTCTCGAACCTGTTCTTTCAGGCGCTGGGCAATACCTTTTAGCAGCAGGTCACCGACGGGATGGCCCAGGCTGTCGTTGATGTGTTTGAAGCGGTCCAGGTCGAGGAATAATACGGCTCCCTGGCGTTTGGAGGTCTGCGCGCAGGTAAGGGCGGCTTGCAGTCGGCTTTCGAACAGGGTGCGGTTTGGCAATCCGGTCAGCGGATCATGGTGCGCCTGGTAGTCGAGTTTCGCCTGGGCATGCTTGAGGCTCGAGATGTCGGCAAATACCGCGACGAAATGGGTGATGACCCGCTCGTTGTTGCGCACGGCACTGATAGTCAGCCAGCTAGGGTACAGCTCGCCATTTTTGCGGCGGTTCTGGATTTCGCCTTGCCAATGCCCTTCAGCGGTCAACTGGTGCCACATCGATACGTAAAAGGCGCTGTCGTGTTGGCCCGAGGCGAGCAGACGTGGCGTTTGCCCCAGGGCTTCGAACTCGCTGTATCCGGTTATTTCGCTGAAGGCCCTGTTCACGGCGCTGATGTGCTGGTCGGTGTCGGTGATCAGCACACCCTCAGCAGTGTTCTCGAACACCGTTGCGGCCAGTTGCAGTTTTTCCTGCATCAGGTGGCGCTCGGTAATATCCCGGGCGATGGTCAGCATGCAGTCTTCACTGCCGATCGGTAAGGGGCGGGCAGATAGTTCACACAGGCGGATTTGTCCGTCACTGCGTCGGATATGACAACTGAAATCCCGCACGAAGCCGTCTTTTTTCAGCAGTTCCAGCAGCCGGCGACGTTCGTTGAGGTCTACCCATATACCCAGGTCCAGGGAAGTGTGATCCAGCGACATGCGACTGTCGAAACCGGTCAGGCGGCAAAATCCGTCGTTTACCTCGAGCAGCATGCCGTCACGTTGGCGCGAGAGCAGCAGGCCATCGGGCGATGCGTGGAATGCTTTGGCAAATTTTTCTTCGGAGGTTTGCAGCTGCTCCTGGGTTTCCTTGAGCTGACTGATATCACGCACGGCCACCACCAGTGCAGGTGTGCTGTCGAGCTCGAACGTTTCTGCCGATATCAGGCCGGTGAACAGCTGGCCGTTGCTGCGACGGAACAGCGTTTCCAGGTTGCGGATGCTGCCTGACTGCAAGCGCAGCAGTAGCCCAGGGCCGATGCCATTGGTCCCCCAAATGTTCAGGTCCGTGGTTGTACGCCCGATTACCTCTGCTGCACTCAGGCCGATTTGCTCTTCAAATGCTTCATTGACCTCCAGCAGGCAGCCGTCGCTGAGGCGGGCAATCAAAAGGATGTCTGGGCACTGCTGGAAAACGGAGGCAAATTTCTGCTCGGAGAGACGCAGGGCATCTTCGGCGTTCTTGGTTTCGCTGATATCAATCATCAGCCCGCGCATTACTGGCTTGTGTCCATGCTCGATCAGGCTGACGATGTCGCGCACCCAAAGGCTACGGCCGTCGGCACGAATGACCCTGTATTCGAGGCTGTGGTCGCGTCCGGCAGCAGTTTCAGTGTCGCAGTAGGCCTGCGCCCAAAGTGCATCGTCGGGATGAATGATGCTGCGCCAGAAGCCCGGACGTAGCCATTGGCCCAGCGGATACCCAAGCAGATCCTCCGCGTGAGGTGAGACGTAGCTGTACTTGAAGTCATTGGCGTCAGCTTCCCAGGCGATTGCCGACAGGCTTTCGATAAGGCCCCGATAATGGTATTCGCTGCTGCGCAACTCCTGCTCCAGGGCGATACGTCGGGAAATTTCGGAGCTCAACCGCCGATTGACCCGAATCACCGCCAGCAACAGGGCGACCAGCAACAAGATGCCGGGTAGTCCGTAGATCAATAAGTCAGTCCAGAAGGTCCGATGGTCGAGCACCTTGCCAACCCATCGCTCCTGAATATCGCTGACTTCACCCGCACTCATGTCTGCCATGACTTTATCGAGGATACCGACGAGGATTTTCTGTTCTCGAGGTACCGCCATAGCCAATTGATATCGGTAAGAGGTGTCGCCGCTTACATACAGCCCATCGAGCTTGAGCTGGCGCAAGCTCCAGATACTTGATGCCAGATCGCCAACAACGGCATCCACTTCATCGATGGCCAGGGCCTGCAGTGCGGAATTGACGTTAGGCATCGCGACCAGGTTCAGGTCGGGATGATGGCTGCGCAGCAATTCATGGGGGGCATAGTTTTCTACAACGGCCACTTTCAGCCCATAGAGGTCGTTGAGTTTGCGCGGCTGTGGGCCACCCTTATGGGCCAGAATGACGATTGGGAAATCCAGGTAGGGACGGGTGAAGGCCAGGAAATTCTGGCGTTCCGGTGTCGACATGATGCCGGGGAGCAGATCCAGTTTGTTCTGTTTGGCCTGTTCCAGCACAGCCGTCCAGGTGGCCGGCTCGACCAACTTGAAGGTTATGTCCAGCCGCTCTTGAAACAGAGCAATGTAGTCGGCAGCCAATCCCTGGTAGCGACCCTCCTGGTCGCGGTATTCAAACGGTGGCCAGGATGCGTCGACGCCTAGGCGCAGCTGTGGGTGGGCGCTGAGCCAGGCTTTTTCTTCCTCTGTCAGGGTCAAGGCGCCGGCCGTTGTGCTCCAAATCAGTTGGAACACCAACAGAAGGGCCGGCATTTTGGGCATATCGGCCTCGTCACACAGGTGAACTGATTCGAGTGTAGACGGGCATTTCTACGATAGGGTGTGGCGAGGGGATGAAAAAGAGTGGTTTGCACAAAAGAAAAACCCCGGACTGGGCCGGGGTTTGTCATCACTCGTCGAGGAAGGAGCGCAAATGCTCGCTTCGCGTCGGGTGGCGCAGCTTGCGCAGCGCCTTGGCTTCAATTTGACGGATCCGTTCACGGGTCACGTCGAACTGTTTGCCGACCTCTTCGAGGGTGTGATCGGTGTTCATGTCGATACCGAAACGCATGCGCAGCACTTTGGCTTCGCGTGCGGTCAGACCGGAGAGCACGTCACGAGTCGCTTCCTTGAGGCTTTCAACCGTGGCTACATCGATTGGCGACTGCATGGTCGAGTCTTCGATGAAGTCACCCAAGTGCGAATCTTCGTCGTCACCGATCGGGGTTTCCATGGAGATCGGCTCTTTGGCGATCTTCAATACCTTGCGGATCTTGTCCTCAGGCATTTCCATGCGCTCACCCAGCTCTTCCGGGGTCGGTTCACGGCCCATTTCCTGCAGCATCTGCCGGGAGATACGGTTGAGCTTGTTGATCGTCTCGATCATGTGCACCGGAATACGGATGGTGCGAGCCTGGTCGGCGATCGAACGGGTGATCGCTTGACGAATCCACCAGGTGGCATAGGTCGAGAACTTGTAACCGCGACGGTATTCGAACTTGTCCACTGCCTTCATCAAACCGATGTTGCCTTCCTGGATCAGATCGAGGAATTGCAGGCCGCGGTTGGTGTACTTCTTGGCGATGGAGATAACCAGACGAAGGTTAGCCTCAACCATTTCTTTCTTCGCACGACGAGCCTTGGCTTCACCGATCGACATGCGACGGTTAATGTCCTTGATCTCGGCGATAGTCAGGCCGGTTTCGTTCTCCAGGTCGATCAGCTTCTGCTGGCAAGCGACGATGGCATCGTTTTTCTCGCCCAGCGCTGCAGCCCACTTGGTGCTGCGCTTGGAAAGATCACCGCTCCAGGTCTGGTCCGTTTCGTTGCTTGGGAACAGGCGCAGGAAGTCGGCACGAGGCATACGTGCATCACGTACACACAGTTGCATGATCGCGCGTTCTTGCTGGCGCAGACGATCAAGAGCACTGCGAACACGCTCGACCAATACTTCGAACTGCTTTGGCACCAGCTTGATCGGCATGAACAGCTCAGCCAGTTCAAGCATCGCCTTGATGCTGTCCTTGTGCTGGCGACCGTTCTTCTTCAACACTTTGAGGGTGGCGTTCAGTTGCTCCTGAACGGCACCGAAGCGCTGCTGGGCAATGACTGGATCGGGACCGCTTTCGGCTTCTTCCTCTTCCTCGGCTTCTTCTTTCTCTTCGTCTTCGTCGTCACTCTCGGCCTTGGCCGGAGCTTTCGGATCGACAGGCGGCGGAACTTCGGCCGGAGGGGCAATGCCGTCGTCCGGGTCGATGTAGCCACTGAGAACGTCAGACAGGCGACCGCCTTCGGCGGTTACTCGATCGTATTCGCTGAGGATGTAGTCGACAGTACCCGGGAAATGGGAGATAGCTCCCATGACCTCGCGAATACCTTCTTCGATACGCTTGGCGATTTCGATTTCGCCTTCACGGGTCAGAAGCTCGACGGTTCCCATTTCACGCATGTACATGCGGACCGGGTCGGTCGTACGACCAATATCGGTTTCCACAGCCGCCAACGCAGCAGCAGCTTCTTCAGCTGCGGCTTCGTCAGTGTCGGCTTCGGCCAACAAAAGGGCATCCGCATCCGGAGCACTCTCGAATACGTTGATCCCCATGTCGTTGATCATGCGGATGATGTCTTCCACCTGCTCCGGATCTGAAATATCCTCTGGCAGATGGTCGTTGACCTCCGCGTAAGTCAGGTAGCCCTGCTCACGACCGCGGGTGATCAACTCTTTGATGCGAGACTGCTGTTGCGCTTTTCCGGACATAACACCCTATCCACTGAAGGTCTTGGCGGGCAAAAAACAAGCCGAGGATTATACCCGAGCTAGGACCTCACGCGCCAGTTGAGGTCGGGGTTTGTGCGTGAACATTCCGGCTTAACAGGTCGCGCAGCTGATTTTTTTCCTCTGCGCTCAACTCACTTTGACGTGCTTTCCTGAGCAGATGTTCCAGGCTTCGCTCGCGTTGGCGAGCTGACAAGCTAGTTATAGTGTCGAAAAACTGTTGTTCAAGGTTGTCGGCATCGATTAGCCATTCCTTTTCAGCCAGTGCGCGTAGCAAGCGGCCTTGTTCAGTGCCGTGCCAGCGTGCAATCAGCTGTAGTGAGCGTAGCTCAGGATTCTTTTGCAACGCCTCCAGCAAGGCCACCAACAGTTGGGCGTAGACATGTTCTTCCGCTGCGAAATGGCCAGCATCCTCGACCTTTTTGGCTAGCTGCGGGTGGTGTAGCAAGGTGCGCAGGGCGCTCAAGGTCGGAGGTTCTACCGAGGTTGGTACGCGCGGTGGTGCATCCTGGCGTTGGCCGTTACGCTCCCACGGCTTGCCTTTTTTGTCCCATGGCTTGCCTTCCCACTTCTTCTTGCCTCCCTTGCTTGGCGTCCACTGTTGTTGCACTGGCGCGTAGTCGGGCTGGTGGAAGTCGCCGTAGTCGGGGTTGTAGTCGGGAATGGCATCGTAATCGATGCCAGGGTCGTAGCTTGGCGGCGCTTCGGCAGGAGCGCTGTGACTCAGTTGCTCGACCTGGTGATTATCCAGGCCGGTGATTTCCTTGAGCCGATTGCGCATCAATGCGCGTAGGTTGGCCCCCGGCACTTTTTCGATCAACGGTGCTGCCAGCGTTGCCATGTGCGCCTTGCCCTCAAGTGAGCGAGGGTCGGCTTCTTCGGTCAACTGCTGGAAAAAGTAGTCGGCCAAGGGCTGGGCATGCTGGTTGATTCGAGCGCGAAACGCATCGGTGCCTTCCGCGCGAATAAGGGTGTCTGGGTCTTCGCCCTCGGGCAGGAACAAAAAGCGTGCTTTGCGACCGTCCTGCAAACTCGAGAGGGTGGCTTCCAGGGCGCGCCAGGCAGCATTGCGCCCTGCCTGATCGCCGTCGAAGCAGAACAGCACGCTGGGCACAACGCGAAAAAGACGCTTGAGGTGTTCTTCGCTTGTGGCTGTGCCGAGTGTTGCTACCGCATTGCGCAGGCCTTGCTGGGCCAGGGCGATAACGTCCATGTAGCCTTCGACCACGATGATTTCATCGAGGTTGCGGTTGAATTTTCGTGCCTCGTACAGGCCATACAGCTCTTGGCCTTTGTGAAACACGGGTGTTTCCGGGGAGTTCAGGTACTTGGGCTTGTCGTCGCCCAGCACCCGACCACCAAATGCGATAACCCGGCCACGACTGTCGCGAATCGGAAACATGACCCGGTCACGGAAGCGGTCGTAGCGCTTGCCTGACTCAGCGTTCTCGATCAGCAGGCCGGCATCGATCATGGCCTTTTGTTGTAGTGTGTCGCTGCTCAAGTGCTTGAACAGGTTATCCCAGCCTGGCGGGGCGTAGCCCAGGCCGAAATCTCGAGCGATCTCGCCGGACAGCCCGCGGCCTTTGAGGTACTCCACGGCTGAGCGGCGTGTCGGGTGGCTTTTCAAGGCCTGACGATAAAATTCGCCAGCCGCTTCCAGCAGCGGATAAAGCGGAGAGTCGGTGGGTTGCCGAGGCTTGTGCCCGCGACCACCTTCTTCGCGAGGTACTTCCATGCCGGCGGCCTTGGCCAGTTCCTCGACGGCCTGGGGGAAGTCCAGGTTGTCGTGGTCCATGATGAAGCCCAAGGCATTGCCCCCCGCGCCGCAGCCGAAGCAGTAATAAAACTGCTTGTCGGGGCTCACGCTGAACGACGGGGTTTTTTCCTTGTGGAACGGGCAACAGGCTGTGAGGTTTTTGCCTGCTTTTTTCAGTTGCACGCGCGAGCTCACCACGTCGACGATGTCGGTGCGGTTGAGGAGGTCGTCGATGAAACTTTGGGGAATCAGCCCGGCCATGGCGCTCTCATCATCAGGCGATAAGCAAGTGTAATCGCTAATGCTGCAGGGACGGCTTCGCGTTCGAGCGATGTCGAATGGGTAAACACAAAATTCGGAAAGACGTGCTCGTCTGCAGCCGGTTAAGGCTCGTCAGTACCGACGCGCACAGCTGGTATAAAACCAGTTCTGACGATTCAGGCAGGTTGTCACATTGCAGGGCAATGGGACGCCTCGGGCGCTCAGACCTGAGGATAAAACAACTACTGCCAGCAGCCCGGCTTGAAGGCCGGGCGAGGCAGAAGCTTGCGACGGACGTCTGTATTAGTACAGGCGAACGGCGCGGCGCTGTTCGCGCTGAACTTTCTTGGCGTGACGTTTAACAGCGGCTGCTGCTTTGCGCTTACGCTCAGAAGTCGGCTTCTCGTAAAATTCGCGGCTACGAACTTCAGCCAGAACACCGGCTTTTTCGCAGGAGCGCTTGAAACGACGCAGAGCTACGTCGAAGGGTTCATTCTCTTTAACTTTGACGGCTGGCATCCAGAGCTACCTTCATTCATTACCGGGGGTCAACGAACTCGTGGCAAAACTGTGCACTGGAGAACGTCGGTTTTTAAGGGTTGCGGATGTTAACCCTTAGCCAGCAGGAATGCAAAGCCTCTGATCGAAAACCGCTGGTCGGCATCGGGAGTGGGGACTATCATGCGCGCCTTCGAATTCAGCCTAAACAAGGCGCAGACCCATGCTAGTACTGGGATTAGAAACATCCTGCGACGAAACCGGCGTCGCATTATACGACAGTGAACGCGGTCTTTTGGCCGATGCATTGTTCAGTCAAATCGACTTGCACCGTGCCTATGGCGGCGTGGTGCCGGAGCTCGCCTCGCGCGATCACGTCAAGCGTATGCTGCCGTTGATCCGCCAGGTGCTGGCCGAAGCCGACTGTGTCGCCACCGAAATCGATGCCATTGCCTATACCGCAGGTCCGGGGTTGGTAGGCGCGTTGCTGGTCGGCGCTTCGTGTGCCCAGGCCTTGGCTTTCGCCTGGGGTATCCCGGCGTTGGGGGTACACCACATGGAAGGCCATTTGCTTGCGCCGATGCTCGAGGAGCAGCCGCCTGAGTTCCCGTTCGTCGCGTTGCTGGTGTCCGGTGGGCACACACAGTTGGTGCGTGTGGATGGCATAGGTCAATACGAGTTGCTGGGCGAGACCTTGGATGACGCCGCAGGCGAAGCATTCGACAAGACTGCCAAGTTGATGGGGCTGAATTATCCGGGCGGCCCGGAAATCGCCCTGCTGGCCACTCGAGGTGTACCGGGACGCTTTGTTTTTCCACGGCCGATGACCGATCGTCCGGGCCTGGACTTCAGCTTCAGCGGCCTGAAGACGTTTGCCCTCAATACCTGGCAGCAGTGCCAGAAGGCTGGAGACGACGGCGAGCAAACCCGTTGCGACGTGGCGCTGGCCTTCCAGCAGGCGGTGGTGGAAACTTTGACCATCAAGTGCAAGCGTGCTTTGAAACAGACCGGACTCAAGCGTCTGGTAATCGCAGGTGGGGTGAGCGCCAACAAAGCGCTGCGTACTTCGTTGGAGGAGATGCTCGCCAGCCTCAAGGGCAATGTGTACTACGCTCGCCCGCAGTTTTGCACCGATAATGGCGCAATGATCGCCTACGCCGGTTGCCAGCGACTGGCGGCGGGGCAGCAGGAAAGCCTTGCTATCAGCGTGCAGGCACGTTGGCCAATGGAGCAGTTGGCGCCGCTGTAATGAGCCTCGCTCATGCAGATGATTCAGAAATGCCGTTCGCGGCCGGCAAAAAGGTCGCGTAAATTGCCGCGGTGTCGCCAGACAATCAGTACCGTCAGCACACTGATTGGCAAGAGCGCCTCAGGTTCGCGCCAGGCCAGCAATGGTAGCGTCAGCGGTGTGGCGATCAGCGCGGCCAGGGAGCTGGTACGGGTCAGGTAGAACGTCAGCAGCCAAGCGCTCACAGCCAATAGCGCTGCTGGCGGGTACAGGCCCAGAAGGAGGCCGGCGGCTGTGGCTACACCTTTGCCGCCACGAAAGCAGAAGTACACCGGAAACAAATGGCCGATGACCGCACACAAGCCAATCCAGGCCTGTTGTTGCAGATCAAGGCCGGCATAATTGGCAATTAGCACGGGCAATACGCCCTTGCACAAATCGCCAAGCAGGGTCAGGACCGCGAGCTTGCGGCCGGCCAGGCGCAGCATGTTGGTTGCCCCGGCATTGCCAGAACCGCTCATGCGAGGGTCCGGACTGCCGTTGAGGCGACTCAGGAGAATGGCAAAGGACAGCGAGCCAAGCAGGTAGGCGAGCAGCGCCAGTAACCAAAACATGCTAACTATTCCGGGCGAGGACGCCCTGATTCTAGCGGCGCAAGTCGCCCTTGTCGTGCAGTGGAGAGAAGTGCTTGGACAGAGTGTTCATCGAGGGCCTGGAAGTCGACACCGTTATTGGTGCCTATGACTGGGAGCGTGGTATTCGCCAGTGCCTGCGTCTGGACCTGCGTTTTGCCTGGGACAACCGTCCGGCAGCAGCCGGAGACGATCTGACCCTGGCGCTGGACTACGCCAGTGTTACCGCACGTATTCAGGCGTTTGCCGAGCAGGCGGAGTTTCAGTTGGTAGAGACGTTCGCCGAGCGCCTTGCCGCGCTGCTGATGAGTGAGTTCCAGATTCCCTGGTTGCAGCTCAAGTTGACCAAACCTGGTGCCGTTTCGGCAGCCACAGGAGTCGGCGTGGAGATCGAGCGCGGATGTCTCTGAACCGGGTTTACCTTGGTCTTGGCAGCAATGTCGAGCGTGAGCGGAATCTGTGTGCGGGGCTCGACGCCCTGGCTGGTTTTCTCCAGGACATGCGCTGTTCGCCGGTTTTCGAAAGCCAGGCTGTCGGGATCAAGAGTGGTCCATTTATCAATTTGGTAGTCACCGGACTTACTGATTTGCCGCTGATGGAACTGGATCGCCGGCTCAAGTTCATCGAGGCGGACAATGGCCGTTATGCGCCGGATCGCAAAGGCTTGCCGCTGGATATCGACGTGCTGATGTACAACGACATGCATGGCAGTTTCGATGGTTTGCTGCTGCCGCGCGCCGAAATTCTCAAGAATGCTTTCGTACTCTGGCCGCTGGCATTGATTGCGCCGGAGTTGTGGCATCCGGGTGCCGGGAAAACCATGGGGCAACTGTGGAATGAGGCAAGGATTGATCAGGTGCTGGCACCGGTGCCGTTTGAGTGGCGTGGGCAGCAACTGACCAGCCTCTGACGTTGCTATCGCAGGACAAGACCGCTCCTAACGGTCATGCCGTGAGCAGGGGCGAGCTTGACTTGCGATCAAGGTTCAACGCTGACGTAAGCTTTCAAGGCTTTCAGTCGTTCACCCTTCAACGCCTCTCCCAGCGCTTGTCCGGTGAGACCTTTCTGTACCAGAGGCTGCACTTGCACCGCCCGCGCGGCCGCTGCGGCGCCACGCAGGTAGTCAGCCTGTGGATATTCGCGCTGCTCCAGCCCTTTGCGTCCTCGTGCATCCATCTCGCAGGCTGCAATGAACTCCTCAAAACGCTGCGGCCGTCGGTAAACGTCAAAGCTTTGCAGTAAACCCAGCAGGGTCGATGCCTTGAGTTCCAGGGCACGGTGGCAATGGGTGTGGAATTCGCCGACCAGCAATGCCAGTTCCTGGCAATCGCGTGGCACTTTGAAGCGCTGGTTTACCGCCTTGATGAGTTTGAGCCCACGGTGCTCGTGAGCGATGTGCCTGGGCCATTCTTCCTCAGGGGTAAGCCCCTTGCCCAGATCGTGGAGCAGGCAGGCCCAGCGCACGCTCAGCGGCTGCTTGTGCCGTGCCGCTTGCTCGAGAACAGCCAGGGTGTGTATGCCGCAGTCGATTTCGGGGTGATGGGCGGGTGGCTGAGGTACGCCAAACAATGCGTCCAGCTCTGGAATCAATTCTTTTAGCGCAGCGCAATCGCGCAGAACCTGGATGAAAACCTGCGGTTGGTCTTCCATCAGTGCGCGGGCAATTTCCTTCCAGCTGCGTTCGGCGGTAAGCGCCTGAAGTTCGCCGGACTCACTGAGTTGACGCATCAAATCGTTGGTTTGCGCGGCTACCTTGAAGCCCAGTCCAGCGTAGCGTGCGGCAAACCGTGCGACACGCAGGACGCGCAGGGGATCTTCGGCGAATGCCGGTGATACATGGCGTAAAATTCGAGCTTCAAGATCTTTTTGGCCGTTATAGGGATCGCAAATGTTTCCCTGTTCATCTTCGGCCATGGCGTTGATCGTCAGGTCGCGTCGGGTCAGGTCTTCTTCGAGCGTTACTTCAGGGCTTGCGTGGAAAGTGAAGCCACCGTAACCGCGCCCACTTTTACGTTCGGTACGCGCCAAAGCGTACTCTTCGCCGCTTTTGGGATGGATGAACACCGGGAAGTCGGTACCCACAGGTCGATAGCCCAACGCCTGCATTTGCTCAGCGCTCGCGCCTACCACGACCCAGTCGATATCACTGACCGGTTGGCCGAGCAAGCGGTCACGTACGGCGCCGCCGACTTTGTAGATCTGCATGAAAATCCTCCGTTGATGCCACAGAATAACCTGTCTGGCCGCAACGGAGGATGCGTCTACAGATGCACGACCGCCAGGTCCAGGCGCCCGTACTCTGCTTCACTATGCTCGCCTCTGGGCGGCACATGGTGAGTTTTCATGATCTGGTCACCCTGCAGGGTCTCCAGATGGATATCAAAGCCCCACAGGCGGTGCAGGTGCTTGAGAACCTCCTCGGTCGAGTCGCCTAGTGGTTTGCGGTCGTGTTGTTGGTGACGCAGGGTCAGGGAGCGATCACCGCGACGGTCGATACTCCAGATCTGCACGTTGGGCTCACGGTTGCCAAGGTTGTATTGGGCAGCGAGCGTTTCTCGGATGATCCGATAGCCGCTTTCGTCATGAATGGCTGGCACCAGCAGGTCATCGCGCTGATCATCATCGAGAATGCTGAACAGCTTGAGGTCGCGGATCACTGTTGGAGAAAGGTACTGCAGGATGAAGCTCTCGTCCTTGAAGCTGCTCATGGCGAATTTGATGGACGACAACCAGTCACTGCCAGCGATATCAGGGAACCAGCGACGGTCTTCCTCGGTAGGGTTCTCACACATGCGTCGGATGTCCCGGTACATGGCGAAGCCCAAGGCGTAGGGGTTGATGCCGCTGTAGTAGGGGCTGTCGAAGCCGGGTTGGAACACTACGCTGGTGTGCGATTGCAGGAACTCCATCATGAAGCCTTCGGTGACCAAGCCTTCGTCGTACAGGTCATTCATCAGGGTGTAGTGCCAGAACGTCGCCCAGCCCTCGTTCATGACCTGGGTCTGGCGTTGCGGATAAAAATACTGAGCGATCTTACGCACGATGCGTACGATCTCGCGCTGCCAGGGTTCCAGTAGCGGGGCATGTTTCTCGATGAAGTAGAGAATGTTCTCCTGGGGTTCGGCCGGGAAGCGGGCGTTATCGCGGTCGCTGTTCTTGTCTGCGCTTTTGGGGATGGTTCGCCACAGGTCATTGATCTGTTTTTGCAGATGCTCTTCACGCTCTTTTTGCCGACGCCGTTCCTCTTCGGCAGAAATCGGGTAGGGTCGCTTGTAGCGGTCTACACCGTAATTCATCAGGGCGTGACAGGAGTCGAGCAGATCCTCTACCGCGTCGATTCCGTGGCGTTCTTCGCATTGGGTGATGTACTGCTTGGCGAACACCAGGTAGTCGATGATCGAACTGGCATCCGTCCAGGTGCGGAACAGATAGTTGCCCTTGAAGAAACTGTTGTGGCCGTAGCAGGCGTGAGCTACCACCAGTGCCTGCATGCAGATGGTGTTTTCCTCCATCAGGTAAGCGATGCAGGGGTCGGAGTTGATCACGATCTCGTAGGCCAGCCCCATCTGGCCTCGGCTGTACGACTTCTCTGTGCTGAGGAAGTGTTTACCGTATGACCAATGGTGATAGCCAAGTGGCATGCCGACAGACGCATAGGCGTCCATCATCTGTTCAGCCGTTATCACTTCGATTTGGTTAGGGTAAGTGTCCAGGGCATAGCGCTCGGCCAGGCGGCTGATTTCCCGGTCGTAGGCCTGGATCAGTTCGAATGTCCATTCGGACCCGGTGGATAGCGGTTGGCGCTTCTGCTCTCTAGCGGTCATGTCACTAACCTGCGCTGGAAGAGTTCACGGAAGACCGGATAAATATCACCGGCCGATACCAGTTGTTGCTGGGCGAACGTGTCGCCAAAGGCTTCGCCGATACGTTCATATTCGAACCACAGTGCTTGATGCTCGCGTGGAGTGATCTCAACGTAAGTGTAGTACTGGACGAACGGCATGATCTGCTTGGTCAGAATCTCGCGGCAGATCGGCGAGTCATCATTCCAGTTGTCACCATCCGAGGCTTGGGCCGCATAGATGTTCCATTCATTGGCCGGATAACGTTCGCTCATGACCTCTTGCATCAATTTCAGCGCGCTGGAAACGATGGTGCCGCCGGTTTCCCGAGAATAGAAAAACTCCTCTTCGTCGACTTCGCGAGCACTGGTGTGGTGGCGAATGAACACCACTTCGATCTTGTCGTAATTGCGCTTGAGGAACAGATACAGAAGGATGAAAAAGCGCTTGGCAATGTCTTTGGTGGCTTGGGTCATCGACCCGGAAACGTCCATCAAGCAGAACATCACCGCTTTGGAGCTAGGGTTGGGTTGTTTGACCAGCAAGTTGTATTTGAGGTCGAAAGTATCCAGGAAGGGCACGCGGTGGATGCGTGCACTCAACCGTTCAATTTCGGCTTCGGTTTCCTGAATATCGCCGAAGTTGTCTGGTTCTTCCCGCTTTAGGCGCGCCAGTTCCTCCTGAGCCAGGCGCAACTTTGCGCGGCTGCTGCCGGAGAGGGCGATGCGACGCGCGTGAGCTGAGCGCAAGGTGCGAATGATGTTGATGCGTGAGGGATTGCCTTCATTACTGATCCCGGCGCGCACAGTTTTGAAGGTATCGGTCCCGGTTAGATGACGCTTTACCAGGTTGGGCAGTTCCAGGTCCTCGAACATGAATTCGAGAAACTCCTCCTGGGTGATCTGGAAGACAAACTCATCCATCCCTTCGCCAGAGTTGCCTGCCTTGCCGCGACCACCGCCACCGCCGCCACCTTGAGGTCGGGCGATGTGCTCACCGGCGGTGAACTCCTTGTTGCCAGGATGCACCACGGTCTGTTTGCCACCCCGACCATGATGAAGCACCGGCTCGTCGATATCGCGGCCTGGAATACTGATTTGCTCACCATGCTCCATGTCAGTGATGGAGCGGCGACTTACGGCTTCCTCTACGGCTTTTTTGATGTGGTCACGGTAACGCCGTAGAAAACGCTGGCGGTTGACCGTGCTCTTGTTCTTGCCGTTCAGGCGTCGGTCGATTACATAGCTCATAGGCCCCTCCGGGAGTAGGCGGTAGCTGCAAGCTGCAAACTTCAAGTGGCAAGAAAGGGCATCGCTGCCGCCGCCAGCCAGGCGCATAGCGGATGTATGCGCCGGACTTGCAGCTGACAGCGTGCAGCTTGCCGCTTATTGGGATTTCCTGACCCGCAGGTACCATTCCGATAGCAGCCGAACTTGCTTGTCTGTGTAACCGCGTTCCACCATTCGGGTAACAAAGTCGTTGTGTTTCTGTTGGTCCTCTTTGCTCGCCTTGGCGTTGAAACTGATGACCGGTAGCAGATCCTCGGTGTTGGAGAACATTTTCTTCTCGATCACTACCCGCAGTTTTTCATAGCTGAGCCAGGTTGGGTTCTTGCCGTTGTTGTTGGCGCGAGCACGCAACACGAAGTTGACGATCTCGTTGCGGAAGTCCTTCGGATTGCTGATACCTGCCGGCTTCTCGATCTTCTCCAGTTCTTCGTTGAGGGCGATGCGGTTGAGGATTTCGCCAGTCTCCGGATCGCGGTATTCCTGATCCTGAATCCAGAAATCGGCGTACAGCACGTAGCGGTCGAAAATGTTCTGGCCGTATTCGCTGTAGGATTCAAGGTAGGCAGTCTGGATTTCCTTGCCAATGAACTCGATGTAGCGCGGCGCCAGGTATTCTTTCAGGTAACGCAGATAGCGTTCACGTACCTCGGCCGGGAACTGCTCCTGTTCGATCTGCTGTTCAAGCACATACAGCAAATGCACCGGGTTGGCGGCGATTTCGTGCGGATCGAAGTTGAAGACTTTCGACAGGATCTTGAAGGCAAATCGAGTCGAAAGGCCATTCATGCCCTCGTCGACACCTGCGGAGTCACGGTATTCCTGAATCGACTTGGCCTTGGGGTCGGTATCCTTGAGGTTTTCGCCGTCGTAAACGCGCATTTTCGAGTAAATGTTCGAGTTTTCCGGCTCTTTCAGGCGCGAAAGCACGGTGAACTGGGCGAGCATTTTCAAGGTGTCCGGAGCGCAATGAGCCTTGGCCAGGGAACTGTTGAACAGCAGTTTGTCGTAGATCTTGATCTCGTCGCTGACCCTCAGGCAGTACGGGACTTTGACGATGTAGATCCGGTCGATGAACGCTTCGTTGTTCTTGTTGTTGCGGAAACTATGCCATTCCGATTCGTTGGAGTGGGCCAACAGAATCCCGGAGTAGGGGATCGAGCCCAAGCCTTCGGTACTGTTGTAGTTACCTTCCTGGGTGGCGGTGAGCAACGGATGCAGAACCTTGATGGGCGCCTTGAACATCTCGACGAATTCCATCAAACCCTGGTTGGCCCGGCAAAGCGCACCTGAGTAGCTGTAGGCGTCGGCGTCGTTCTGCGGATATTCCTCGAGTTTACGGATATCGACTTTACCCACCAGGGCGGAAATATCCTGGTTGTTCTCGTCACCCGGCTCGGTTTTGGCTATGGCGATCTGGTTGAGAATCGATGGGTGCAGCTTGACTACCTTGAATTGGCTGATATCGCCCCCGAATTCGGCCAATCGCTTGGTCGCCCAAGGCGACATAATGGTGTTCAGATACCGCCGTGGAATGCCGAAGTCTTCTTCCAGGATCGCGCCATCTTCGGTGGCGTTGAACAGGCCCAGAGGCGACTCGAAGACGGGAGAGCCCTTGATTGCATAGAAGGGCACTTTCTCCATCAGTTGCTTGAGCTTTTCTGCCAGCGACGACTTACCGCCACCTACCGGTCCGAGCAGATAGAGAATCTGCTTCTTTTCTTCCAGTCCCTGGGCAGCATGGCGGAAGTAGGAGACGATCTGATCGATGCACTCTTCCATGCCATGAAAATCTTCAAAGGCTGGATAGCGTCGGATCACTTTGTTGGAGAAGATGCGCGACAGCCTTGAGTTATTCGAGGTGTCGACCAGTTCCGGCTCACCGATGGCCATCAACAGGCGTTCGGCCGCCGACGCATAAGCGCTGCGATCGCTTTTGCAGAGCTCCAGATACTCTTGCAGCGAAAGTTCTTCCTGACGGGTGGACTCGAAACGTTGCTGGAAGTGGCTAAAAATACTCATGACGTCACCTCGCTCGATACGTGGAGCCGACGCCGGATCAGTCAGCTGATGCTGGCATGCAATCGGCACTACCGATTGCTGTATACCCCCCAGAACACCTGTGAATCGCTACCGATGACCCGCACGCCGGTGTACCGGCTCTCCCCTTTTTGGATGGCCTGGGCTTAAGGATAGTTGGTTCTCGGCGAGGTCAAGGGCGGTTGGATGAATTGTTGCAGGTGACCGTTCGTCAGCTACGGCGCGAGCCCGCACGGGGCGCGGGCTGCAGGAGAAGAAAAAAAATTATTCGGTGCTGCCCTGAGCCGTTTCTGCTGGATAGGTGCCACGCCATAGCTCGAATCCGCCATCGAGACTATAGACGTCGGAAAAACCCTGGCTGACCAGATACGCCGCGGCGCTTTGACTTGAGTTGCCGTGGTAGCAGACGACCACGGTTGGCGCATCCAGGTCGGCGCCGCGGATGAATTCTGCTACCGAATGGTTGTCCAGATGGGTAGATCCGGTGATATGACCGAGGGCATAGGTTTGCGGGTCGCGAATATCGACCACGACCGCACCTTGCTCACGTAGCGCTTGGGCCTGCTCGGGAGGGATGCGTTTGAATTCGCTCATGGGGCGGCTTTCCTTCAGGACTGGTCGTTCAGTTTAGTCGGTGGTGTGGAAGTAGGCTGTGGGCTGGGAGTGCCTTCGTCGGTGCATTCACAACGATGCAGTTCGCCACTGTCGACGTTGTACAGCGTCATGGCACCGCCCCATACACATCCCGTGTCCAGGGCAACGACACCAGGCTCGTTGCAGCGGCCTTCGAGGGCGGCCCAGTGACCGAAGATGATTTTTACATGGCGTGAGCGACGGCCCTTGTGGGCGAACCAGGGTTTGTAGCCAGGTGGTGCAGTGTCTGCGCCTTCCTTGCCTTTGAGGTCGAGTTTGCCCTCGCTGGTGCAGAAGCGCATGCGAGTGAAGTAGTTGGTGATCACCCGCAGGCGCGTCACGCCGCTGAGGTTCTTGCTCCACTTGTTCGGCTCGTTGCCGTACATGCCATCGAGATAAAGCTTGAGGCGATTGTCATCGCGCAGGGCTTCTTCTACTTCGCTGGCATGCTCCAGGGCTTTACCCAAGGTCCATTGCGGGGGAATGCCTGCATGCACCAGCACCACACCACGTTGTTCATCATAGTGCAGCAGCTTTTGCTGCCGCAGCCATTCCAGGAGTTCGCCAGCGTCTGGCGCCTGGAGAATCTCGCGCAGGGTGTCGTTCTTCTTCAGGCGCTCAATGTTATGCCACGCTGCCAGCAGGTGCAGATCGTGGTTGCCAAGGACGCAGACCAGCGAATCACGTATCGAATACAAGAAACGCAGGGTTTCCAGGGACTCCGGGCCGCGGTTGACCAGATCGCCTACTAGCCACAGGCGGTCGACTGCCGGGTTGAAGTTGACGCGCTCAAGGAGGCATTTCAGCGGCTGCAGGCACCCCTGCAAGTCGCCGACTGCATAGACAGCCATTAGTGCAGAGCCCCAGGAACGGCCAGGCGGAAGGGTGCGATGGTGGCATCAAAGCGCTTGCCGTCGTCGGCCAGCATTTGATAAGTGCCTTGCATGGTACCCACCTGGGTGCTGATGACCGCGCCACTGCTGTAGGTATGCTTGTTGCCCGGTTCGATCCGAGGTTGCTGGCCTATCACGCCGGCGCCCTTTACTTCTTCAACCTGGCCATCGCCATTGGTGATCAGCCAGTGACGTGACATTAATTTGGCTGGAATGGATCCGTTGTTGTGCACGGTGATGGTGTAGGCAAAGGCGAAACGGTCGATCTCTGGGTCGGATTGTTCTTTGAGAAAGCGGGTGACGACGCTGACGTCGATCTGGTAGCGGGGATCTGACATGCAAGGGGCCTTGGAAACAGACGCTAATACGGCAATGGCGTCCAGTCTAGGCTATTGGCGGGGTTGCCGGCCAGTCATGCAGGCATGACTGGCCATTGCAGCGCTTGTCAGGCGCCTTGCTGCTCGGCCAGTTTGTCGGCGAGGCGGACAAAAGCGGCGAGGTCCAACTGCTCGGGACGCAAGCTGCCATCGACGCCTGCGGCTTCGATAGCTTCGCTGCTGAGCAGGGCCTTGAGCGTGTTGCGCAAGGTTTTGCGGCGTTGATTGAAGGCTTCGCGAACGATGCGCTCAAGCAGTCGGTGGTCCTTGGCCGGGAACGGCAAGGTCTGGTGTGGAACCAGACGAACGATTGCCGAGTCGACTTTCGGTGGCGGATTGAATGCGCCAGGGCCGACGTTGAACAGGTGTTCGACCCGGCAGTGATACTGCACCATGATCGACAGACGGCCCCAATCGCCGCCGCCAGGGCCGGCAGCCAGGCGCTCGACTACTTCCTTCTGCAACATGAAATGCATGTCGCGGATCAGCTCGGCGTTGGACAGCAGATGGAAAATCAGCGGCGTGGAGATGTTATATGGCAGGTTGCCAACCACGCGCAGGCTGTTTGGTGCAGCGCCCAGGGTGGTGAAGTCGAACTTCAGGGCGTCACCCTGATGCAGGCTGAAGTTTTCACGACCCGCAAATTGCTGATTGAGGATCGGCACCAGGTCCTTGTCCAGTTCGACCACGTCAAGCTGGGCGCCGCTATTGAGCAGGCCTTCGGTCAGGGCGCCCTGGCCCGGGCCGATTTCCAGCATGCGTTCACCTGCCTTGGCATGAATCGAGCGCAATATGCGGTCGATGACGCCAGCGTCGTGAAGGAAGTTCTGGCCAAAGCGCTTGCGCGCCCGGTGTTGGTATTGCTCACTCATATTCGGGTCTCGGCCATCTGGTAGGCGGTTTCCAGGGCGACTTGCAGGCTGCCGGTGTCGATCTTGCCGCTGCCGGCCAGATCCAGGGCGGTGCCGTGATCGACCGATGTACGGATGATCGGCAGGCCCAGGGTCACGTTGACTGCTGCGCCAAAGCCTTTGTACTTGAGTACGGGCAGGCCTTGGTCGTGGTACATCGCCAGCACCGCATCGCAGTGCTCCAGATATTTTGGGGTAAACAGGGTATCGGCAGGCAGTGGGCCACGCAGGTCCATGCCTTCGTTGCGCAAGCGTGCCAATGTGGGTTCGATGGTGTCGATTTCTTCGTGGCCCAGATGGCCACCTTCACCGGCATGCGGATTTAGGCCGCACACCAGGATGCGCGGGTTGGCGATGCCGAACTTTTGTTGCAGATCGGCATGCAGTATTCGCGTGACTCGCTCCAGGCGTTCCGGCGTGATGGCGTCGGCTACCTCACGCAAAGGCAGGTGAGTCGTCACCAGCGCTACGCGAAGGCCGCGCGTGGCAAGCATCATGACCACCTGGGCGGTATGGGTCAGGTCGGCAAGAAATTCAGTATGGCCGGAGAAGGCGATACCACTCTCGTTGATCACGCCCTTATGCACAGGTGCGGTGATCATCCCGGAAAAGTGTCCGTCCAGGCAGCCTTGTCCTGCTCGCGTCAGGGTCTCCAGCACGAAAGCAGCGTTAGCTTTATTCAACTGGCCAGCCACTACCGGCTGCTGCAGCGGCGTGTCCCATACATACAGGCTACCGGCTGGGGCAGGCTGGTCGGGAAAGCGTTCGGGTAACACCGGCACCAGGTTGATGGCCACACCCAGTTGCGTGGCCCGCTCAGCGAGCAGGTCACAACTGGTAATGGCAATCAGGGGGTGAGGCTGGGCTTGCGTGGCGAGCAGCAGGCACAGGTCTGGACCTATGCCGGCTGGCTCGCCGGGGGTGAGAGCAAAGCGCTGGGCGCTCACTGTGCGCCCTGGTCGACGCCAGGAAGCTTGATTTCGACGTAGGCTTCGTCACGGATCTGACGCAGCCAGGTCTGCAGCTCTTCATCGTACTTGCGGTTGCGCAGTACGTTCATTGCCTGTTGCTCACGCGCTTGCTCGGTGCTGTCCGTGGCGCGGCGGCCAAGGACTTCAAGAACGTGCCAGCCGTATTGTGTCTTGAATGGCTTGGTGACCTGGCCTTGTTGGGCGCTGGCCATTTCTTCGCGGAATTCCGGGACCAGGGCGTTCGGATCGATCCAGTTCAGATCGCCACCGTTAAGGGCCGAACCTGGGTCTTCGGAGTAGCTTTTGGCCAACTGAGCAAAGTCTTCGCCGTTCTGGATGCGCTCATAGAGCTTGTCTGCCAGTTCCTTGGTAGCCGCTTCGCTGCGAATTTCGCTTGGCTTGATCAGAATATGGCGGACATGCACCTCGTCACGCACCATGCTCTGGCCGCCACGTTTTTCCTGCAGCTTGAGAATGATGAAGCCGCCTGGGGTGCGAACCGGCTCGGTCACTTCGCCAGCCGACATGGAACTGAGCAGGCGGTCGAACGGAGGAGGCAATTGAGCCGCTTTACGCCAGCCCATCTCGCCACCTTCCAGCGCGGTTTCGCTTGCCGAGCGGGCGATCGCCAGTTGGGCAAAGTCGGCGCCTTGTTTGAGCTGCTGGTAAACCTCACCGGCTTGCTTGGCCGCGGCCTGGATTGCAGCCGAATCGGCGCGCTCCGGGGTCGGGATAAGGATGTTGGCCAGGCGGTACTCTTCGGACAGTTGCATCTTGCCCATGTCCGAGGCGAGGAAGTTCTTCACTTCCTGCTCCGAGACCTGAATGCGCTCAGCGACTCGGCGCTGACGCACGCGGCTGATGATCATCTCGCGACGAACCTGTTCGCGGGCATCGTCATAGGACAGCCCGTCACGCGCCAGGGCCGAGCGGAACTGTTCAATACTCATACCGTTGCGTTGGGCAATGGTGCCAATGGCCTGGTTGAGCTCCTCGTCGGTGATGCGAATACCTGAGCGATCGCCGATCTGCAGTTGCAGATTCTCGACGATCAGGCGCTCAAGCACCTGCTGGTCGAGCACGCCGGGAGGCGGGGCAGAGCCACCGCGCTTGGCGATGGTCTGCTCGACTTCGCGCACGCGCTGGTCCAGCTGGCTTTTCATGACCACATCGTTATCGACGATGGCCACAACGCTATCCAGAGGTTGCACGGCGGCATGCGCCGTGCTGCTCAGCAATACAGCGCCCAGCAATAGCGGGCGCAGACAATCAGTAAGCTTGGTCTTCACGTGTACGATAACCTTGAATGCCTTCGTCGAGGAAAGAATCGACCTTGCTGCCAACTACACCACCGAGGCCTTTCAGCACGATCTGTAGGAAGACGCCATGGTCGCCTTTTTCGTTGGATGGTGCGTCCTGGCTGAATTCGTCGTAATCGATCCAATAGCGATTGATCAGGCGCAGTTTCCAGCAGCAGTTGTCATATTCAAAACCACCCATGGCTTCCAGGGTGCGGTTGCGGTTGTAGTCATGCTGCCAGCGTGCGATCGCGGTCCACTGCGGGACAATCGGCCACATGACAGAGAAGTCATGCTGCTGGATCTTGTAGTAGTCCTTGATGTAGTTCGGGCTACCAGGGGTGCCGTAGTCGCCACCGCCAACCTGCCAACGACCGGTGCTCTGGTCGTAGCGGACCATGTCGTTACGATAGCGATAGCCAAGGTTAACGATTTTGTTGACGTTGTCTTCTGGCTGATAGTGGAACATGGTGCTGCCGGAGCGAGTGCTACGGCTGTCTGGGTCCCAGTTAAAGTCAGCGTTGAGGCGCCAGTCACGGTTGAAGCGGTACAGGTATTCAAGGGCATACGGGGAGACATCGGATTTTGAGTCTTCACGTGTGCGGTAATCGATTCGTGGCAACTGAACCTTGCGATCCTTGAAGTACAGGGCTTGGCCGACGCTAAGGCGTTGACGCTCGAAGCCGTTCTCCTCGATCCAGCGGTTGGTCACGCCCAGCGATAGTTTGTTTTCGTCACCGATTCGATCGGAGCCGCTGAAGCGATTGTCGCGGAACAGCGACGAGTAACTGAAGGTCGATTCGCCGGTGTCGAAAACTGGAATATCTGTCTGATCCTCGTAAGGCACGTACAGGTAGTACAGTCGCGGCTCAAGAGTCTGGCGGTAGTTTTTACCGAACCATTGGGTATTTCGGTCGAAATACAACCCACTATCAACGCTGAATACAGGCACGCTGCGATCTTGTGAGCTACTGAATTGCTCATCGGGAGCAAGTGTCTGTTTGCCTCGTTGATCCAGGTCCAACTGATAGTTCGTGTAGACGTACTTCAGCGACGGTTTGACGTAGCCATAAGAAGCATTCATCGGCAGGCTGATCGAAGGTGCCAGATTGATACGGTCACCATTGGATCGCGCCAAACCAGCCACACGGGTGTCGTACCACGGGGTGGAGACGCCATCTTCGTCGGTGAAATTACCTTTACGCAGGTCGCGGTCGAAACGCACGAACTCAGTGTTGTAAGCGAAGTTCAGCCCACCCGGCTCATATGGCAGCTTGCCATTGAAGGTGATCTGCGGCAGACGGTCGTATGGTGTGATCTTGCTGATCGTCGCCAGTTTATAGCCCTGCAGATTCAGCCGTGCGGTGTAGTTATCACCACGGTAGTTCAGAGCACCCTGTTGATTGACATAGTCTTGGCTTTCTACGCCAATCTGATCCGACTCCAGATCCTGGAAGTAATACGGGTCGCTGATGTCGGTGTAGTCAACTTCAGCCATGAGGCGCTCATCCAGCCCGCCTTTGTGCTGCCAGTTGACCATCCAGCGCTGATCCTCGTAATCGGATTGCAGCTTACGATCATCATTCTTGTCATTAAGGTAAGCCCCACCAAACTGACCTTCACTGGACTTGGTCAGGTAGCGGAACTCGCCTTCCATCAACATGCCACGTTTGGCCATGTAGCGTGGATACAAGGTGGCGTCGTAGTTTGGCGCCAGGTTGAAGTAGTACGGCGTAACCAGCATGAAGCCGGTGTCGCTGCTGGTACTGAACGATGGCGGCAGGAAGCCGGACTGGCGACGGTCGTCGATCGGGAAGTAGATATAAGGTGTGTAGAACACCGGAATATCCTTGACCCGCAGGGTGACGTTGGTCGCGGTACCGAAGCCGGTGGCCGGGTTCAGGGTGATGTTGTTGCCCTTGAGCTGCCAGGCGTTGCTGTTCGGCTCACAGGTGGTGTAGGTACCATCCTTGAGGCGGATGATGGCGTTCTCGGCACGCTTGGCGTAAAGCGCGTTACCGCGAATACGCGACTTGTGCATGACGTATTCGGCGTTGTCGACCTTGGCTTCGCCTGTGTCGAGCTGAATGTCGGCATGATCGCCCACAACCAGTGATCCATTGTCGCGGATCTTGACGTTACCGCTCAGCTCGCCTCGGTTTTCGGCTTGATACAAGTTGGCCTCGTCGGCCTCGACCTGCATGCTGCCCTGGCGCATGACCACGTCACCGGCGAGGGTGGCGATCTGCTGCTCCTGCTGGTAGCGGGAAACCTTGGCGCCGATAAAGGTCGGTGCTTCGTCCTTTGGCGTGGTGTCAGTCATGCCAGGACGGGTGGGCTCGATATAGGCCCCCGCACAGTACGGGCCGGTCTCGGCAAGTTGCGCAGGCGTCAGTTGGTCACGCGGAACCCAGTCCAGGTGGCTGTAATCTTCACTGCGGGACTTGAGGCCACGGCCCTTGCTCTCGGTAACGAGCATCTGGCCTTTGCCGGATTCAGCAGCAGCTTCGCCGGCCTCACCGGTGGCTTCACCTGCCGCGCTGACGGCTGCACCAGGGTGCACCGGGCGTGGTGGCAGCGTGGCAGCGTTGGTCTTGGGCTTGCAGTCCCAGCCTCCGGCAGCGGACACTTGGCAGTCGAACTGCTCTGCAGCGACCACGTACGAGGTTGCCAGAGGTTGCAGTGCCAGCAGACCGCCGGTGACCAGCAACGGGAATTTTTTACGAAACGCGGGGGATTTCAATGCCATCTTATTAGTCCGGGCTTCCTGCGTGCCATCTGCCCGCGTGTGGGGCCGCACGCCTCTCGATGGTCTGAAAAAGATGCTGGATAATAAAGCATGACCCGCTTGACGGCTAGGGCCGTCGGAGACCCTTGTAATGCCTGATCATGATGTACGCCTGCAACACCTTACTGTCTGGCTCGAAGAACAACTGGCGAATCTGTTTCAGAAACAGGGCTGGGGTACTGTTCCGAGCGCTAGCCTGACCGCTGCCAGCAGCGATGCCAGCTTTCGTCGCTACTTTCGCTGGCAGGCTGATGGCCGTAGTTTTGTGGTGATGGATGCGCCGCCCCCTCAAGAAAACTGCCGTCCTTTTGTCGATATCGATCACTTGCTGGCCACTGCCAAGGTCAATGTTCCGGTTATCCACGCGCAGGATCTTGAGCGTGGTTTCCTTTTGCTCAGCGATCTGGGCACCCAGACATACCTGGATGTAATCAACGCGGATAACGCCGATGGCCTGTTCGATGCCGCCATCGAAGCGTTGCTGGCATTTCAGCAACTGCCAATGCAAGCACCGTTGCCAAGCTACGATGTGGCACTGTTGCGCCGCGAGCTTGAGTTGTTTCCCGAGTGGTACGTGGGCCGTGAATTGGGCGTGGCGTTCACCGATGCACAACTGGCGGCCTGGCAGCGGATCAGCACTGTGTTGATCGACAGCGCACTGGCCCAGCCGAAAGTGCTGGTGCATCGCGACTATATGCCACGCAATCTTATGCAAAGCGTGCCCAATCCGGGTGTGCTGGACTTTCAGGATGCCGTTTACGGCCCAGTCACCTATGACATCACTTGCCTGTTCAAGGACGCCTTCCTGAGCTGGCCACAAGCGCGCGTGCAGGGGTGGCTCAAAGATTACTGGCAACGGGCCCAAGCCAAGGGCATCCCGGTCCAGGCTGATTTCGAGGATTTCCATCGCGCCAGCGACTTGATGGGCGTACAGCGCCACCTCAAGGTCATCGGGATTTTTGCGCGAATCTGCCACCGTGATGGCAAACCGCGCTACCTGGGCGATGTGCCGCGCTTCTTTGCCTATATAGACGAAGTCATCTCTCGCCGCCCAGAGCTGGCCGAATTGGATGAGCTGATTGAAAGTCTGCAGGTCGCTGCAGGAGCACGTCCATGAAGGCAATGATTTTGGCGGCGGGAAAGGGTGAGCGGATGCGTCCGCTGACCTTGCATACGCCGAAACCCTTGGTGCCCGTGGCCGGCGTGCCGCTGATCGAGTACCACTTGCGTGGCCTGGCGGCTGCGGGTTTCAAGGAAGTGGTGATCAATCATGCCTGGCTGGGGGCACAGATCGAGGCTCACCTGGGCAATGGCGCTGGCTGGGGGTTGAGCATCAGCTACTCGGCGGAGGGTGAGCCGCTGGAGACGGGGGGGGGCATCTTCAAGGCGCTGCCCCTGTTGGGTAAGCAACCCTTCGTGTTGGTTAATGGCGATGTCTGGACCGAATACGATTTCTCCAGGCTACCGAAAACACCTGCCGGCCTTGCCCATCTGGTACTGGTCGACAACCCCGGCCACCATGGCCAAGGTGATTTTTGCCTGCAGCAAGGACTTGTCAGTGATGGAGCGGATGGCGCTGCCACCTTGACCTACAGCGGCATTGCCGTGATCGATCCGGCCTTGTTCGATGGCTGTGAGGCAGGTGCCTTCAAGTTGGCACCGTTGCTGCGCGATGCGATGCGCGCGGGCCGGGTGACTGGCGAGCACTATTCAGGATGTTGGGTGGATGTCGGCACCCTGGAGCGCTTGGCCGAAGTCGAGCAATTGATCAAAGGGCGCCGCTGATATGTTGTGGCCGAGCACAGTGATTGGTGCCGGAGCCGGCTTCGCCATTGCCAGTATTCCTGGGGCATTGCTGGGGGCGCTGCTGGGTCAGGCGATGGATCGCCGTATGCAATTGCACAGTTGGGCCCATGTTCGTGAGCGCCTGGGTGGGCGTCCGGTATTACGTGACGACGAAGTGCTATTCGTTCTGCTTGGTCGTTTGGCCAAGAGCGATGGCCGCGTGGGCGAGGGGCACATCCAGCAAGCGCGGCAGGAGATGTATCGCTTGGAGATGGGCGAGCCTGAGCGTCGGCGGGCCATCGCCGCGTTCAACCGTGGCAAGAATGGCAACGACCGCCTGAGTAATTACCTGGTGCGCCTGAAGCAGCAACCCCATGCTGCCGAAGGAATGCTGCGGGCTTGCTGGCGTATGGCCTGGGCCGATGGCCGGGCAGGGCGCCACGAACGCGAGTTGTTGCTCGACTGGGGGCAGAAGCTGGGATGGTCGGCGGCCAAAGTCCAGGCGCTGGCCCTGGAGTATGAACCTCAGCGGCATGGTTTGTCCGACGCAGGCCTCGGCTATCAGCAAGCCTTGCGCTTGCTGGGCGTCGAGCAGCATACGGAGCCAGGCCAGATCAAACAGGCCTATCGCCGGTTGCTCAGCCGCCACCACCCGGACAAATTGGTGGGTAGCGGCGCCAGCCCGTCCCAAGTGCGTGAAGCCACCGATCGCACACGTGATTTGCATCAGGCATACGCGGTCATCCGCCAGCGCCGTGGTTTTTAGTCGGTTTTTTTCGGGCTAAGCCAACCTCGGATCCGACGATACAGTTGCTCTTGCTCCGCCGTGTTATTGCCAGGCATGGCGGTCAATCCAACCTGGTGATAGTTGTTGTCCTTGAGGCGTTTACTGGCTTTCAAGCGCAGGGCTGCTGCCCGCCGTGCCTGTTCCTGATTTGTATAGAAGAAGTCTGCCGTAGGCACTTTCAGTGAAGGTGCCAGCACCTCCAGGCTCAGTTCGGCCCGCGCCGGTGTCTGCGCTGCGACCATCACCAGCTTCTGGATCTGCGCAGGTTGCCGTTCACTGATATAGCGCGCGGCCCAGTAGGCTCCACTGCCATTGCCAAGCAGCACGACACTGCGCGCATTGTGTTGCTGGGCGTAGGCAACGGCTGCATCCAAACGCGCGAAAATTCGTTCAGCATCCGCTTTGTCATCACTGTTGGAGGCTGCAGGCTGGGTGGCGCTCTCGCTGGTTTCCCCTTCTGCGGCTGTCGCTTGTTCGACACTGGCATTGGCGTTGTCAGGGGTATCCTTGGCCGGCGCGCTTTGACCCTGGGCCACCGGCTGGCTCGGTGCTGGCGCAGTTTCGACGCGGGCTTGCGGGCTGTCGACCAGAAGATCTGGCAGGCTCAAGCTCAGGCTGTGCCAGCCACCATCCGGAAACTTGCGGCGCAAGGGGCCGACAGTTTTCGGCCAGTCAGCAGTCTCTCCAGCACCGGCGAGGATAATCAACGCGCCCTCCGGCTCGCTGGTGTTAGCGGGTTTCCACAAGGCGAGAAAACTGTCACTGCCTGCTTGCAGCGTTTGCTGCTCGTCGCGGGGCACTTGTCGTTCCAGTGCCAGGGCATCTTCCTGGCTACGCTCGGCCAATGGCTGGCGCTGGACAACCGGCGGCTGCTCATTGGTCGATGCTTGCGGAGTTTCGCCCGCGGCTGCTTGTGCGCTACAAGGTAGTATCAATGAAAGGCAAAACGCCGGTAGCGTCGTGCGATAAAGTGCGAACATGGATTGATCCAGGCCAGAGTTGTACCGGCAGCCTAATAGTATTTGTCCGGGACGGCCATGTTCGGTGGCCATCCATTGCTTGATGAGCGTTTAGATGAAATCAGTGCGCTGCCTGTTGCTTATCGGCTGTTTCTGCTGGTCCTTGATCGCGTGGGCTGCCCCTGCAGTCACGCCGCCTGCTGTGGTTCTCGAGCCTGCGCAGCAGCAGTGGCTCGAGCAGCATCGAAGTCTGCGGGTAGGCTTGGTGCTGCAGGCGCCTTTTGCTCAGTTCGATCGTCGTCTCCAGCAACTGTACGGGGTCAATGTGCAGCTGATGAACTGGCTGGGGCAGTCGTTGGGGCTGGATCTGACGTGGCGCAACTTCACCGATCAAGCCGCCCTGGAGCAAGCATTGCGCGCCGGAGAGATCGATCTGGCCCCCGGCCTGACCCAGACACCGGCTGGTTTACGTTTGTGGTTGTTCAGTGATCCGTACATGCGTGTGCCGCAGTTGATTGTCGGGCCGCGAACGGGCGCTGTGGCAGTTGATCTGGAAAAACTCACCGACAACGAACGCGTCGCGGTACGTATGCCGAGCGCTATAGCTGACTATCTGCGGGCCACGTACTCGAACCTCAACTTGCAAGGTGTTCCCCAAGAACGCGAGGCGCTGCAACTGGTGCTCAGCGAGCAAGCCCGTTATGCAGTGATCGATGAGGCGCAGTTGAGCAGGCTCTCGCGCGAGAGTGAGTTCAGCGACCTGGCGGTTGTCGGTGACATTGGTTTGCCCCAACTTTTGCGGGTCGCTTCACGGCGCGATTGGCCGTTGTTGGCGGAAATTCTTGAGCGCGGCCTGCAGGCCATTCCGGCCAAGGACCTGGAGCAGTTGCATCAACGCTGGCTCGAGCCAAAGTATCCAAGACTGAGTGAGTCGCCGGGATTCTGGCAAAACCTGAGCCTGTTGTTTGCCGCTTTGCTGTTCAGCAGCATGGCTATTGTGATTTGGCAGCGACGCCAGTTGCATCAGCTGGAACACAACCTACTGACCGCACGGGAAACCATCAACCAGCGCCGGGCGCGGGAAGAGGCGCTGCGCTTGAGCCAATTCTCCATCGACCAGAGCACTGTAGGCATTCTTTGGGTCAATTGGGACAGTCATGTGCGTTACGCCAACCGGGCAGCTGAAAGCATGCTCGGCTACAGCGAGGGTGCCGTGGTCGACCGACCTCTGATCGATTTCGAGCCCGGTTTGCATATGGATCGCTGGCTTGAACTGTGGAAAGGCGCGCGTAGCAGCAACGACGTCGCTCAGCACTTCGAAACTCAATGCGTGCGCGCTGATGGCAGTGTTCTGCCAGTGGACGTATCGCTGAGTTTTCTACGCTTTCGCGACGCCGAGTACCTGGTGGTGTTTCTTACCGATGTCACCGAGCGTCGGCGGGCGCTGGCAGCCTTGCGCGAAAGTGAGGCCAGGCTCAAAGGTATAGCTGGCAACGTTCCGGGCCTGGTTTTTCGACTTGAACGTAACCCGGCTGAGGGTGAATTGGAGTTTCCCTATATCAGCGAAGGCAGCGAGGCTTTGGTTGGCTACACACCAACTGCGTTGCAGCATCCTGAAATGGGCTTGCGCAACCTGGTTCATCCGGAAGATCGCGCGGACTATCACAAAGTCCAGGACCTTGCCCTGGCCACCGATCGCGACTGGTCCTGGCAAGGACGAATTTTGACCCGCGACGGTGAACAGCGCTGGGCCGATATCAAAGCCAGTACTCGAAGCCTGGGCGATGGTCGTGTGGTCTGGGATGGCGTGGTCTGGGACATCACCCCCAGCAAACGCATCGAACTGCAACTGGCCCGCTCCCAGGAGCAATTGCGTGAACTGTCGGCGCACATGGAAAGTGTACGTGAGGAGGAGAAAGCGCGAATTGCCCGAGAAGTACATGATGAATTGGGACAGATGCTCACAGTGCTGAAGTTGGAAACGTCCATGTGTGAGCTGGCCTACGCCGATCTCGATCCTGGTCTCAATGAGCGCCTGTCCAGCATGAAGCGATTGATTGCTCAATTGTTCCAATTGGTTCGCGATGTCGCCACGGCGCTACGCCCACCGATTCTGGATGCCGGCATCGCGTCGGCAATCGAGTGGCAGGCGCGGCGGTTCGAGGCGCGTACGCAGATACCGTGTCTGGTGCAGGTGCCGGAAAACTTGCCGGCGTTGAGCGATGCCAAGGCCATTGGCCTGTTTCGCATCTTGCAGGAGGCGCTGACCAACATCATGCGCCACGCGCAAGCGCATACTGTGCAGATCAGCCTGAGCCTGGACAGTCAGATATTGCGTTTGACGGTCATTGACGACGGCATTGGTTTTGCCCCGGACGAAAGTCGTCCGACGTCTTTCGGCTTGGTGGGCATGCGTGAGCGCGTATTGATGCTGGGCGGGCAAATGATCCTTGAGAGTGAACCCGGCGAGGGCACCAGCCTGAGTGTGGGAATTCCCCTGAAACAGGAGCAGTAATGTGATTCGAGTTCTGGTTGCCGAAGACCACACCATTGTCCGTGAAGGCATCAAGCAACTGATTGGGCTGGCCAAGGACATGCAGGTAGCAGGGGAGGCCGCTAACGGTGAACAACTGCTGGAAACTCTGCGTCATACCGACTGTGAAGTCGTGCTGCTGGATATTTCCATGCCGGGGGTCAATGGCCTTGAGGCGATTCCGCGTATACGTGCGTTGAACAATCCCCCAGCGATCCTGGTGCTGTCGATGCACGACGAAGCCCAGATGGCCGCGCGGGCGCTGAAGGTGGGTGCCGCAGGCTACGCCACCAAGGACAGCGACCCGGCGCTGTTGCTGACTGCGATTCGGCGGGTCGCTGGGGGCGGGCGATACATCGATCCGGACTTGGCCGACCGCATGGTCTTCGAAGTCGGATTGACTGACTCCCGGCCATTGCACTCTTTGCTGTCGGAGCGAGAGTTCTCGGTATTCGAGCGCCTGGCCCAGGGCGCTAATGTCAACGACATCGCCCAGCAACTGGCGTTAAGCAACAAGACCATCAGCACCCATAAGGCGCGTCTGATGCAGAAGCTCAATGTGAACTCGCTGGCGGAGCTGGTGAAGTACGCCATGGAGCATAAGCTGCTCTGAGTGTTCCAGAAACGACGCTGGGTCTACTGAATCGCGGGGCAAGCCCGTTCCTACAGATCGGCTGTCATGGGAGCGGACCTGCCCCGCGATAGCTTTTAGGCCACTGGCACATATCCAAAAACGTCATCTTTGTAGGGCAATCCCTACCCCAGCCCTTCCATCTTGCTGATGGAAATCTCTCCTCAGTGCCGATTTGCGGCCGTCGGTCCCTTCACTAGGCTGTGAACACGGCAGTCATCCAACAAGAAGGTACAGGTATGAGTGAGGTGAATTCGAGCGCTGCAGCCGGCGAAGTGCTGGTCAGCTTCCGTGGTGTGCAGAAGAGCTACGACGGCGAATCGCTGATCGTCAAAGACCTCAATCTGGATATTCGCAAAGGCGAGTTCCTCACCTTGCTCGGCCCCTCCGGCTCCGGCAAGACCACCAGCCTGATGATGCTCGCAGGTTTTGAAACGCCCACCGCCGGAGAAATCCAACTGGCAGGTCGCTCGATCAACAATGTGCCGCCGCACAAGCGTGACATCGGCATGGTGTTCCAGAACTACGCATTGTTTCCGCACATGACCGTGGCCGAGAACCTGGCCTTCCCGTTGAGTGTGCGCAACTTGAGCAAAACCGACATCAGCGAACGCGTCAAACGCGTGCTGAACATGGTTCAGCTTGATGCCTTCGCCAAACGCTACCCCGGTCAACTGTCGGGTGGCCAGCAACAGCGTGTGGCCCTGGCCCGGGCACTGGTGTTCGAACCGCAATTGGTGCTGATGGATGAACCGCTCGGTGCGCTCGACAAGCAACTGCGTGAACACATGCAGATGGAGATCAAGCACCTGCACCAGCGCCTCGGTGTCACTGTGGTCTATGTGACCCATGATCAGGGCGAAGCGCTGACTATGTCTGACCGTGTAGCGGTTTTCCATCAAGGTGAGATTCAGCAGATCGCCGACCCGCGCACCCTTTATGAAGAGCCGAAGAACACCTTCGTCGCCAACTTCATTGGTGAAAACAACCGTATCAATGGCCGCCTGATCAGTCAGGACGGAGAGCGTTGTCTGGTGCAGCTTCCTCGCGGTGAGAAGGTCGAAGCGCTGGCCGTCAACATCGGTCAGAGCGGTGAGCCCGTCACCCTTTCCATTCGCCCCGAGCGTGTACGCCTGAACGGTCATAGCGAGAGCTGTGTTAACCGATTCTCTGGTCGGGTCGCCGAATTCATCTACCTGGGCGACCACGTACGGGTCCGTCTGGAAGTGTGCGGCAAGGCCGATTTCTTCGTGAAACAGCCTATTGCCGAACTCGACCCGGCCCTGGCCGTGGGCGATGTGGTACCGCTTGGCTGGGAAGTGGAGCACGCCCGCGCGCTTGATCCGATTCTGGAAGCCAATTGAAGGTTTGCTTCACCAACCCTGTACTGTGGAGAGAATAATAATGCTCAAACACTTGAAGTTGACCGCTCTGACGCTGGGGCTGTTTGCAGCGGGCCAGGCCATGGCAGCGGCTGATCTGACCGTGATCTCTTTCGGCGGCGCCAACAAGGCCGCCCAGACCAAGGCATTTTACGAGCCGTGGGAAAAGGCGGGCAACGGCAAGATCGTTGCTGGCGAATACAACGGTGAAATGGCCAAGATCAAAGCCATGGTCGATACCAAGAGCGTGTCCTGGAACCTGGTTGAAGTCGAGTCTCCAGAGTTGGCCCGCGGTTGCGATGAAGGGATGTTCGAAGAGCTCGATCCGGCGCTGTTCGGTGACGAGGCAGATTATGTTCCTGGTGCGATTCAGCCCTGTGGTGTCGGCTTCTTCGTTTGGTCCACCGTCATGGCCTACAACGCTGACAAACTGAAAACCGCTCCGACCAGTTGGGCCGATTTCTGGGACACCAAGCAGTTCCCAGGTAAGCGTGGGCTGCGCAAGGGCGCCAAGTACACGTTGGAGTTTGCCTTGATGGCTGACGGCGTTGCGCCAAAGGATGTCTACAAGGTGCTCGGTACCAAAGAAGGCCAGGACCGCGCTTTCAAGAAACTCGATGAACTCAAGCCCAGCATCCAGTGGTGGGAAGCAGGGGCGCAACCGCCTCAGTATCTAGCCTCGGGTGATGTGGTCATGAGCTCGGCCTATAACGGCCGGATCGCCGCCGTGCAGAAAGAAAGCAACCTGAAAGTGGTGTGGAACGGTGGCATCTACGACTTTGATGCCTGGGCCATTCCAAAAGGTGCGAAGAACGCTGAAGACGCGAAGAAATTCATCGCCTTCTCGGTCAACCCTGAGCAACAGAAGACCTACTCGCAAAACATTGCCTACGGTCCGGCCAACTCCAAAGCGGTGAGCCTGCTCTCCGACGAGGTCAAGAAAGACATGCCGACCACCCCGGAAAACATCGCCAACCAGGTGCAGATCGATGTCGCCTTCTGGGCTGACAACAGTGAGCAGCTGGAACAACGCTTCAACGCCTGGGCTGCCAAGTAAGGTCGGCTGATGAAGCGTCGGCCTGTTGCCGGCGCTTCCTGTTCTCAAGATTTCGGAGTTCGCTATGGCCATCGCAGTGCCCCTGAATGAAGGCGCCGGTTCCACCCTCAAGCAGCGTCTGGCGCGTGCCGAGCGGGTCAACCGCTGGAAGGCGCAAGCCCTGATCGCACCGCTGGCGCTGTTCCTGCTGCTGATTTTTCTGGTGCCCATCGCCGCGCTGCTCTACAAAAGCGTCGGCAACCCGGAAGTTGTCACTGGCTTGCCGCAGACCGTTGCAGCCGTTGAGCAGTGGGACGGCAAAGGGCTGCCAGGTGAGTCGGTGTACAAGGCATTGAGTGAAGACCTGGGGCAGGCGCGCAAGAACCAGACCCTTGGCGATACGTCCAAACGTCTTAACATGGAGCTCGCCGGCTATCGCAGCCTGCTGGCGAAAACCGCCCGCGCCTTGCCGTTCAAGACCGAGCCGGCTTCCTATAAAGAAGCGCTGCAGGAGTTGGATGAGCGTTGGGGGGATCCGGCCTATTGGCAGGCTATTCGCCGTAACACCAGTAGCGTCACACCGTTCTATCTGCTGGCGGCGGTGGACCACCGCATCGACGACCTCGGCGAGTTGGCCAAGGCTACGCCGGACCAGTCCATCTACCTGGATATTTTCACCCGGACCCTGTGGATGGGCTTCGTTATCACCGCAATCTGCCTGGTGTTGGCCTATCCGCTGGCGTACTTGCTCGCCAACCTGCCGACTCGGCAAAGCAACTTGTTGATGATTCTGGTGCTGCTGCCGTTCTGGACATCGATCCTTGTGCGGGTTGCGGCCTGGATTGTGCTGCTGCAGTCGGGCGGTCTTATCAATAGTGCATTGATGGCTCTGGGTATCATCGACAAACCACTGGAACTGGTGTTCAACCGCACCGGTGTGTACATCTCCATGGTTCACATTCTGCTGCCTTTCATGATTCTGCCGATCTACAGCGTAATGAAAGGGATCTCACCCACGTACATGCGTGCAGCAATCTCCCTGGGATGCCATCCATTCACCAGCTTCTGGCGGGTGTACTTCCCGCAGACCTACGCCGGCGTAGGTGCGGGCTGCCTACTGGTATTCATTCTGGCCATCGGCTACTACATCACCCCGGCGTTGCTCGGCAGTCCGAATGACCAGATGGTCAGCTACTTCGTGGCGTTTTATACCAACACCAGCATCAACTGGGGCATGGCTACCGCGCTGGGCGGCCTGTTGCTGCTCGCTACCGTGATTCTGTACCTGATCTATAGCTGGCTGGTCGGCGCCAGCCGTCTGCGTCTGAGCTGAGGAGCGTTGTCATGCTGAGTCCTTACATGTCGCCCGTCGAGCGGGTCTGGTTCTACAGCTTGCGCATCCTTTGCGGGCTGATCCTGTTGTTCCTGGTGTTGCCGGTTCTGGTGATCATTCCGCTGTCTTTCAACTCTGGCAGCTTCCTGGTCTATCCACTGCAGGGCTTTTCCCTGCAGTGGTACCACGACTTCTTCGCCTCGGCCGAGTGGATGCGGGCCCTGAAGAACAGCATTATCGTCGCCCCGGCGGCGACCGTGCTGGCGATGATCTTCGGTACCCTGGCTTCGATCGGCCTGACCCGGGGCGATTTCCCCGGCAAACCGCTGATCATGGCGCTGGTCATTTCCCCGATGGTGGTGCCTGTGGTGATTATCGGCGTGGCCAGCTATCTGTTCTTTGCTCCGCTGGGCCTGGGTAACAGCTTCATTTCGCTGATTCTGGTGCATGCGGTACTGGGTGTACCGTTTGTCATCATCACCGTTTCGGCGACGCTGCAGGGCTTCAACTACAACCTTGTGCGTGCGGCAGCCAGCCTCGGCGCTTCCCCCGTTACCACTTTTCGCCGCGTAACTTTGCCGTTGATTGCTCCTGGGGTGATCTCTGGCGCCTTGTTCGCTTTTGCCACCTCGTTCGATGAAGTGGTTGTGACGCTGTTCCTGGCCGGCCCTGAACAGGCGACCTTGCCTCGGCAGATGTTCAGCGGCATTCGCGAGAACCTCAGTCCGACCATCGCCGCGGCGGCGACCCTGTTGATCGCATTTTCGGTGCTGCTGCTGACACTCGAATGGCTGCGTGGGCGTAGTGAAAAACTGCGTACTCAGCAGCCTGGTTGACGGTATCGCGTCGCAAGCCCGCTCCCGTTGTGGGAGTGGGCTGCATCTGTCGTACGGTTTGATACCGGTCAGCCGGTGACCGTTTCCCTGAGGTACAATGCGCGCCACCGTGATTCTGCCCAACAGGTGCGCCATGCAGCCCTACGCTATTGCCCCCTCCATTCTTTCTGCCGATTTCGCCCGCCTGGGTGAGGAAGTCGACAATGTGCTGGCCGCTGGTGCCGACATTGTTCACTTCGATGTGATGGACAACCACTACGTTCCCAACCTGACCATCGGCCCTATGGTCTGCACCGCACTGCGCAAGTATGGGGTTAGCGCGCCGATCGACGTGCACCTGATGGTCAGCCCGGTCGACCGTATCATTGGCGATTTCATCGACGCAGGTGCCAGTTTCATTACCTTCCATCCGGAAGCTACCCTGCACATCGATCGTTCACTACAGTTGATTCGTGACGGCGGTTGCAAGGCTGGTCTGGTGTTCAATCCGGCAACCCCGCTCGACTCCCTCAAGTACGTGATGGACAAGGTCGACATGATCCTGTTGATGAGCGTCAACCCAGGCTTTGGCGGTCAGAAGTTCATTCCCGGCACCCTCGACAAGCTGCGCGAAGCCCGTGCGCTGATCGACGCCAGCGGCCGCGATATCCGCCTCGAGATCGACGGCGGAGTGAATGTGAACAACATTCGCGAAATCGCTGCTGCTGGTGCCGATACCTTCGTTGCCGGCTCGGCGATCTTCAATACGCCGGACTACCAGGAGGTTATCGCTAAAATGCGTGCCGAACTGGCCCTGGCTCGCCCATGAGTGGCTTCGAGCAGCTTTTCCCCGGGGCGCTGCCCAGGCTGGTCATGTTCGATCTGGACGGTACCCTGATCGATTCGGTTCCAGATCTGGCTGCGGCGGTGGATCGAATGCTGCTCGAAATGGGGCGTAAGCCCGCAGGCCTGGAGGCCGTGCGCCACTGGGTTGGAAACGGTGCCCCGGTGCTTGTGCGTCGGGCCCTGGCGGGTGGCCTGGACGATACCGCCGTCGATGAGGACGAAGCAGAGAAAGGCCTGGAGCTGTTCATGCAGGCCTATGCTGACAATCACGAACTGACGGTGGTTTATCCCGGGGTGAGGGACACGCTCAAATGGCTGCATAAGCAGGGCGTTGAAATGGCCCTGATTACCAACAAGCCGGAGCGCTTCGTTGCGCCGTTGCTCGATCAAATGAAGATTGGCCGTTACTTTCGCTGGATCATCGGTGGCGACACCCTGCCACAGAAAAAGCCTGACCCGGCAGCCTTGCTGTTTGTCATGAAAATGGCCGGCGTGTCCGCCGAGCAGGCTTTGTTTGTCGGTGACTCGCGCAGTGATGTGTTGGCGGCCAAGGCCGCTGGAGTCAAGTGCGTAGGTCTGACTTATGGTTACAACCATGGGCGCCCGATCAGCGATGAAGCTCCTTGCCTGGTTATTGATGACTTGCGCGCACTGTTGCCTGGTTGCTTAGATGCGGCCACTGGGATAACGTTGACAGACGTTCATTCCCCCAAAGATAGAGATTCCATCGTGGCGGTTACCAGCAAACTCTGGATGAAAGTCATCAAGGCCTTGGCCCGTTGGCGTTGGCGCGCCTGACTGTTCCCTGCCGACCCATGTCGGCCTGTTTGCCTGTCTGACCCATTTGCTGTTTGCCACGAGGCTATCATGACCCGCGAAGAGTTCCTGCGCCTGGCTGCTGCCGGCTACAACCGTATTCCTCTGGCCTGCGAGACGCTGGCCGATTTCGACACGCCGCTGTCGATCTACCTGAAACTGGCTGATCAACCTAACTCCTACCTGCTCGAGTCTGTGCAGGGCGGTGAGAAGTGGGGGCGTTACTCGATTATTGGCTTGCCCTGCCGCACAGTGTTGCGCGTGCATGACCATCAAGTACGAATCACCCATGATGGCGTAGAGATCGAGCGTCACGACGTGGACGATCCGTTGGCCTTTGTCGAGGCCTTCAAGGAACGCTACAACGTACCGACCATTGCCGGTTTGCCGCGCTTCAACGGTGGCCTGGTGGGTTACTTCGGCTATGACTGCGTACGTTACGTAGAGAAGCGTCTGGGCAAGTGCCCGAATCCTGACCCGCTGGGCGTTCCAGACATTTTGCTGATGGTTTCCGACGCCGTCGTGGTGTTCGATAACCTGGCGGGCAAGATGCACGCCATTGTGCTGGTCGACCCAGCCCAGGAACAGGCTTACGAAAGCGGCCTGCAGCGTTTGGAAGGCTTGCTTGAACAACTGCGCCAGCCGATTACTCCGCGTCGCGGCCTTGAGCTGGGTGGTCCGCAAGCGGCTGAGCCGACGTTCCGCTCCAGTTTTACCCAGAACGACTATGAGCGTGCAGTCGATACCATCAAGGAATACATCCTGGCGGGCGATTGCATGCAGGTCGTGCCCTCTCAGCGGATGTCGATCGACTTCAAGGCAGCGCCGATTGATCTCTACCGCGCGCTGCGTTGTTTCAACCCGACACCCTATATGTACTTCTTCAACTTCGGCGACTTCCATGTCGTCGGCAGTTCACCTGAAGTGTTGGTAAGGGTCGAAGACAACCTCGTTACTGTTCGTCCCATCGCAGGCACTCGCCCACGTGGTGCAACTGAAGAGGCAGATCGGGCGCTTGAAGAAGACTTGCTGTCGGACGACAAGGAAATCGCCGAGCACCTGATGCTGATTGACCTGGGCCGCAATGATGCTGGTCGCGTGTCCACCACCGGCACCGTGAAGGTCACCGAGAAGATGGTGATCGAGCGTTATTCCAACGTCATGCACATCGTTTCCAACGTTACCGGTGAACTGAAGGAAGGCCTCAGCGCCATGGATGCGCTGCGCGCAATCTTGCCTGCGGGCACCTTGTCCGGGGCGCCAAAGATTCGCGCGATGGAAATCATCGATGAACTTGAACCGGTCAAACGCGGTGTGTACGGCGGTGCGGTCGGTTACTTCGCCTGGAACGGCAATATGGACACAGCAATCGCGATTCGCACTGCGGTCATCAAGGATGGCGAGCTGCATGTACAGGCCGGCGGCGGCATTGTTGCCGACTCGGTACCTGCACTGGAATGGGAAGAGACCATCAACAAGCGCCGGGCGATGTTCCGGGCCGTAGCGCTGGCGGAACAGACGCCACGCAGCTAATCAAAATCGCGGCGCCCCAAGCGCGCCGCCTAGCGCCTGTACACCCGGCGAAATTGATTCCAGAGGTTGAACCCAGATGCTACTGATGATCGACAACTATGACTCCTTCACCTACAACGTCGTGCAGTACCTTGGCGAGTTGGGTGCAGAGGTCAAAGTCATTCGCAATGATGAATTGACCATTGCTCAAATCGAAGCCCTGAACCCCGAGCGCATAGTGGTTTCCCCGGGCCCGTGCACGCCGACCGAAGCCGGTGTCTCCATCGACGCCATTCTGCACTTTGCGGGCAAACTGCCGATTCTTGGCGTATGCCTGGGTCACCAGTCAATCGGCCAGGCCTTTGGCGGCGACGTAGTGCGTGCCCGCCAGGTAATGCACGGCAAGACCAGCCCAGTTTTTCACAAGGATCTGGGCGTATTTGCAGGCCTGAATAATCCGTTGACTGTAACTCGCTACCATTCATTGGTGGTCAAGCGCGAAACCCTGCCCGAGTGTCTTGAGCTTACCGCCTGGACTGCGCTGGAAGATGGCTCGGTCGACGAGATCATGGGCTTGCGACACAAGACACTGAATATAGAAGGGGTGCAGTTTCACCCTGAGTCGATTCTTACCGAGCAGGGCCACGAGCTGTTCGCCAACTTCCTCAAACAGACCGGCGGCCACCGCTAAGGAACGATCATGGATATCAAGAGCGCCCTTGGCCGTATTGTCGGTCATCTGGATTTGAGCACCGAAGAGATGCGCGATGTAATGCGCGAAATCATGACCGGCCAGTGCAGTGAAGCGCAGATCGGTGCGTTCATGATGGGCATGCGCATGAAAAGCGAAAGCATCGACGAAATCGTTGGCGCGGTCTCGGTAATGCGGGAACTGGCTGACAAGGTTGAACTCAACACGCTCGACCAGGTGGTTGATGTTGTTGGTACTGGTGGTGACGGTGCGAACATCTTCAACGTATCTACAGCTTCAGCTTTTGTTGTTGCCGCTGCCGGCTGCACGGTGGCCAAGCATGGTAACCGCGCTGTTTCGGGAAAGAGCGGCAGCGCTGACCTGCTTGAGGCGGCTGGTATTTACTTGAACCTGACGCCCGTGCAGGTTGCACGTTGTATCGACAGCGTTGGTATCGGGTTCATGTTTGCCCAGACCCACCACAAAGCAATGAAATATGCCGCTGCGCCGCGTCGAGACCTTGGCCTGCGCACGCTTTTCAACATGCTTGGCCCGCTTACGAATCCGGCCGGTGTGAAGCATCAGGTGGTCGGCGTATTTACCCAGGCCTTGTGCCGGCCGCTGGCCGAAGTGTTGCAGCGTCTGGGTAGCAAGCATGTCTTGGTGGTGCACTCCAAGGACGGCCTGGACGAATTCAGCCTGGCAGCCCCGACTTTCGTTGCCGAACTCAAGAATGATCAAATTACCGAGTATTGGGTAGAGCCCGAAGATCTTGGTATGAAAAGCCAAAGTTTGCATGGCCTGGCAGTGGAAAGCCCGGAGAAATCCCTGGAATTGATCCGCGATGCCTTGGGGCGCCGCAAAACCGAGAACGGGCAGAAGGCTGCGGAAATGATCGTGCTCAATGCCGGCGCCGCGCTTTATGCCGCAGACCATGCCATGAGTCTCAAGCAAGGTGTCGAGTTGGCCCATGACGCACTGCATACTGGGCTTGCTCGGGAAAAACTCGAAGAACTGGGCGCTTTCACCGCCGTATTCAAGCTGGAGAATGAAGGATGAGTGTACCGACGGTTCTGGAAAACATCCTGGCGCGCAAAGTTCAGGAAGTCGCTGAGCGAAGTGCGCGAGTCAGCCTGGCCGAGCTCGAGCGTCTTGCCGCCGCTGCGGATGCACCGCGCGGCTTTGCCGATGCGCTGATCGAACAGGCCAAGCGCAAGCAGCCGGCAGTCATCGCCGAGATCAAGAAGGCCTCTCCGAGCAAGGGTGTCATTCGTGAGAACTTCGTGCCCGCGGACATCGCAGTCAGTTATGAGAAGGGCGGTGCGACCTGCCTGTCGGTGCTGACAGACATCGACTACTTCCAGGGTGCCGACGTTTACCTGCAGCAGGCCCGTGCAGCTTGCAAGTTACCCGTGATCCGCAAGGACTTCATGGTCGATCCTTACCAGATCGTTGAAGCACGTGCCCTGGGCGCAGATTGTGTATTGTTGATCGTTTCGGCGCTCGATGATGTGAAGATGGCCGAGCTGGCCGCGACTGCGAAAAGTGTCGGTCTGGATGTACTGGTCGAAGTCCATGATGGCGATGAGCTGGAGCGGGCATTGAAAACCCTCGACACGCCGCTGGTCGGCGTAAACAACCGTAACCTGCATACTTTTGAGGTCAGTCTGGAAACCACGCTTGACCTGCTGCCGCGAATTCCTCGCGACCGTCTGGCCATTACCGAGAGCGGTATCCTCAATCGCGCGGATGTCGAGTTAATGGAAATCAACGAGGTGTACTCGTTCCTGGTCGGTGAAGCGTTCATGCGCGCCGAGCATCCTGGCCTGGAGCTGCAGCGTCTGTTCTTCCCCGAGCGCGCCGTGCAGAACCTGGTGCCAGGACTGGACTGATTCAACTTGAAGCCGGCAATTGCCGGCTTTTTTGTATCTACAAGGTTATTCCAATGACTGATCAAATAATGGATGTGACTGTCGAGGCAGGGCTGCAGGCCGAGCAGGAATTGCTGGCGGCGGTGTGCAAGGGTGAAACAGATTACGGTTTATTGTTTTGGCGCCCAACCGATCGTGCATTGGTCATGCCCCGCCGCATGAGTCGCCTCGAGGGCTTTGAGGCGGCTTGCGCAGAGCTTGCGATCGCTGGATGGCCGGTCCTGTTGCGCGAAACTGGCGGTGAGCCCGTGCCGCAATCGCCTGCCGTGATCAATATCGCGCTGATCTACGTGGCTCCGCGAAGTGAAGGCGATCATGGTCGCATCGAGAACGCTTACGAACGTTTGTGTCTGCCCCTGTGTGAGGTACTGCGCGAATGGGGTGGATTAGCGTCGGTGGGCGAGATCGAGGGCGCATTTTGCGATGGCCGCTATAACGTCAACCTGAACGGCCGCAAGTTGGTTGGCACTGCCCAGCGCTGGCGCCAGGGGCTGGGTGGTAAGCGTCCGGTGGTGCTGGTGCATGGAGCCTTGTTGCTCGATAACGAGCGCGATTCGATGGTGGCTGCAGTCAATCGCTTCAACGAATGCTGCGAGCTGGACCAGCGCTGCCTTGCCGACAGTCACATTGCCCTGCATGAAGTCGTGCCTGATGCACCGTTGCTTGAACGTCTTGGCCAGGCCTATACCCATGTCATCGAGGGTATCGCACGCGACTAGCGAGTGCCGAAAACCACCATCGTTTTTCCTTTGACGTGAACCAGGCTGCGTTCTTCAAGATCTTTGAGTACGCGGCCAACCATCTCCCTTGAACAGCCTACGATGCGGCCGATCTCCTGGCGGGTGATCTTGATCTGCATGCCATCTGGGTGAGTCATTGCGTCGGGTTGCTTACACAGTTCCAACAAGCAGCGGGCCACGCGTCCAGTAACATCGAAGAAGGCCAGGTCACCCACCTTACGCGTGGTATTGCGTAGGCGCTGCGCCATTTGACTGCCCAAGGCATAAAGGATGTCGGGATCCTGGCGTGCCAGCTCGCGGAATTTTTCATAGCTGATCTCGGCCACTTCACATTCGCTCTTTGCCCGCACCCAGGCGCTGCGAGGTTGTTCCTGGCCAACCGGCTCGAACAAGCCCAGTTCACCGAAGAAGTCGCCACTGTTGAGGTAGGCAATGATCATTTCATGGCCATCGTCGTCTTCGATCAGGATCGTTACCGAGCCTTTGACGATAAACGACAACGTATCGGATTTGTCCCCGGCGCAAATGATATTGCTTTTGGCTGCAAAGCGGCGGCGCTGACAATGAGCGAGTAACTTATCGATGTTTTTGATCTTGGCTGGAAGGGCTGAGGCAACCATGGCTGAATCCCGGTAAGAGGCGACGCTTGTGCACTTTTATAGGTAGTCTGGCGGCGTGCGCCAGTGATTTGGCGCCAGCTTATCAGACACTTGTTGTTGTATCGGCAGATTTACTCTCATGCTTGAGCTTTTCCGCGGGCCCTTCTGGGTCTAAGCTGGCAGCCTTTTTTCAAACAAGGGAGTCCGGAAGATGAAGGCGCGTATCCAGTGGGCAGGTGAAGCCATGTTTCTGGGCGAATCGGGCAGCGGTCATGTCGTGGTGATGGACGGACCACCCGAGGCTGGCGGTCGCAATCTAGGTGTGCGGCCCATGGAAATGCTTTTGCTGGGGCTCGGTGGCTGCAGCAACTTTGATGTAGTCAGCATTCTGAAAAAATCCCGGCAGGCCGTGGAAAGCTGCGAAGCTTTCCTGGAAGCCGAGCGCGCCAGCGAAGACCCGAAGGTCTTTACCAAGATCCACCTGAACTTCGTGGTCAAGGGCCGCGGACTCAAGGACGCCCAAGTGAAGCGTGCCGTGGAGCTTTCGGCGGAGAAGTACTGCTCTGCATCGATCATGCTAGGTCGAGCGGGTGTCGAAATCACCCACAGCTACGAGATCGTCGAACTCGGTTGAAAAGCTCCCGCTCCCAGAGGTGAACTCAACCACTGTGGGAGCGGGCCTGTCCGCTGTCCGCCGCGTCTCCAGGCCCATTGACAAGGCCAATCATCGAGTCTTCAACGGCGCAGGGCAGGCAACAATTGCAGCAGACCATCAGGCATCAGCGCGCGAAGCCGAATACTCAGCGCCTCACGATGTTTCTGGTAAAACACGCCCAGAGCAATCACGCCCAGCCCGATCAAGGTCAATACCACTGGAAACAGCAGTGACTCGGCAAATACGTCGTACGACAGGTAGCCCAGGTACGCCGCCACGCCCATGGCGCCAAAGACCATGAACATCGCTCTGCGCAACAACACCGCCAATGCCATCAGGCCTAGATTGATCAGGCAATAAAGCGCTTTGCTCAATTCACTGTCGCTTTCCATCATGCTCAGCCCCAACCAGAACGCCAGCAGTCCAGCCAAGTAGCCCCAAAAGGCATAGTCTTGGCGGGTTCGTCCATCGATCAGGAGAAAGGCCAGGAGCACAGCGAGGCCGAACCACAGCGATACCGTGAGCCGTTGGTCCCAATCGAAGCTGTCACCATAGAACCACTCGCTCAGATCCATCGACATGAACCACAGGGCCACGGCAATTGGCATGATGATAAAAGGGAAGGGGATCAGGCGTAGCATCAAAAGGCCAGCAACAACCGTAGCCGCCTCCATGAGCAGCCAGCCGCCCTGCACATAGGTGTAGTAGTTGTGATACTTGCTTTGCGAGTCTTCAAGTGGCCAGAAGCCCGTCAGGCGCTCTACAGCAAACACCGCCAGCGGCACGATGCTCACCGCTACTGCGCCGAGTACACCGGCGGGGACGATTTGACCACGGCGCTGCATGAGCAGGCCCGCCGAGGTAAAGCCACCGATATAGATCAGCGCAATCAACAATAATGCGCTGTCGCCGATGCGCATCCAGGCTTCGCTGAGCAGCCAGCCCATGGCGCCCATTATCAGCAAAGCGCCGAAATAGAAGGCAACATGGGCCAGTTGAAAGCTGGCCTGAGTCGCAGGTTGGCGCTTGAGGAAGTCGAGTAGGGCCTGGTCCTGACCCGGGTTCAGAACGCCTGCGCTAACAGCGCGGGCCAGGTCCTTGGCATCGAAGCGTTCTGCCATAGTGTGTCCTAGATACGGTAAGTGCTCTTGGTCATGACCTTGGCCATCAGACTCATGCCAAAACGCACTGGAGCAGGGAAGCGGAAACCACCGGCTTCCAGTGCCGACTCCGCGTGCTGTTCTTCGTCGACACGCATTTGCTCAAGAATAGCCCGGGATTTTTCGTCCTCGGCCGGAATTTGCTCCAGATGCTCATCTAGATGCTTGCACACTTGGTGCTCGGTGGCAGCAACGAAACCGAGGCTGACTTTGTCGCTGACCAGGCCGGCCAGCGCTCCAATACCGAATGACATGCCATAGAACAGTGGATTGAGAACGCTCGGATGGCTGCCAAGCTGACGAATGCGTTGTTCGCACCAGGCCAGGTGGTCGATCTCTTCTTCAGCAGCGTGCTCCATCGCCTTGCGCACTTGAGGCAACTTGGCAGTCAAGGCCTGGCCCTGATACAGCGCCTGTGCACAGACTTCGCCAGTATGGTTGATACGCATCAGTCCGGCGACATGGCGGGTTTGGGTATCGTCCAGGCTTGAGTCCGGCTGGATGATTGCCGGTGACGGGCGGGATGGTTGGCCGCTGAAGGGCAGCAAGGTGCGCATGGCAGTGTCGGCCTGCAGCAACAAGCGGTCGAGCGGCGAATAGTGACGTTCGGTAGCCATCGGGCACCTCCGCAAGAATGTGCCCGACAGTTTACCGCAATCGAGATGATCGTTCTTGTTCTGGATCAGCCCGGCGGCCAATGCATTTGGCGCTGGCCAAGCACATGCATATGAATGTGGTAGACAGTCTGGCCACCCAGCTCGTTGCAGTTCATGACCACGCGGAAGCCGTCTTCGCAGCCCTGTTCCTTGGCGAGTCGCTGGGCGGTAAACAAAATGTGTCCGGCCAGCGCCTTGTCGTCCTCGGTAAGGTCGTTGAGGGTGCGAATCGGCTTTTTCGGAATGACCAGAAAATGCACGGGTGCCTGCGGGGCGATATCGTGGAAGGCCAGAACCTGGTCGTCCTCGTAGATGATCTTGGCCGGGATTTCCCGGTTGATGATCTTGGTGAACAGAGTTTCCACTACGGTTGCTCCATGTAAGGGGTCGTGCCTGAGTGTACTCAGGCTGGGAGTCGGCGCCCAGCCCTGTGCGGTCAGCGTGGGCTATAGGCTTGATTGATGGCACCGGCCAGTTTGCGTGTGATCCAGCGCGACAACAGGCGCGGCGCGAATGCCAGCCAGCGGTTGCGCCGACCCGGTATGATCAGTGCGCGATTTTTGTCCAAGGCGCGCACGGTATGCAGCGCAACCTCTTCAGGACTCAGGGCGCGATGGCCCTTTTCCAGGCGAGGGACTCGACGTAACGGTGAGCGCACTGGGCCTGGGCACAGTACCGAGACTTTTATACCCGTGCGCCTGAGTTCTTCACGAAGACCTTCGGAGAAGTGCAGCACGTAGGCCTTGCTTGCGGCGTAGCTGCTCATCCATGGACCGGGAGCAAAGGCTGCCAAAGATGCGACATTGAGGATTTGTCCCCCACCTTGTACGGCCATTGCATTGCCCAAGGCGTGGCAAAGGCGTGTCAGGGCGAGGATGTTTACCTCGATCAGGTCTTGCTCGTCGCCCCATTCCTGAGCCAGGAATGGTCCGTAGCTGCGAATGCCCGCGCAATTGACCAGCAAATCGATGTATCGCTCGCTTTCTTCAAGTTCCAGAAGGAATCCCGACAAGCGCAGAGGTTCGCCTAGATCACAGGCGCGAAACAGTACCTCGACACCAAAGCGTTGGGTCAGCTCGATAGCAATGCTTTCCAAAGGGTCGCGTTGGCGGGCCACCAGGATCAGATTGCGTCCCCGACGTGCCAGCGCCTCGGCCAGTGCCAGGCCTAGGCCGCTGGAAGCACCGGTGATCATGGCGTAACGGGTCATGCAGTTCTCCAGGCGGGAAGGGGCAAAAGGTCGAGTTTACAGGCGTCCAGCAGGCCAGCGCTGGCCAAGGGCTACGGCTGAACATTGCGCCTGACGATACTCGGCATCCAAGCGGGCTATCAGTTGTTCTACCGAGCAAAGTGCGTCAATGGTGCCGACGCCTTGTCCTGCAGACCAGACAGTCTTCCAGGCCTTGGCTTCGTCATCTATGGGTTTGAGCTTGATTTCTGTATGGCTGCGCAGTGCTGCCATGTCGAAGCCGGCGCTTTCCAGGCTTTGGCGCATAAAACTGGCAGGCACCCCGGAAACCGCAGCGGTGTGGATGATATCGGCTGCCTTGGCCTCTAGCACCATTTCTTTGTAGGGACCTGAAGCATGGCTTTCGTGGGTGGCAATGAATCGGGTTCCCAAATAGGCCAGGTCTGCGCCAAGCAACTGGGCGGCGAGTATTTCATGGCCATGATTGATGCTGCCGGCGAGCAGTAGGGTTTTATTGAAGAACTGCCGAATTTCGGCCACCAGGGCGAACGGGCTCCAGGTGCCTGCGTGGCCACCAGCGCCCGCCGCGACGGCGATCAATCCGTCGACCCCCGCTTCAGCGGCTTTCTCAGCGTGGCGCCGTGTAGTTACGTCATGAAACACCAGGCCGCCATAGCTGTGCACTGTATCGACGACCTCTTTTACTGCACCCAGACTGGTGATAACGATCGGAACCTTGTGCTCCACACATAGCGCCAGGTCCGCCTGCAGGCGTGGGTTGCTCTGATGCACGATCAAATTGACTGCATAGGGTGCGGGGTTCTTCAGTATTGCCAGGCCCGCTTCGATCTCCTCCAGCCAGGCTTTGAAGCCATGGCTGTCACGCTGGTTCAGCGCAGGAAAACTGCCAATGACGCCATTGGCGCAACAGGCCAGTACCAGTTGCGGGTTGGAGATCAGAAACATCGGCGCCGCCACTACTGGCAGACGCAGACGTTGGTCGAGCTGTGAAGGCAGAGACATGGCAGGTTTCCCGAGGCTGAATAAAGTTTGAGATTAGAACGGTTTGACCACCACCAGAATTACGATGGCCAGCAGGATCAGGACCGGAACTTCGTTGAACCAACGGTAGAACACATGGCTGCGTGTGTTTTCACCACGGGCGAAACGCTTGAGCTGCGCGCCGCACATGTGGTGGTAACCAATCAACAGAATGACCAGGGTGAGCTTGGCGTGCATCCAGCCTTGGCTGAGGAAACCTGGTGTCAGGCTCATCAGCCAGATTCCGAAGACCAGGGTCGCGATCATCGACGGAAGCATGATGCCGCGATACAGCTTGCGCTCCATGACCATGAAGCGTTCCTGGCTGATGTTGTCCTGGCTTTGCGCGTGGTAGACGAACAAGCGCGGTAGGTAGAACAGCCCGGCAAACCAGCAGACCACGCTGACGATATGCAGCGCTTTGATCCAGAGAAAAAGCATTGTGTTGAGTTCCTTCAGGGTTCACGGTCGTCAGATAGTAGAGGCTAGGCGCCTTGTGGGCCATCTCAACAGTTGTGGGCGTGTTTCCGGCCCCCTATTATCGTGGGCTTTCCTGTTGGTTCGTTGATAAGGGGCACGCGTTATGGTCAAGGTCGGTATCGTTGGCGGCACGGGTTACACCGGCGTCGAGCTGCTGCGTCTGTTGGCACAGCATCCACAAGCAGAAGTGGCGGTAATCACTTCGCGCTCCGAGGCTGGCCTGGCGGTTGCCGACATGTACCCAAACCTGCGCGGCCACTACGACGGCCTGGCGTTCAGCGTGCCTGACGCGAAAACCCTGGCGGCCTGCGACGTCGTATTCTTCGCCACCCCTCACGGCGTCGCTCATGCGCTGGCGGGCGAGTTGCTGGCGGCAGGTACCAAGATCATCGACCTGTCTGCGGACTTTCGCCTGCAGGACTCTGATGAGTGGGCCAAATGGTACGGCCAGCCACATGGTGCGCCGGAGTTGCTCAAGGATGCCGTCTATGGCTTGCCTGAGGTGAATCGTGAACAGATCCGCCAAGCTCGTTTGATCGCCGTACCGGGCTGTTACCCGACCGCAACCCAGTTGGGCTTCCTTCCGCTGCTGGAGGCCGGCATCGCTGATGCCTCGCGCCTGATTGCCGACTGTAAGTCAGGTGTCAGTGGTGCAGGTCGTGGCGCTGCGGTTGGTTCGCTGTTCTGTGAGGCAGGTGAAAGCATGAAGGCCTACGCGGTCAAAGGTCACCGTCACTTGCCAGAAATTACCCAGGGCCTGCGTCGGGCTGCAGGCGGCGATGTCGGCCTGACCTTCGTTCCGCATCTCACGCCGATGATCCGCGGAATTCACTCCACGCTCTACGCCACAGTTGCCGACAGATCGGTCGATCTGCAGGCGCTCTTCGAGAAGCGCTATGCCAATGAGCCGTTCGTCGACGTAATGCCTGCGGGCAGCCACCCGGAAACCCGAAGCGTTCGCGGTGCCAACGTTTGCCGAATCGCCGTACACCGTCCTCAGGATGGCGACCTGGTCGTGGTCCTTTCGGTAATCGACAATTTGGTCAAAGGCGCATCGGGCCAGGCTGTGCAGAACCTCAATATCCTTTTCGGCCTGGATGAGCGCATGGGGCTTTCTCACGCGGGCCTGCTGCCTTGAACCTCAAGCTGCAAGCTGTAGTAGCGAGCTGCACCGCCCCCTTATAGCTTGCAGCTTGCCCCTTGCAGCTTTTGTATTGTTGACCGATTTTCTCGGAGAAGCGGATAATGCGCACCATCACGCATTATGGCGGCATAGCGCCGGGAGATAGTCAGCATGAGCGTAGAATCCTTCACCCCTGTAGCTTTGCAGTTCACTGAGGGTGCAGCTCACAAGGTGAAGACCCTGGTCGATGAAGAAGGCAACGATCGCCTGAAGTTGCGAGTGTTCGTGACAGGTGGTGGTTGCTCGGGTTTTCAATATGGTTTTACTTTCGATGAAGATGTCGCCGAAGACGACACCATCGTCGAGCGCGAAGGTGTTGCCCTGGTGGTCGACCCAATGAGTTTTCAGTACCTGGCAGGAGCCGAAGTGGATTACCAGGAAGGTCTGGAAGGCTCGCGCTTCGTCATCAAGAACCCGAACGCCAGCACCACCTGTGGTTGCGGCTCGTCGTTCTCGATTTGATCGCCAGTTAGGTGAGTACTTGCAAACGCCGCGCACAAGCGCGGCGTTTTGCTATGTGCCTCAGGCTGGGTAGATGGCGCCCAGTACTCGGGGGCCACGGGCACCGGTAACGCTGGGGCGATTGCCCGGTATACCCTGTAGGCAGCAATGAGCCAGCCAGGCGAATGCCATCGCTTCAACCCAGTCTGGATCTACGCCGTGGGCGGCTGTGCTGCTGACAAATGCGCCGGGTAGAAGGGCTGCCAGGCGACGCATCAGGGCTCCGTTGTGGGCGCCGCCGCCGCAGACCAGGAGCGCCTGGGTATCTTCCTGTGCCGCCTGCAGCGAGCTGACTATGCTGTGAGCGGTAACTTCCAGCAGAGTGGCCTGCACATCGGCATCGGCAATCAGCGGCTGTTTGACCAGGTGCTGCATCAGCCAAGGTAGGTTGAACACTTCCCTGCCGGTGCTTTTCGGGCCTGTGCCAGCGAAGAATGGATCGCTCAACAGGCTATTGAGCAGGTTGGCATTAACTTGGCCGGTAGCTGCCCAAGCGCCGTCAGCGTCATAGCTGTGGCCTTGCTTCTGCTGAATCCAGGCGTCGAGCAACACGTTGCCCGGGCCACAGTCGAAACCGCTGACAGGTTTGTCCTGTTCGATCAGGCTGAGGTTGCTGAATCCGCCGACATTCAAAACGGCCAATCGCTGGCCCTGGAGCTCGAACAGCGCCTCATGGAACGCTGGAACCAATGGCGCGCCTTGGCCTCCAGCCGCTACATCGCGGCGCCTGAAGTCGCTTACAACGCAGATTCCGGTGAGTTCGGCCAATAAGGCTGGGTTGCCTATCTGTACCGTGAAACCACGCGCAGGCTCATGGCGAATGGTTTGGCCATGGCTGCCGATGGCGCAAACATCAGTCGCCTTAAGGTTCTGGCTGTGGAGCAGATCAGCGATGCCCTGTGCCGCTAGCTCGACCCATTTTGCTTCTGCTAGCGCGGCGCGAGCAATTTCATCCGAACCGCTGCTGCACAGCGCCAGGAGATCCTGGCGCAAGTTGGAGGGCATCGGGATGTAGTGAGTCGCAAGCAGGCGGGTGTGATGCTCCTGCTCGATCAAGGCGATGTCCAGGCCGTCGAGGCTGGTCCCGGACATCACACCCAGATAAAGAGCCACTGTTTAGCGCTTGTTGGACGCGAGCATGGTGGCTTTTTCCTGATTCATGCGAGCAACCAGGGGTTGGCTCTGCTGCAGGAAGCGCTGCCGCTCGGCTTTGGCAATCGGGTCGGCCATAGGCAGCTTCTGCCCCAGCGGATCGACGTGTACGCCGTTGACCTGGAACTCATAGTGCAAATGCGGGCCCGTGGACAGGCCAGTAGTGCCGATATAACCGATGACCTGACCCTGTTTGACAGAACCACCGGTCTTCACACCCTTGGCGAAACCCTGCATGTGACCGTAGAGGGTCTGATAGCGATTGCCGTGTTGGATGATGACCGTATTGCCATAACCTCCGCGACGTCCTGCCAGCAGGACCTTGCCGTCACCGGCAGCCTTGATTGGCGTGCCTCGTGGCGCTGCGTAGTCAACACCCTTGTGCGCGCGGATCTTGTTCAGGATCGGATGTTTACGACCTGCAGAAAAACGCGAGCTGATGCGGGCGAAATCAACCGGAGTACGGATGAACGCCTTGCGCATGCTATTGCCATCAGCGGTGTAGTAATTGGTGTTGCCTTGCTTGTTGGTATAGCGGACTGCGGTGTAGGTCTTGCCGCGGTTGGTGAAGCGTGCCGAAAGAATATTACCGTTGCCTACCACTTTGCCGTTCATGATCTTCTGCTCGTAGATCACGTCGAACTCATCGCCCTGGCGAATATCCTGGGCAAAGTCGATGTCATAGCCGAAGATCCGCGCCATATCCATGGTCAGGCTGTGGGGCAGGCCCGCACGCTGGCCGGAGGCTGACAGCGAGCTTTTGATCACGCCGTGGCTGTAGGCCGAGCGGATTACTGGTTTGCTGACCTCGCGATTGAATGCGTAACCGTTTGCGCTTTTAGTCAGGCGAATGGTTTCCAGATCGCTGACCTTGCTGTGCAAGCTGGCGAGTTGACCGTCCTTGTCCAGCTCAATCTGAAGTACTTGGCCGCTTTTAAGCTGGCTGAACTGCTTTGCCTGCTTGTTGCTGGTCAGTACCTCGTGAACTGTGGCGGCTGGCAAGCCGACCTTGGCAAACAGGGTAGAAAGCGTATCGCCGCGGCTTACAGTGACCTCACGGTGACCATCGTCTTTAGCTGGGACGGCAGATGCAGCGGCTGGAGCTGCCTCGACTTTGGCGGTTTCCTCGGTAGGCGAACTGCTGTTGTCGATTTGGGCAAACGGAGAAGCGGCAGAAGCTTCGGCGCTTTGGGTCAGCGGGGCTTCCTGTTCCTGCTTGAGCTGCTCGGCAGGGCTTTCAAGCTCGAGGTTCAGGGTGGTTTTCTTGGCTTCCACCTCGCTGGATGGAAATACCAGCAAGGCCAGACTGAGTAAGGCGGCAATGCCGCTGGCGGCCAACAGGTGGCTCTTCGGATAAAGCGGGGGCGCTTTAGGCGGTTCGTTGGTCATAGATGAATTGACTTTGAAATAGATGAATTGGAAAAGATGAATGACATGATGAAGATGAAATAACTGTATAAAATATAACCAAAACCCTTTCAGCGCAAGCGCGCAGACGTCATCAGTCGGCTACGGGGTCACATCCGGGGCAAAAACTTGTAATTGATGGCTGATCTTGTATGGTTGGGTCCCTTTGAATTCGAGCCTGCGGGTCTGTTATGAAGTCGGTTGAAGAGCAGCTAGCGCTGATCAAGCGTGGTGCGGAAGAGGTATTGGTCGAGTCCGAATTGGTCGAGAAGCTCAAGCGTGGGCAGCCGCTGCGGATCAAGGCGGGTTTCGACCCTACCGCGCCCGACCTGCACCTGGGGCATACCGTCCTTATTAATAAGCTGCGCCAGTTCCAGGATCTGGGGCATCAGGTGATCTTCCTGATCGGTGACTTCACCGGCATGATTGGTGATCCGAGTGGCAAAAGTGCCACACGCCCGCCGCTTACGCGCGAGCAGGTGCTCGATAACGCCGAAACCTATAAGCAGCAGGTATTCAAGATTCTTGATCCGGCCAAGACTGAGGTCGCGTTCAACTCTACCTGGATGGACAAGCTCTCGCCTGCGGACTTCATTCGACTGGCTTCGCAATACACCGTGGCGCGCATGCTTGAGCGCGATGACTTCGACAAGCGCTATACCACCAATCAGCCGATTGCTATTCACGAGTTCCTCTATCCGTTGGTACAGGGTTATGACTCTGTGGCGCTCAAGGCGGATGTCGAGCTCGGTGGTACCGATCAGAAGTTCAACCTGCTGATGGGGCGCGAGCTGCAGCGCTCCTACGGCCAGGAAGCCCAGAATATCGTGACCATGCCGCTGCTCGAAGGCTTGGATGGCGTCAAGAAGATGTCCAAGTCCCTGGGTAATTATGTAGGCATCCAGGAAGCGCCGGGGGTGATGTACAGCAAGCTTGTATCGATTCCCGACACGCTGATGTGGCGTTACTTCGAATTGCTGAGCTTCCGCTCGATGGAAGAAATCGACGCGTTTCGTGCGGATGTTGCAGCTGGCGCGAATCCGCGCGACATCAAGATCAAGCTGGCTGAAGAGATCGTTGCGCGCTTCCATGGTGAAGAGGCTGCTGCAAATGCCCATCGCGGCGCCGGCAACCGTATGAAAGAAGGCGAGCTGCCGGAAGACCTGCCGGAAGTAGAAGTGCAAGGGAGCGAGGAGATGCCTATCTCTGCTGTCCTTAATAAAGCAGGCCTGGTCAAGAATTCGGCAGCAGCGCGCGACCTACTTGCTGCTGGTGGCGTACGAGTCGATGGCGAGGTAGTTGACCGTGGCTTCGTATTTGCCTTGGGTGCTACCCATGTTTGCCAGGCCGGCAAGAAGGCCTTCGCTCGTATTACCCTCAAGGCTATTTAACGGGCGGCAAGCTGTAAGGGGAGGCGCGGTGTTCGTGCTTTTACTTGCAGCTTGCCTCTTATGGCCGAAATGCTCCTCTTGAAACAAAGTTGTAATAAGTCCTTGACGCCCCTGCGGATCTCTCTATAATTCGCCCCACTTCTGGCGTAGTCGGAA